>NZ_JBVJVY010000051.1:0-40834 GCF_055603265.1 Streptomyces sp. NPDC037288
GACGAAGTCCCCTTCGCCCAAGCCGGCGAGGGCCTCGTGCAGGCCGGGTGCCCAGGAGGCCAGGACCTCAAGAGTTTCGTGCACGTACCGCCACGCGGTCGCGGTGGAGACGCCGAACCCCGCTGCGAGCTGGGGCAGCGTCTCGTTCTTGCGCAGGTGTACCAGCGCCAGCAGGGCCTGCTTGAAGCAGCCCAACTTGCGCCATCGCGAGCGACGTTCACACCTTCGGGCATAGATGAGCCAGGACACATGCTCAACCAGCTCATACGGGACATCGATCGTGGCACGATACGGGACCAAGCGAGGCTCCTCGGACGATGCGTGGTGCGTAGAGAACACCACCGCAACGACCAGGAGCCTCGTCTCGTCACCCCACACCGCTGACCTGCACCTTCACCCCAGCAGGACAGGATGAAAACGGTTCACTGAACCGAACACCAAGTACGTCGGCGATATCACCTACTCCCGCTGGAGGGCGGCAAGTTCCTCTACCTGGCCACCGTGATCGGCCTCGCCTCGCACCGTTTGGCCGGCTGGGCGATCGCGGATCACATGCGTACCACTCTCGTCATCGACGCACTGGCCGCGGCCGAACGCACCCGCGGCAGCCTCGCCGGGGCGGTCATGCACACCGACCACGGCGCCCGTACACCACCCGGACCCTTGCCGACGCCTGCCCCCAGGCCGGCGTCCAACACCCTCGAACACCTTCATGTACGCGACGAACAGGGTTTTCTCGTCGTCGGCGGCGGGACGGGCCGGTGCGGGGCGACGATGCGGCCGTCGGGGAGCACCTCGCCGGTGTCCTCAAAGACCAGGACCCCGTTGCACAGCAGGCTCCATCCCTGCTCCGGGTGGCTGGTGATGGTGTGCGCGGCCTCCCGGTCCGGGCTGTCGGCCGCCGGGCACTTCGGGATGTGGGTGCACAGCGAGGTCGGCAGCCGGGTGGTGCCGACAGCGGCTGGGGCCGTGTCGAGCTGGGTGCTGCACTGCATGAGAACTCCTGACGGGACGAGCCCGAGCCGTGCCGGGCCAGAGGCGTGGGAAAGACCAACCGCCCGTCGTGCGGGCGATCGGCCTGGTTGAACAGCGCCGCGTAGGCAGGAAGCTGCGGTCTTGTCTCACCTGACAGGGTCAACGTCACCGCCGCTGCTGAGCGAGGTAGGCGTCCTGGAGACGGCCAACCGACTCGTACAGGCACCGCCCGGGCCCGCACCGCGCAGCCGAGGAGCAGCTGGTGCACTGCTGCTCGCGCTCGCGGTATGCGACTCTGTTGTAAGCTCCACGCAGTGCGATCACCTGGCTGCTCCGCCAGTACTGCTTGGCGAGCATCAGCGCAGTATCCCCAGCTTCTGTGGCCGAAGTGGTAAAAACACCACCGGATCAACGATCCGCTCAGCTCGCAGATCTTCTCGGCGGGTTCCACCTGCGACCGGATGAGGTACAAGGTCGAGGAGTGCACCACACCTGTCGCCAACTGTCGCTCGATAGCGTCCCGAATCTCAGGAACGTCGTAGCCCAGCACATTTACTGCGATTCCAGAATCAAAATCTAAGTAGTCCACGCCCTGAACATCGCTCAACATGCAGCCTTGGCCAGACGCAATCTCCAGCGGGTCGCTATAGAACAGCGGTAACCATACAGGCATCACCCGGTGGGGACGTTCTAGCAACCCACTGTTCACTAGACCTCACCCCGAGCTCAGCGGCTATAAAAGGTCGCAGGCCATGCCGGTCATGACTGCTACAGTGTTACGCCCAACCGAAGAGGTTTGACCGGGGATGGATCGGAAAATGGTAGGCATCCTCCGCAAGATTGCGCGCTTGTGAAACGCCCGAAAGGGGACCGGTACTACAGCCCCAGAGGCTTTGAGGCGGTGAGTGTCGCGCGCCAGGCCTAGGGCGCGTATCGAGTCGTGATCAATCTGCGGGATTCGCTCTGGCGACCGGGTCCTGTCCGGTAGGTCTTCTCGCGTGACGCGAGTGCAACTGGCGGACGCAGAGTGGGAGTTCATCGGGCCGTACCTGCCGATAGGCGAGTACGGCCCGTACCCCGAGCGGCTCCGGCAGCAGTTCGAGGGTGTGATCTGGCGGTTCAAGGCCGGCGGGCAGTGGCGGGAGATGCCGCAGGAGTTCGGCGCCTGGTCGACCGTGCAGACCCGCTTCCGGCAGTGGCGTGACGCCGGCGTCTTCGAGACGCTGCTGGAGGGCCTGATCGCGGAAGCGGGGTGAGGTGGACCTGTCCCTGGTCGGTATCGACTCCACCACCGCGCGGGCACACCACGATGCCGCCGGGGTGATCGCCTTCATCAGTTCGCACCGCTGGCCGGCAACAGCCCTACCCGCAGTCGCCGAATCCCTCACCCGTCCGGGGCACCTGAGCGTCACCTAAAGAAGGCGTGACGCTCTGGTTGGAAAATGCCTCCGAGGAGAGATCGGTGACTGACACAGATGAAGAAACGCGTTTCGAAGGGGTTGCTCACCACAGTGTTCGCGATGGGCACAGTTGGGCTGTGGGGTACTTCGCAGGTCGCAACAGCGGCTCCGGGTGTAACGGACAGGCCGCACACGGTCCGGGGGACATACGAGGCCACTGAACGGGCGAAAGACCACCGCCTCACCGAACCGGCCCAGCGAGCCGCTGGACTTGTTCCACGGCGTACGAAGGCCACCCAGTTGGCGACGCATCCGGCGATGGCCGACGGGCGGGACCAAGATGAGGAAGCGCGGCGGAGGAAGCGGGAAGAGGAAGGCCAGCAAAGGAGGCGGGAAGAGGAAAACCAGCGGAGGAGGCAGGAGCTCTACCAACAGCTCCACAACCTGAACAACAGCGTGCTGGGAAACCAGGACACCGCCACGCAAAGGGAGAAGAGGGAAGCCGGGCTGCAAGAGCCGCGGACGGCCGACCAAAACCAGCGGCAGGACCTGAACAATAGGGTGCAGAAACGAGTGGAGGACGAGGCCAGCGAATCCCAACAGAGGCGCCGGAAGGAGATCCAGGAGGACCTCGACCGAAGCGAGGAGCTGCGAAGGAAAGCCACGTGTACGGACCTCATCCTGCCATTCGTCTGCCCGCCGCCCGTGGCGCCGTGACGCGATCTGGTTCCAGGTCTGTGCTCAGCCGAGAGCAGGAACCCCTGCGGAACGTGCTCCACGGCTCGTGAGGTTCTTGTGGACGGCGACCCTCCCTCGGGTCACTGTGCTCCATGTCACACTCAAAGGCGCTGGGGTCGGCGTAATAGTCCACTTCGTCGTGGCGTCATATAGGCAGCGGGTGCAGGGCGCCACCCGGCACACAAGTGGAAACGAGTCGTGGCCGCCCATACCCCCTCGTCGAGTCGGTTTCGCATATCCGGACGATGCAAAGGAGTTGGTTGAGCTGAGTAAGGAGTCGGCATGGGGGATCTGCCGGTTGACGCACGGTCCGGGAGTGCCGATGAGGGGCGCGGACGCCGTGTGGCGGCAGCCGTCCCAGCTGCGGACAGCGCCGTGACCCCCGGGAGCAGCTTCGAGGGGCCCGGCGACGACAGGGAAGCGGGTGGGCAAGACCCGAGCGACAACCACAGGGCGGAAGAGGTCTCCCCCAAGCCGAAGAAACACGGCTCGCTGTGGAAGGAGCTGCCCATCCTGATGTGCATCGCGCTGGTGCTGGCGCTGCTGATCAAGACATTTCTGGTGCAGGCGTTCTCGATCCCGTCCGCCTCGATGCAGAACGCGCTTCAGGTGGGTGACCGCGTCCTGGTCGACAAGCTGACCCCGTGGTTCGGCTCCGAACCCGCGCGTGGCGAGGTAGTGGTCTTCCACGACCCGGACACATGGCTGGCGGGCGAGCCGACGCCGAGACCTGGCCCAGTGAAGAAGGTTCTCAGCTGGATCGGTCTGATGCCGTCGGCGGACGAGAAGGACCTCATCAAACGCGTGATCGGCATCGGCGGTGACACCGTTGAGTGCAAGGGGACCGGACCACTGCTGGTCAACGGCCACGCGCTGCACGAGCCGTACGTGTACCCCGGTAACACGCCGTGCAGTTTCGACGACATGGGCGGCCAGTTCAAGGTGAAGGTCCCCAAGGGCTACATCTGGGTGATGGGCGATCACCGGCAGGACTCGAGTGATTCGCGCTACAACCAGTTCGACAAGAACCGCGGCATGGTTTCCGTGGACAAGGTCATCGGCCGCGCCATCGTCGTCGCCTGGCCGGTCAGCCGCTGGAGCACCCTGCCGGTCCCGGGCACCTTCCATCAGCTTATGGGCACCCGGTCCGCCGCCCCGGCGATCGCACCTCAGACGGCGACTCAGTAAACCCCTGCTGCTCACCAGTGCCGCCCTCGCCGGCCAGCACATGTGCCCACGGGTCGCACGAGATCGTCACTGCGGCCCCGCCGATCTCGTTCCAGCCGATGCGCCTCCAGTTCGGCGAATCCTCAGTTCATCGCCCCGCCCATGCAGGGGGCGCCCAGCTCGGGCGTCTGCCGGCCCTGGACGTACTTCTCGAAGAACCTGTCGACGTCCGGGTCGATCGCGCTCGTCACCGTGCGCTGATGGCCCCACGCGGTGAGCATGAGGGGCTCCTTCTGGTTCTCGTAGGGGCTCATCATCGTGTACGGCGTCCTCTTCACCTTCGCCGCCAGCGCGTTCACGTCGGCTTTCGAGGCCTTGCTGTTGTACGTCACCCAGACCGCGCCGTGCTCAAGCGAATGCACAGCCCTCTCGTTCCTGACAGGCTCGGTGTAGACGTCGCCGTTGCAATTCAGCCACACCGGGTTGTGTGGGCCGCCGACCGGCGGGTGGGTCGGGTACTTGACGGTTCCGGTGACGTGATTGCGTGCCAAAGGACCCGACCAAGTCTTCACTCCGTCATCGCCGCTGACAAACCTCTCGGAGCTTTTGGCGCCGTCTCCTGCGGTGTCGGAGTGTCCGGACTGCGGCTGAGGGCTGGCCAGCGCGGGTCCTTGCCGTTTCTGCGTAGGCTGCAGCGATTGCGTATGCGTTTCGAGCTCGCGGGCGGACGCGCTCGTCGCAACGATTAACATAAATCCAGCGGAAACGGAGGAGGCGACGGCACCAACTCGCAGTACCAAATTCCACCTCAATCCCAGCTCTTTGCAGTGCTGCATGTGACGTACCATCGCTCATCTTCCTTGCATGCCAAATTGACCTGGGTGTCCACCATTGCCATGTGGAGAGCCCAGCGATTGTTCGAGGGTACCCCATACGCCACGAAAAAATAGGCATGCGAAACCACTTCCCGGCTCCATCTCCGCTCAGTGAGCTATAAATCAGAAATGGCATGATAATTATTCTCTCTGGCGTCGCCGGCGCTTGAAGGTTGTGAGGGGCGTCGTGCGGATCTACAGTAATGCCGTGCGATTTCCCTTTCCTTGAGCCCGATCTGCCAACGGTAGAAGGCCATGGCCAGGGCATAATCCAAACCGGCCCGACCATCCAGGAACCCCCGCTTGTAGACGTAGGCGTAGGCAAAGGACACCAGCGGCTTGAGCGGCGCCTTGTGGAACAACTGACCCTGCCGCGTCTTGGCCTGGCGAATGACCTCTTTCGCCTCCGGGTGGTGCTCCAGCCACGCCTCCCAGTCCGAATAGCGATTGTGCCGATCGAACCAGGTGCGCACCGGGTCGAGATCCTCGTGTTCTATCGGTGACTTCAGCCGCCGCACGGCCGCCGCCCCGCCCTCCACCACCGGCTGGTAGTGGCCCTCTTGTTCCCCCATGCCCGGCGCGTCCAGGTCTTCCAGCACCGGAAAATGGCACCGCTTACGGTCCACCAGCGCCCGTTTGACGATGGTGTAGCCGTGCCGCAACCGGCGGCCCGCGAACCAGTAGTCCAGCGGGATGTCGAACGCCGCGACCTCCTGCGGACGTGAGAAGAGGTATCGCAGCTCTGCCAGCAGCTCGAGGCTCATCCGCTCGTCGCCATCGAGGAACAGCATCCATGGGATCTGGGGCCACACATGATCCAGGCACCATTGCTTCTTCTTCGGGTACGCGCCGTCCCACTCGTATGGGACCACCGCGGCACCCAGCGACTTCGCGATCGTGCAGGTGTCGTCGGTGCTGTGCGAGTCGACGACCACCACGGCCTCGAAATGATCGATGACAGACCGGATGGCCGCGGTGATGTTCGCGGCCTCGTTCTTGGTCGGTATCGCCACGACAATGGGGAGTTTCGTCACCCCGTACTTCCTTTCTCCGCCGCTTTCGGCAGCGGTAAATCGACTGGACGGCGCGGTGGCCGAAGCGGACGTCACGGGGTGGCGTAGCCGAGAAGGGACTCTCTGGCGTAGGGGCCCTCGCAGTCCGATCGGGGGGATACGAAGTGGTCGCCGTTGCCCGGGACGTAGCAGCGGTAGAGGGGGATCGTTCCGGGTATGTGGATGGTGCGGATGTAGCCGACAGGGCCTAGGGGGCGCTGGCGTTCGCAGCCGGGGTCACGGGTCAACAAGGAGCCTTTGCCGACCTGGCATTCGTAGAGCCGGACCGTGCCGGGCTGCCGGGTGCTGGAGAGATACCAGGTCGCCTCAAGGGTGAATCCGGGCGGCAGGGGCCGGGAGGTGGCGACGTGGCTGCCCTGGCCGGGGTTGTAGCCGCGGCGCAACGGGGTGTTGGGCGGCTGGGCGGTGAGTGTGATCGTGATGGGTGCGGATCGGCTGGTGTTGGTTCCGTCGCTTGCGGTGACCCGGTATCGGTAGGTGGATCCAATGGTGACGTCGGTGTCCGTGAGGGTCAGCTGCGGGCGTTTCCAGAACAGCGATGACCCGGTCACTGTGTAGATGGGTGTGCGGGAGTCATCGCGATAGACCCGGTAGGTCAGTTTACTGTCGTCGAGGTCGAGGCTTGACTGCCAGCGCACATCGATCCGGCCAGGTGCGGTGCTGGTGACGCTGGGCCGCGGGACCGAGGGGGGCGTGGCGTCCGGACGGCTGGCGAAGTGGGTCAGGCTTTGCTGCGGCTTGTTGTTGACCGTGGTGAACTCACCGCCGACCCACATGTAGTCGGTGCCATGCTTCGAGGCGCTGGTCAGCACACGTGGCCCGATATGTTCGCCGATTCCGTCGTTGGTGTCGGGGAACCAGCCCAGCAGCGACGGATTCTTGACAGATTCGGCGAGCAGATGCTGGCGCTCATGTAGTTCCGGGAATTCACCCATGCTGCTGCAGTCGTGCGCATGAGAGGCGGAGTACAGCACGCCCATGTGGACCTCGACCGCCTGAGTGGCGCCCCTGCAGGTGTCCCGCCAACGTTGGTTGAAGTTTGAAAGATTAAAGGCGATCCGGCCTTCGTCCGTGCCGCCGACGTCTTCGCTGGCCGTGTAGAAGCCAGTGGCGTCGGTGGTGACGTCCTTCACCACCGACTTGGCGTCGATGAAGCCTGCCGGGTAGTTCTTGGTGAGAGTGCCGTTGATGCTGCTGACGACGGCGAGGGCGTGGGAGTCAGCCCCGTTGAGGTGGAAGAAGTCGCCGCCCAGGATGACGTTCTTCCCGTCCGGGGCCACCTTGATCGCCCGGCCGGGCTCGTCGGCGTTGGACGTCCAGGGGCGCAGCGCCGCAGTAGTGCTGCTGACGGAGGCGAAGTAACGGCGGCGCTGCCCCGCGACATTGGTGAAGTCGCCCCCGATATATACCGCCTCACCGGTGACGTCCAGCGTCCGCACAGTGGCATCCACCGACACCTTGAATCCGGCCTTCGGCATGCACGTGGAGATGTCGATGGCCGCCAGATTGCTCACCTTGACTCCGTTGACCGCCCCGAAACGCCCACCCGCGTACAACACCTTGCGATCTGGAGACACCGCCAGCGCCCGCACCGTTGCCGAGCCCCTACCCACCGTGAACGACAGCTTGCACGAGGTCGGGACACCAGTCGCCGCATCCAGCGCCACAAAATTGACCGCCGGCCGCTCATCAGTCCCCGCATCCGCACCCGGCGGCCTGACCGTGGAAAACGTGCCCCCCGCGAACACCACACCGCCGGTATGGGCCATCGCCCACACAATGCCATTGGTCTGCCATGTCGGCAGCGCCCCCGCCGTCATCGCGACCGGAGGGGTAAGACCGCCCGCCGACGGAGCACCCACCACGCCCAGCCCGACCAATGACCCGGCCATCACCGATAAGACGGCCGCACCACCCCCCACCGAACGCGCACGCAATCGCATATTCCTTCCCACACTCTTCCTCAACCCGCTCATTCCGATAGTTCATTTCCGGTATTCTGTCGACACGTACTGCCGCCGCTCCACTTGAGCGACCCCCACATGCAACAGCAATGGGAGTTCCTCACCGCTTGCTTTCTTTATCCGCTGTTTCCAGTAGTGGTTCGTGTTCTGGGCAGAGCTGGATGATGGCGTCCCGGGCGCCGGCGATCTCTCCGCTCCGGATCGCGTCGATAGCTGCATTGCGGTCATGCTGAGCTATGCGACCGATACGGTCGCAGGCGTCTTGCCCGGCTTCCAGAATGGCTGCAGGGTCGACGCCTTTGGGTACTCGGCCGGTCAGGTACTCCTTCTGCTTCTTGGTGAAGGATCCAGTGGCCGGGGTGAGTTCGGCCTTCGGCACCGTGGGGCCTGCCGGGACCTCGGCGTCGTTCCGAGTGGTGTGCGTCGGAGTTGAGACCGCCATCGACGGGCTCTTGGCAGGCCTGTCATCGGGCCCTGTCCCGCTGCCGCACCCTCCCGCCAAGAGCACCGCTGTCACCACGCCAGTACAGGTGGCGACTACGCGGCCCATCCTGGTGCGCGTCGCAGGCTTGATCGTTATCACTGTGCTCCTCTGGTGCCGAAGTCGTGGTGTTGTGCGAACTGTGCGGGCAACGTGCTTGGCTGGATGGCGGTCTCGTCGATCTGCCCATGTGAAGCATGGGCTCGAAGGAGCAGCCGGCCGGTGCACGACCAGTGACCCCACGCGCCGATGTCCGGAGTCGCTTCTGTGGGCGGACGCGGACGCCGGCCCCGAGCCCATCGTGAACGGCGGCCGACGGGCATGGCGCAGTCCACCCATGCAACGCGGACGAAGGCACCCTCACCGCTTTCGCCCAGCCCAACCGCACAGCCTCCGCGAATAAAACGGCCGTACCCACTCCCGCCGGAACACGCATGTGTTTCCCCAGCCCCTTACCGCATCTGAAGGCAACGGCAGAAAAATGCCGCCGCCCTGCCCACTCCATCGACTGACAAACCGATTGCCGTGCCACTGACTGCCCATTGCCGATCAATGGCCGTCAGCGTAAGAGCACACCGGATAATTCAGCTTCCAGCTGCGATATGTCTGCCTCCACCATGATCCGGGCGAGGTCCGGCCACAGCACCCGCGGCTTCCATCCGAGCACTTGCTCCGCCTTCGACGCATCGCCGATGAGCGCGTCGACCTCGCTCGGCCGCTCGTACTTGGGGTCGAAGCGCACGTGATCGGTCCATTCCAGCCCGGCCACGGCGAAGGCGACTTCCAGGAACTGCCGCACGGTGCCGGCTGTGCCGGTCGCGACGACGTAGTCGTCGGGCTTGTCGTGCTGGAGCATCCGCCACATCGCCTCGACATACTCCGGGGCATAGCCCCAGTCACGTACGGCGTCGAGGTTCCCCAGGTAGAGGTGGTCCTGCAAGCCTGCCCGGATCCGGGCCACGGCGCGGGTGATCTTGCGGGTGACGAAGGTCTCGCCGCGGCGGGGCGACTCGTGGTTGAAGAGGATGCCGTTGACGGCGAAGAGGTCGTACGCTTCACGGTAGTTGACAGTCGCCCAGTACCCGAAGACTTTGGCGCAGCCGTAGGGGCTACAGGGATGGAACGGGGTGGACTCGTTCTGCGGGGGCGGGGTGGACCCGAACATCTCCGACGACGAAGCTTGGTAGATCCGTGTGTCGATGCCACTCGCCCGTATCGCCTCCAGCAGCCGGAGCGAGCCCACACCGGTCACGTCCGCGGTGTAGAGCGGGGTGTCGAAGGAGACTCTGACGTGGCTCTGCGCGCCGAGGTTGTACACCTCGTCAGGGCGCAGATCACGCAGGAGGTTCACCAGCACCACGCCGTCGGAGAGGTCGGCATGGTGGAGCACGAGGCGGCGATCGGGCTCCTGCGGACCCTGGTAGATGTGATCGAGCCGCTCGGTGTTGATAGAGGATGAGCGGCGGATGAGGCCGTGCACCGTGTAGCCCTTCGACAGCAGGAGTTCGGCGAGGTACGAGCCGTCCTGTCCGGTGACCCCGGTGATCAGTGCGGTCTTGGTCATGGTGGATCTTGTCTCCTGTATGGGGTGCTACTTGATTCCTGCTGGTGATGATGTGCGTGGAGTGGCCTGGCAGAATCCGGAGCCATGGGTGCTATGACGCAAGGGAACGACTTACTGCCGGGCGGGTCCCGGATCTTCGTGGCGGGCCATCGCGGACTGGCCGGATCCGCGATCACCCGCCGCTTGGCAGCCGACGGCTACGAAGTGGTCAGCGCAGGCCGTGACCGGTTGGACCTCCGGGATGCGGCCAGAACGGCGGCGTATCTGCGAGACGTACGCCCGCAGGCGGTAGTGCTGGCTGCGGCGAAGGTGGGCGGTATCATGGCCAACAGCACATATCCGGTGCAGTTCATCGAGGACAATCTGCGCATTCAGCTCAGCGTGATCTCCGGCGCACACGCCGCGGGGGTCCGCCGGCTGCTGTTCCTCGGATCCTCCTGTATCTATCCCAAGCACGCGCCTCAGCCCATTCGCGAGGACGCCCTGCTGACGGGCCCGCTGGAGCCGAGCAACGAGCCGTACGCGCTCGCCAAGATCGCTGGGATTGTGCAGGTTCAGTCCTACCGGCGGCAATACGGCGCCTCGTACATCGCCGCCATGCCGACGAACCTCTACGGGCCGGGCGACAACTTCGACCTGGCAACCTCGCACGTCCTGCCGGCGCTGATCCGCCGTTTCCATGAGGCCAAGGGCAACGGCGCGGACGAGGTGGTGCTGTGGGGCAGCGGCACGCCGCGCCGCGAGTTCCTGCACGTCGACGACCTCGCGGCCGCATGCACGGTTCTGCTGCACTCGTACGACGCCGATGAGCCGGTCAACGTGGGCTGCGGTAAGGATCTGACCATCCGCGAGCTTGCCGAGACGGTGCGGGACGTCGTCGGCTACCCGGGTTCCATCGCCTTCGACCCGAGCAAGCCCGATGGCACACCCCGCAAACTTCTCGACATCTCGCGCATCTCGTCCCTGGGCTGGAAGCCCAAGATCCCCCTTCGCGACGGCATTGCGGCGGTCTACGAGAACTGGCACACGACCACCGAAGCCTGATCGGCCGGGCCCGTCCACGCGTAATCGGCGGGTACCGGCCCCGCATAATCGGCGGGGACCGACCCTGCGGGGAAGCGAGCAACGCCAGGTCGGCGGTCGGCGCGCGGCTTCGCCCCGCGGGGACGTGGAGGCGCGATTTCCTGTGCGGGATCCTCCCGCACACGGTCTTCCTGCGACGGCCCAGACCTGCGTTGCGCGGCCTTCGGCCCCGGCAGCGGGAAGGGCCTGCTCGGCCGCCCCCTCCCGGGAGCGGGCCCCGGAGTCACCGGCCACGTCAGTACGCTCCTCGGCCGTCGACGACCGCTCGGAAGGTGCGAGCTATGACATCGAGATCACCGCTGATCGACCAGTTGTCCGCGTAGCGCAGGTCGAGCCCCACCGTTTCGTCCCACGACAGGTCGGACCGTCCGCTGACCTGCCACAGCCCGGTCATGCCCGGCTTGACGATCAGTCGGCGCGCCTCCACCTCGTCGTAGTGTGCCGCTTCATCCGGCAACGGCGGGCGCGGGCCGACGAGCGACATCTCACCTCGCAACACGTTCACCAGCTGCGGCAGCTCGTCCAGTGAACTGCGTCGCAGCCAGCGCCCCGCCCGGGTCACCCGCGGATCTCGGCGCATCTTGAACAGCAGCCCCTGCTGCTCATTCGCCGTCGCCAGCTCATCACGCCGCCGTTCCGCGTCCGCCACCATCGTGCGGAATTTCCACATCGTGAAGGGCGCACCCCCCTGACCGATCCGTGTCTGCCGGTGCAGCACCGGACCAGGGGAATCCATCCGTATCGCCAACGCCAGCACCCCGAACAACGGAGCCAACACCAGCAGCCCGAGGCCCGCGCCCACCCGGTCGAGTACAGCCTTCGCCGCCAGCTGCGCCCCGCGTCGCGTGGGCGGTGCGATGTGCAGCAGCGACAGCCCTGCGACGGTCGTGGTCCTCAGCCGGCGCGGCGCCACGTCCGTCAGCCCCGGTGCCAGGGCCATCCGCAGGCCCCGGTCGTGCAGGGCCCACGACAGGCGGCGCAGCCGATCGCTGCTCAGCAGCGGGCCCGGCGCCACCAGCACCAGGTCCGCGCCCAGCCGCTCGGCGGCCGCCACCACCGGCACCCGGTCATCGTCCCAGGCGGCAGGCGGCGCAGGACAGATCCGGTCCATGGCCGGCGCCCCGGCCATGGGGTGGCCTTCACCAACGGGAACGACCCCAGTTACGACATACGCGTGGTGGGTACATGCCGCGAGGTGCTGAACGACCTCGGACGCCGCGCTCGGCTCCCCGACCACCAGAACCCGGTGCACAGACCGGGTCTCCCGCCGCAAGGCGGTCAGATGCCGATGCGTCGCCTTCCCGCACAGCAACGTCATCGTCGGTGCCACGCACAGCGCCAGCAGTGCCAGAGCCGGCTCGGAGGCCTCACCGGTGAAAGCCCGTATCAGCGCCAGCAGTCCCAGGAGCGTCAACCAGTCTCGCAACACCGGCAGGCCGCCCCGCGACTCGCCCAGCTCCTGGGCGGCGTACCGCCCATGCGACACGCGCACGCCCAGCCAGGCAGCCGCGCTGGTGAACGCGGCCAGCACCGGGTGCGGCTGGTCCGTGACGGTGTATACGGCCAGGAGGGGTGCGCCCATACCCGCCGCGTCCACGGCCAACGTCAGAGGCAGGTACCACCGCGCCTTGCCACTGCGAGGCTGACTGGCGCTTCTGGCTAATCGGGGGCGTTCTGTCCCTGATTCCAAGTGGGACGTACTCAAACGCCGCATGGACTCCCCTGGCACTTCGTGTGGTCGCGCTCACGCAGCGCCGGACTCGCCTGTCAGTTCGTCCTGTGACGGGAGTTGCGCTGCGTTATGCGAGTGACGGTAAGGCCCGACGAGGCCCCGCCTGGAGGGTCTGAAAACGCTTTCAGCACAGGAGCCGCCTTGCTCGCCCATGCGCGGGACACAGGAGTGAGACACACAGTGCAGGTGAGCGCGACTCGGCAGCTGATGGTCGAACGCCGCGCCCGGCGGACGCTTGCGACCATCCCCCCGCCATGCGGTACGCCGTCCGGTCCGCGCGACATGCGGCCAATGTTTCCCAGGTCATGCACGATGACACCGGCCTGACTGCCCAGCCGCGATGCCGGTTCACGCCCAGGAGGACCGAGCGGAGAGGGCGGTTCGCCGTGCAGCAGAGACGGGGCTGAGCGACAGGCGGGCACCCCGGCCGCCGTCTCTCTGACACGCCCCCTGGCCACCGCCAAAATCGTACGCCGTGTGAACTCGGCCACCCCACTTGAAACAAGCGCTTCCATACAGTGTCGTCAGTCAGGCGCGGATAGATGACGTCAGGTTGACAGTCAGGGGTGTCGGATGATCGTCCCATTGCAGATCATGTCGAGGCCCGGGCCGCGCCGGACGGTGGCGCCGCTCGGCCGACGGTCGTGCTGCCGTACAGCGTCACGCACCACCGAGCTGCGGAGGCCAGCCTGGTACCGGGATCTGATCACTGAAGAAGTTGAGCAGCCGCCACCCAGGCTCGACGTCGTACTGCATCAGCAGTGGCACCGAGGCAACCATCTCGTCCAAGCGGACGGCACCTCCGGCCGGAATCGACAGCAACCTGACGAGTACCACATCAGGGGCCACGAATTCCGGGTCGGCCTTTACTCCCCATGCTTCCCGGTCAACGGCCACCGGTGCGGTCCGCTTGATCTGTGCACGGGCGAAAAGCTTCCAGAGCACATGGTCGACCTCGTCTTCAGCGAACGCCTCGACCACCGCGTTCGGGTCGTACCCACCGACGCTCCCCTGCTCAAGGAGGGGGATCAACCAGGTCTGAGTCCAGCAGCGACGCAATGTCGGATGCGTGGCACGCCATGCGCCCCGCATGTCCTTGTCGATCCAGTACGTCTCAGCGAACGCCCAGGCCGCGTTCATCACTGGTGCTTGCGTCACGTACCTCGCGTAGTCGTGGTCGCGTGACATCTCATCGGCCCCTCGGTCCGGAGTCCCGCCGCCCACGTGGCCCCGGAGACACGCACTGCAAGTTCCAGGAGGCATCAGCCTTCCGGCATGTGGACACGTTCGGCAGACCGGGACGACAGCCACGACAGCTGGGGGGACTGCCGCTCTCACGGCGGAAGGCTGAGCACAGGTTCGTCCGGACACGACCGGTCGGGTGACCGAGTCGGCCCGATGCGGGGGCACCCGATCCGGCCAACGCCCGACAACGACATGACGCGACGGTCCACCTTGTGTCCCGCTCCTCGTCGGGACACGACGGCGACGGAGGTCCGGGGCGAACACCCAGCGGCGCTGACCGACTTCTTCCGGAAGGACAGCATTCTCCGGTGCCCGGCTCGTCTACTTCGCTCATGAGCGGCCACCCCACCTCTTTCCCCTCGCAAGGCTGCCCTGCCCGTGCGGGTCAGCACCGTGTCGCTCAGTCCACCCTGTGCCAGCGACGATCACTGGGGCGAGCCACTTAACGAACACCATCGAGGGCAACAGTCCGTAAAACGAAGATCCATACCGGTGCCTGCCGGCGTGGGCTACTCCGCTGACGGAGATTGCCACCTCCTTGGCACCAATCGCTCAGCAAATCAAGCGTTCAGGATGAGCAAGCTCGGCAAAGAGCAGGCACTCGCGGGACGTTGGCGTATTCATGTGGATGCGTGCCGGTCTCAGACGACACCTACCGGGACCCGGACGGGTTGAGGTTCCTCTCGGCGCGCGCGCTGATGGGCGCACGGACACAGCCACCTGCACGGACGCCGGCCGGGGCCGCACAGGACTGGCGCGACAACGGCGCCGGTGAGGTCGGTCATCGTCCCGACACGATCATCCAGGGCCGGACCCTCCGTACTGGCGCACTGGTCGTGGTAGCCCGCACGGCAGGGGTGACAAAGGCCGCGTTCACATGCACACCAACGATGGAAGCCGTTGGGGTGGGCGCGTTCGATGCGGCGCAGCGCGGGCGTCCAGGCGTGTGAACGCACCCAAGCAGCCTCTTCCCGACTCATGGGGGAAGGCACGGCCGAAGGGATGGCATCGAGAAGGCCCGTGATCGAGGCGCTGAAGGAACGCAGCCACGTGGTCATGTTGTCTCCGATATAGGTGGTGAGCGGGTCGACGATCAGGCTAGAGGGTGGATTACCTTTCAACTCGAAGGCCGAATGGCGCAGGCCGTGTATGGCAATGCCACTGTGCGTCTGATCCGGGAGTGCTGATTAAGGACCGGGCCATATGGCCGACTGGCTCTGCATCGACCCGACCAGCAGCGCAGGCTCTCAACAGCGCACCACGCAAGCGGTCGGTACGCGTCCTGCTCAGGGGTAGCACAAGTTCGCCGCGGAATGCCTGCAGGTACCGATCGTGTGCCGCCCCTCACGGGTGATCCGCAAGCACACAATGAGGAGCTCAGAATGTCGGTCAGAAACTGGATTGACCAGTCAGTCATCTCAACTCACCATGATATGACCGACTTTCGATACAGCAGATGAGTCTGCATTGAGCTGCGCTGACAGCAATGCATGGGTGATCACGCACGGGTGTCGGGCAGAGGCCACAGACCGGACCTCCTACACCAATCGGGGCAATTGTCATCATATGTCCGGCCTTGCGCTCTCTTTCTCTATGAGCGCCGAAACGCTGCCGGGCTGAGGCGCGGCCCATCGCGGGTCAGCGCACCTTCGTGAGACCAAGGAGAGTGATGTTCCCCCTAAAGCTTCGCTGCCGACGGCTGACCGGCCCAGGCCGGAGCACCGGCGCTGCGCGCATGTGCGCACCGACTCATCACCCTGTCACCAGCCTGATGGACATGCGGCCCCGTGGCAACGAGGTGTCCCCTTCGACGAGAGCGGAGGACCACCCCGACCGACGGATGTGTCTCAAGGACACGGCATCGGAGGAATAGGGGCCCGGTCGCGGCAGAGCGACTGCCCAAGCCGATGTCCCAGCTGGCGCGAGACGGCCGTCATTCGGTCCCCGCCGGCGCGCGATCCGCCCCACGGCCACAACGGTACGTATCTCTGAAGGAAAGCCTATGAACATTGTCGTCATGGGACAGGGCTATGTCGGCCTCCCCCTGGCCATGGCTGCCGTCGAGGCGGGCCACCACGTGATCGGTTTCGAGGTGGACGAGCAGCGCTGCAAGCAGCTGTGCTCCGGTATGTCATACATCGGGGACGTCTCTGACAAAGCCCTCCAGGAAGCACTGACGTCCGGCCGGTATCAGCCGACGTGTGACGAGCGGCGTCTGGCCGGCTTCGACGTTGCGGTCATCGCCGTGCCCACACCGCTCAAGGAGCGGCTGCCGGACCTCACTGCCGTCCGGCTGGCAACAGAGACGCTGGCGCGGTACGTGCGCCGGGACGTGACCGTCGTCCTGGAGTCCACCACCCATCCCGGGACAACGCGCCAGATCGTGCTGCCGCTCCTCGAAGTCCGCTCCCGCCTGCGGGCCGGGATCAGCTTCCATCTCGGATTCAGCCCGGAACGTATCGACCCGGGCAACGAGCAGTGGACGTTCGCCAACACCCCGAAGATCGTCGCCGGGCTCACCGAGGAATGCCGCGACCGGGTACAGGAGTTCTATGCCAGCATCACGCAGAACGTGATCCCGGCGGACAGCCTCGAAGAAGCAGAGCTGGCCAAGGTGTTCGAGAACACCTACCGGCACGTCAACATCGCGCTGGTGAACGAGCTTTGCCGGGTCGCGCACACCCTCGGTGTGGACGTCTGGCGCACGCTCGACCTGGCCGGCTCGAAGCCGTTCGGGTTCAAGAAGTTCACGCCCGGCCCCGGTGTCGGCGGCCACTGCCTGCCGGTCGACCCAGTGTTCCTGAGCCATCACGTGAGGACGAAATTCGGAGAGCCCTTCCGGCTGGTCGAGCTCGCCCAGGACATCAACGAGGCACAGCCGAGCTACGTCGTCACCCGCCTCCAGAACGCCCTCAACGCCCGGCATGGCAAGGCCCTCAAAGATGCCCGCGTCCTGGCGCTCGGACTCGCCTACAAACCCGGCGTAGCCGACTCCCGTCAGTCCCCCGCCGTCCAGGTCGTCACGGAGCTGAAGCGGAAGGGCGCTCACGTCGATGCGGTGGATCCGCACGTCACCGGCACGGTCCACGGCCTGTTCACCCCCCTGCCGTACCAGGACTACGACGCCGTCGTGCTGCTCACTGCGCACAAGGAATTCGACTTCACCCAGATCGCCGCGGAGGCGCCCTACGTGCTGGACACGCGGGGTGTCATGCCGGAGGCCCCACATATCGAGCGGCTCTGAGAGCTGTGATCAACGAGGAGAGACCATGTACAACGGACTAGCCCATACAGGTATCGGAGCGATGGTGTTGACCTTCGCCGCAGCGGCGATGAGTGCTGCGGGAGCCGTGCTGCGATTCTTCTTCTGGAAAGGCCAGGGATGACCCTGACGGTCGCCGTCGTCATCCCTGCACACAACGAAGAAGCGACGATCGGGGAGCTGGTCCGGGCCGTCCTGGACCAGCCCTACCCCATCTGCCAACTCATCGTGATCGCGGACTCGTGCACGGATCGCACCGCCGAGGTCGCCCGCCAGGCGGGGGCCACGCTCGTGCTGGAGACGACGTTCAAGGACAAGGCGAGCAACCAGAACGCCGCACTTCCACACGTCACCGCAGACGTGATTGTCGGCTTCGACGGTGACTCACGGCCCGAGCCGGATTGCATCAGTCTGATGGTGGCCGATCTAGAAAAGGGCTACGACGCCACATGCTCGTCAATCCTGCCCATCCAGGACACAGGCTTCTTCATCGAAGCACGACGTTTTGCCTACAGCCTCGGCAGCCAATGGTGGCGGCTGTCTCAGCGCCGGGTCGGCCGTATCCAGGTCCTCACGGGCGCCTCGTACGCCTTCCGTACCGAGGTCGTACGGGCCGTCGGGGGCTTTCCCAACGGCTTGATCAGCGCCGACATGGACATCACCTGGAAACTGCATGAGCACGGCTACAAGGCGTGGTACACGGACAAGGCCCTGACCCTCACCGTCGATCCGGCGACGTGGAAGGAGTACAAGGCGCAGATGCCCCGGTGGGCAGCCGGTTACTTCCAGAACGTGGCCCGCTACCGGCGTCTGATGCTGAACTGGCGCTCCCTGCTCGTGGTCGGCACCGCTTTGTTCGACCTCGTGACGCTGTGGTGGTGGATCATCGTCGTCGTCTACAACCTCGCCACCTGGCAGCATCTGTCCATGTTCCGTTACATGGGCTATTGGTTCATGGCCCATACTGCGCTGACGACGTACCTAGTCTCGCGTGTCGTGGGCTGGAAGAAGGCCTTGCTCGGATTCTGGCCCTACACCATCTTGAACTTCTACAACAAGTACCTCTACACGAGATCGATGCTCCGCGAGTGGCTTCTCGGACGGCACTACGCCTGTGTGGACGAAGCAACCCAGGCGCTCACTCCGCAAGGCTGGCGTCCCCACAGCGAGCTGGAAAACGGCGACCTGATCGCTGCGTACGACGCCGTAACCGGCACACTCGGCTGGGAACCCGCGACATTCAGCCGCTACAACGTCACTGAGCAACTGATCACCGTTGAACAGGTGTCCAGCAGCCAGCGCCTGACGGCGAAGCACCGGATGATCGTGTGGACCGAACAAGACGGCACGCACGTGAGGCCGGCCGAGGACGTCGGCACGGACTGCAAGGTCCCACTCGCAGCGCCCTGGTCGCCTCAGGGCCGGGAAGGACCAGGCGAGGATCTGGCCGCATTGCTCGGCTGGTTCATTAGCCGGGGCCGGTACGACGGCAGCCAAGCCGTCATCAGTCCGTCCGGAACAGTGGACCCGCACACGTACCAGGCGATCCGTGACCTGCTCGACGCTGTCGGTGCCGAATGGCGTGAGCTGAGCAGCGTCCAATCCGTCGGCGCGCCGTCGGCATCCGGCAAATGCGCACGGTCCGAATTCGTGCTCGGCGGTACCGTCGCCCGGTGGCTCACCACGGTCGTGCCCGCCGGAACGCTGACCTACGATGTCATCTTCGCCTGGCCGCAAGCCGAGTGCCGTGCGCTTCTGGAGGCGCTGGTCGACGGCGACGGCAGCCGGCAGCACGACAACGGGTTCGGCTTCGTCCGGAGGGATCGCACGGAGGCCGAGGCGCTCCAATGCCTTGCGATCCGATGCGGCTTGCACGCCAAGGTCCGGCAGCGCCGCCGCGACGGGGCGTGGCTGACGCGCGTCAACACGCATCGCTGGGTGCGCCTGCGCGGAGGGCGCGGAAGCCAATCCGACGCGCTGCCGCGCGAGACGTACAGCGGAATCGTGTGGTGCCCGACGGTCCGCACGGGGTTCTGGTTGGCGCGCCGCAGCGGCATGCCGTTCATTACGGGCAATTCCTGGACCGGACGCACCGGCCGCAAGACTGTCATCACCCCGATGTCACCACGCCGCCGGTTCGTCCTGGGACAACTCGGCGGCACAGCGGGGGCCACCGCGGCCGCAGCGGGCGGCTGGCTCGGCAGCACGACGCTGCTGGCTGCCGGGGCGGCCGCGGCCGTTGGCATTCCCCTGTCTTTGATGCGGGCGGGCAGCGGCGGGTGGCAGCGTGTGTCCCGCGAGGCACATCTACCGGAGGTCGCGGGCGACTCCTGCGGCCGCGTTGCGATCGACAAGTGAGCGCGCTGCCGCCGTCGCACATCCGTCCCCGGTTCCAAAGAGCCCACGGTCTGCACCGAGTTGACGGCAGGCGGGCGTGTCGTCGCTACAGGGCGGCGGGGGCCCGCTGTACGGTGTCGGCGTCCTTCATGGCCTTGGTTCACTCTTGAAGGTCCGCATGGCCTTCCCCGCGCTCAGGTGAACTTGGGCAGTTTCGTCGATCTGAAAAGCAGGATGACCGCGATCGCCATGATCAGCAGGCGCCTGGGCTCCAGCCCGTTACGGTTCTTCTCCCCTGTCCATTCTCTTCGCCGGGGTGCGGCACGGCTGAGGGCTCGCAGATGACCGTCACCGGCCACCGGGCCACCCCTCCCTGCCACCAGCACCAGGCCGAGCCGCCCCGTCATGGTTCATCACGTGGCGGCTGTACGCCGCCGCGCCGCCGACGCGGCCCGCTGCGGAAAACCCTGGGCGTCGCGCTGGCCCTCGCGGTGCTCGGCATGTCCGGCCTGGGCTGGTTCTATCTGAGGCTAAGCGGCGACATCGGCACCTTCGACGGATCAGGTCTGTCCAGCAACCGCCCCGAAGCCATCTCCGCCAAGGGTGAGAACGTCCTGATCATTGGTTCGGACGCGCGTTCGAACGGGAACAACTCGCTGGGCGGCGGCAGCAAGGACGACACCGGACGTTCCGACACGACGTTCCTGCTGCACATCCATGCCGACCGCCGACACGCGACAGCGGTGTCGATTCCCCGGGACACGCTGGTCACGGTGCCGCCGTGCAGATTGCCCGACGGCACATGGACCAAGACTCAGGCCCATGCCATGTTCAATTCTGCCTTCTCGGTCGGGGAGACAAGGGCCGGCAACCCGGCCTGCACCCAGAACACGGTGGAGTACCTCACGGGTCTGCGCGTCGACCACACCCTGGTCATCAACTTCAAGGGCTTCGCGGCACTGACGGACGTGGTGGGCGGGGTCCGGGTGTGTCTGCCGAAGAACATCTACGAGAGCGACCTCGACCCCAACCGCTCCAGCCGGGGCAAGCTCCTGTTCAACAAGGGTGAGCAGGTCGTCTCCGGGGAGAACGCGCTGAACTACGTCCGTATCCGGCACGGCATCGGCGACAGCTCGGACATGGGGCGCATCAAGCGCCAGCAGGCTTTTATGGCCAGCCTTGTCAGGAAGATCCAGAGCCAGGGTCTGACCCCGGCCAGGCTGCTGCCACTCGCCCAGGCCGCCGCGAAGTCGATGACCGTGGACCCGGGTCTGGGGAATGCGGGCAAGCTGATCTCCTTCGCCATGTCATTGAAGGACATCGACCTGCACGACATCAAGTTCGTGACGGCTCCCTGGCGCTATCAGGGCGCACGCGTCGCCATCGTCCAACCGGACGCCGACGAGTTGTGGGCCGCGCTCAAGGCCGACCGCACCATGGACGGCAGGGATGCCAGGGGCGCGAAGGCCACGGCGACGCCGTTCGTGCGCGTCCGGCCGAACAGCACGAAGGCCCTGATCGGCAACGGCATCGATGTCGCGGTCTACAACGGCACCACCACTTCCGGCCTGGCCCACAGCGTCGCATCGACACTCACCGAGCACGGCTTCAAGGTCATCGACATCACGAACGCCGATCACCCGAACCACGGCACCACCGTGATCCGGTACGGCTCAGGCCTGAGGGCCGATGCGCAGACAGTCGCCGGGCTGTTTCCCGGCGCCCGGCTCCAATCGGTCGACTCGTCAGGGCTCGACGTGATCCTGGGCGAGTCGTACAGCAGCGGCTCTTCCTCGTCCGGCCTGCCCACCGTGCCCACCTCGGTGGCCAACGACGCCCGGTCCGCCGATGACGACCTGTGCTCCCACCTGTCGTATGGCTGACACCCGACTGTGCCGGGTCCGTCCTGAGGAGTGGTCCGCCTTACCGGCCCGGCAGCCACACCGAGCCCATGCCTGGTGGCACATAGCCCACGGCGGAAGCCCGGTGCTCGATGAACCTGCCCATCGCGTCCGACCGGTCGAGGCGTTCCTGCACGCGTGTGAAGACAGCGGGATCGCGCATGTAGGCGAGAAACAGCAACCCCTGGTCGTCGGACCCGTTGTCGTATGAGTATCCGCGGCGCAACATGCGGGCGCCGCCGTCCAACCGCGGGTTGGCGAGACGCACATGGGCGTCGGCAGGGATGATGTAGCGGCCTTCCGGAGACTTGGCATAGAGATCCACCTGATCGTGCTCACGGTGTGCCCCGAGCGGTGCACCGGTGCTGCGTTCACGTCCGATGACCGCTTCCTGACCGGCCCTCGGAAGAGCGGCGAACGCGGGGACATCCATATGGATACGCCGGTAGACCACATAGGTACTGCCGTTGGGGTTCCAGACCCAGCGCTCCTGTTCGGCTCCGGCTGGGTTTTCCGTGCCGTCCTTGAAACCGAAGAGGTTACGGGGCGTCTCCCCCTGGGCGTGCGCGGGCAGAAATCCGCGCTCTTGCCAGCGACGCGTGAGCGTGCCGGCGGAGGCGGCGGTGAGCCGGCTGGAAAACTCGTGGAGGGCCTCGGGAGCGTCACCGCACACCTGCACCAGGATGTCCCCGCCACTCCGGCCGAGATCGAGTTGGTCACGGGGGAACGGCGGGATCTGCCGGAGTCGGGCCGGGGCCGCAAGGCCGACTTTGCGGTACAGCGCGGGGCCCAGCGCCACGGTGCGGGTGGCAGTGCCCGGGAGAGAGAGAGCTGACCACTGGTTCAGAACCCCGCGCACAGCTCCGCGCCCGTCTGACCCACGCTGATGCGGTGCCAGGTCATAGGCCGCAACCAGGACATGCAGCGGCTGGGGACCACTGATGCCTTGCTGCCGGGACGGCGCTGTTCGCTCACCTGGGCGTGTCTCGGAGAGCTGGCCCTTGGCCGATGCCGATCGGTCGCGGTGCTGCCCCCCGGGCGCACAGCCTGACGTAACGAGAGCAAATGCCGCGCCCGTTGCCAGCAACGAGCGGCGGGTCGGCGGAGGAGAATCGGAGGGCGTGCTGATCACCGGCGCTCCAGGGTTCGTCACGCGAGGAGGTGCGAGGTCGCCGACAGCGCTGCCTCGTGAGCACACGGGCGCACGAGGCATGCACGCATGGGCGCACGAGAGCCTCGAAGACAGAGAGGGGCGATCATGAGCGGCTGCGGCGCGCCTCAGGCTACACCTGGGCGCCATGCGATTCCTCGTCACGAAACACCGCGTGCCTCATGCCGGCACCGCCTCGCCAGGGCTCCTGGGTATCGTCCTCGGCCTTCTGATCGCCCTGCTCGGACTGGCGGCGTGCGCCGCTCCGGTGACCGAAGACCGGCTGGAACCCAGCGGCCGGCCCACGGTTTTGCGTGTTCCTGGCCAGTTCCCGTCCATCCAGAAGGCAGTGGATTCCGCTCGATCGGGCGACACCGTGCTGGTCTTTCCGGGTGTCTATCGGGAGAGCGTCGCCATCAGCAAACCTCAGATCGTGCTGAGGGGGACCGACCGCTCAAGGGTGGTGATCGACGGCGAGTTCAAGCGCACCAACGGGATCACCGTCACCGGAGCGGCATCGGTCGTCGAGAACCTCACCGTACGCAACCATCTCGCCAATGGACTGCTATTCACCGGTGTCACCGACGAAGCCCTGCAGGGCGCAGGCGCCGGCGGCGGCGCGAACTACGACCCCTTGGACACCATCAAGTTCCCGGCGCTCCGCGGCTTTCGCGCCTCGTACGTGACGGCCTACAACAATGCTCTCTACGGCATCTACGCCTTCGACGCCCGTGACGGAGTGATCGAGAACTCCTACGGTTCCGGACAAGCAGACTCGGGCATCTATGTCGGCCAGTGCAATCCTTGCCACACGATCGTGCGGAACAACCTGACCGAGCACAACGCGGTGGGTGTGGAGGTCACGAACGCCTCGAAGGGCCTGTATCTGCTGGGCAACACCATCCATCGCAATCGCGTCGGCCTGACCGTGCTCTCCAACAACCTGGAAGCGCTCGGCCCACAGCACAGTGCCGTCTTCGTCGGCAACACGATCAGCGACAACAATGACGACCGCAGCCCTGAGCAGGCCGATGGGGGCTTCGGCATTGGAGTCGGCATCGGTGGGGGTACGCGCAATATCTTCGAACACAACAGGGTCGAGGGCAATCACGTGGGTGCCTTCGTCCTGCAGGACGTGCAGGGTTATCCGGCCGTCGGCAATCAGATCAAGGGCAACGCCGTGGACGACAGCCAGCTGGGACTTGTGGTGATGGCGCACCGCACTGCGAACAATTGCTACAGCGACAACGGCCGAGCACCCACGAGCCCCTACCCACTGCCACGTGCCCTGACGACCTGCCCGGGACGGAACACTGCCATGCCTGTCCCTGGCCGTTTGCCGACGGTTGGCGCGGTTCCGCCAGGGGTTTCCTTCCGCGACGTCGCGGCTCCCCCGCCGCAGCCGGGCATGCGCGACGCCCGCCATGCGGCTGCCCGTCCGGCGCTCCATCTGCCAGGCAAGGTCACCCTGGCGGCGTACGGCCTGCCCGGACCGCGCCGCTGACCATGGAGGGGGAGGAGGAACAGCCCGCTGTCTCTCCTCCTCCCCGTCATACTACTGTCGCCGTCACAGGGCGTGCCGTGACGTTCCCCGCCAGGGCGCGGCCGGCACCTTCGCATGTGCCTCATGCCCGAGGAAGTCAATGGTGACGGGCTCTTCCATGGCCGAGCCCTTGATCTCCAAGCGGCCCAGGTTTCCGTCCTCGTCAACCCAGTACGTCAGCGGGGAAGAGGAGGCGATGCGCTGTCGCGGCGCACCGGCCGCGCCGCTGGACTGCGGCCGGGGGCGCGGCCCGGAGAAGCGCGTGTACGACTTACCGCGCAGGGTGCTCTCTCCAAGGCGCCGAGCCCCGAACTGGGCCATCAGCTGTGCGTTGTCCGGCCGGTCCTCCCCCAGCGCCGCAACCACCCGCAGCGCGGTGTCCAGGGGATACCCGGCGTAGGCTCGTGGTGACCAGAGTCGGGCCCGGACCTTCTCGGCAGCTCGTGCGATCTGCGGGGACTTCGACGAAGGGGACGTTCCGCCCGATCCGAGAGCAACGGCCAGACCGCTGCTGTCCCAGGCGACCAGTCCCGCTTGCTGCTTCTGGCCCGTCGCCCCGGCGACGTACGTTCCCACACCACGGCGAGTGCCGTAGTCGATCAGTCCCCGCACCGCGTAGGAGTCCGTACCGTCGTCGATCTTCACGGTCACTGTCTGCGGGCTGGCTTCAAAAGCCTTGAACCGCACCATGGCCAGCCGCTGGGCCTCTGAGGTCGTGATGGCCCGTGGCTTGACACGGTCCCCGTCGCTGCCGGCCAGTGCCAGAGCGCAGCATGACACCCCGATGCCCAAGGCCAGGGCCAGAACCTGCATGCGTGAACCGCACGTCAGTCGCTGTAAGGAACGGGTAATGAACCAACTACGCATGGAAGCCTTTCATGAAAGACAGGGGTTGACATGAACGGCCTCCGATTCCGACCCGGCCGTCAACTGTCTATCCCAGATACAACGCCTCGGAGCAACTACCCCGCGCCGGTTGAACAGTGCGGTTAGCCATTGAGGCGAAAAGACAGGGACGTCGGCCGGGACCTGGACCTGATCTGCTCCATAGCAGTATCGGCGACGGTGGCCGACTGATCCGCCGGGCAAGTGCCTTCATGTAAACGGCGGTAGCACCAGGGACGATCCCCATCACTGGCGATCCATGACCGGTGCAGGGATGACCGGCGCCGACTCCGTTCATCCCCAGCACTCCCGGAACCCGAGTGCACCTGGGCACGCCTGAAGAGCGCCAGCTGCACTGTCGCTCCGCGATCCGCGAATTCTATCCCCAAAACGCGGCCGAACCCAGCTTGTCCGCACCGCAACTTCCCCCACACACCACAACAGCGCCCGATGCGCTCACACACCGCCCATCAACGCGGACAGGCAGCTGTCGATGGCCGGGCCGACGTCTTCCTGCCCCATAGCCACGGCAGCGTACGTACGCAGCAGGAAGGAGTGCAGGACATCTCTTTCGAACTCGACCAGCGCCATGCCGTCCGCCCCGTAGAACTCAAGCACTGTGGTGGACCGATCGCAGGGCCAGATATGAACGTCACCCTCGCCGACCACGGCTGTCAGGCCTGCCCACAGCAGGTCTCGGGCGAAGGACCAAGTGATGTCAGCACCGGTGAGTGAGAGCTCGGCCGGGAAGTCCATGTGGATGGCCAACGGGTCCCTGGAGGTGTACCGCAGCGTAGCGGCGGCCGGGCACCCCGGGTCCTCTAAGGTGACCAGACGAGCGCGGACCGGCTGCTCAAGAGTGATGTCCATAGTCGTTCTCCGCTTTGTGGCCAGACCGGCCGAATGATCGATGGGCTCGTACAAGCGTCAATTTCGCCCCCCCCATTACATGAAGTCCGAAACAGGGTAATTTGATGGGGATCGTCCGTCTCGCATCGCCACGCGCGCCCTGAGCGTGTGCTGCTCCAGCACCGCCAGACGGTCTCCCGCTCGTCGAGTCCGGACAGTCCGGACTGGAGGGGGGCGGCCTGCCCAACCACTGATGGCGGTGTCGCCGTGCGACGATATTTAGTGACTTAACGAAAGATCCTTTCTGCTCCATCGCTCGCACGGCACCGGCCTCCACGAACGACAAGAGTGAATTCCCCGGCGGTGCAGGAATCCATCGGTTTCTTAAGCCCTCTTCACTCGTTTACAGCCCGCAGGCCATGGTGCGGGACGCTCACGCTGCGACTCGCTCGGCTTAAACCATGACGGTCCATGGCCCTTGAGAAACAAGAAGGGGAAGCAGGTGACGCACAGGAGGAAGACGGCTCTCGGCTGTGGCTCAGCAAGGACCAGCTCCAGGCCATCCACATGAGCCTGTGCGACAAACCAGCCGACCAGCAGAGCCTGACGATCGGCACCGATATCAACTCCTGACCCCATCACCCACCGGTCAGGCGTGCTTATCGGTATCGACTCCTGACTCACTACTGGCCCCGAGGCCGACTTCTACCTTCTTCGAGTAGGAAGACAACGACAGTGCGAAAAACCCTGAGCAGGCGCATGGTCATCGCCGCCGCCGCGACAAGCGTCCTGGTATGCGGCTCCGAGGCGCAGGCTGCCGCCCAACTGCAAAGCTCTACCCTCGAATTGCCCGACGTCCTGTCGGGCAACACAGTGGAACTTCCGTCGGAGCTGCCGGCGAACGTCTGTGACATGGCCGTCGCCGTGATCACGCAACAGCATGCTGCCTCGCCCAGTACTTGCGCGCATGCGTCCAACCCCCCGGCGCGGTCCGACCAGAGGAACGGCACCGAAGGCCACGCCGCACATCGGCCCCCGTGCAACGGCCGGCTCACGCCGCCGGGTCACAGCCCCACGGCTCCGAGGACAGCACCGTCGCCGGACCTGAGCCCGATCACTCCGACGGGCTCGACCACTGAGACTCCTGCTGCACCGACGGCACCTCTGCCGTCGGGCCGTCCTGCGGCCACACCGACAACGGCCCAGCCAACCCAGCAGGACCTCACCCCTCAGACGGCACCTCAGGTTTGGGCACCTGTGGTTTCGGCACCGGCCCCTCTCTCCGCGCTGACCACCTCACCACCCCTCGCACCCACCCTCCAGGCAATCGACTTGCCTGCAGACCTCGTGGCGGCTTCCACCACCCCCCTCTTGCCCAGCACCTCGCAACCGGCATACCAAGCCCCCTCCACGCCAACAGCACCGCAGCCGACACGCCACGGCTCCACCACCTCGCAACCGTCTCTGCCCCGCACACGACCGTCAGCGTCGAGCACTTCCACGCCGTTGGCGCCGGGGCATCACACCTCAGTACTCCCGGCTGCCCCGGCAAAGGCGACCACCCCATCACGACGCCAGACCACGCAGCAAGACTCAAGCGCCCCCACAGCACCCGCCTCCCCTGGACGTGGTCCCCGTACTCGAGCCTTCATGGACCCCGCACTTCCCGGCACTCCGATCGCACCTGTCACGCTGAATCACGGCCCGGCCGCCCCGGTATCTGCCGCTCCCCCCGTCCCGAGGGCCGGAATGGCCAGCACTGGAACTGAAGTGCTGCTCACAGGATCAGCCGCTGCTGCCGCCCTGCTGACCGGGGGGGCCATTCTTTACCGACGCGAGAGAGCTGCGTCGCGCCGATAGCCGGAAATTGACCGCGATCGCCGGCGGGCACGAGCCCCTACTCCACTCTGTGGCTGCCGGCGAGCGCACGTCTATTGTGCGAGCGAGCCCCCCTCAACCGGGGAACGACGCAGTGTCCTTCCCGCAGCCCCGCCATGAGTGCCATGCAGTTCAGGGGAGTACGAGAATTCACCGAATGCCTGACTCGGTGGAAGAGCCCCGCCCTCCGCCATGGTCAGGGCAATCTCCGTGATGCGCTCGCTGGCCTTTCCATCGCCAAAGGGGCAGGGTCTGTTGACCAGAGCGCGCGCCAGCTCACTCATCGTCAGGATTCGGGCGATCTCCTCAGAAATCTCACGCCGATGACTCACCCGTACGGCGAACCCTGCTGCAATCGCTTCAGGCCGCTCAGTGTTTCGCCTCACCACAATCAGAGGCTTCTTGATAATTGTGCACTCCTCCTGAATCCCACCGGAGTCTGAAATCAGCAAGCGAGCCTGACTCGCCAATGCAAGGAACGTGGAATAATCCATGGGTGGAACGTGCCGAACCATCGAAAGTCGCTCCGTCAAGCCAAAGCCGTGAGCGCTGGCAGCCGTCCGAGGATGGACCGGAAAGAGCACTGGGATGGGAGTTTCGGACAATGAGTCCAGGATTTCCGCGAGCCTCTCAGGGTCGTCAGTGTTCTCCGGTCGATGGATCGTTGTGAGAATGAATTCATTCTCACAGAGCCCATATCTCGCAAGGATCTCTCGAGATTCCTCGAGCCCGGGCAGCGACTCGCATGTAGCTTCCACGATGGTATTTCCGGTGACGCGGACAGCGTACAAGGGGATCCCTTCGGAAACCAGGTTTGCAGCATTCCACGACGTCGGCGCGCAATGAATGTCCGCCAACACAGACACCAGGCGCCTGTTGACTTCCTCTGGCATGGAACGGTCGTTGGAACGAAGGCCGGCTTCGACATGAAGCACCGGGATCCCGCAATAGTTGGCTGCTTGTGCTCCAGCCAACGTGGAGTTTGTATCGCCCTGAACAATCACCAGCCTCGGTCGCGTCTGCCGGAAATAGTCAGCCAGCTGATAAGTGGCACTCGAGATTTGAATACTGCGATGTGACCCACTGATGCCACTCAGCAGTAAATCCGGCGGCGGCAGCTTGAATGTGTGAAAGAAACTCTCAGACAGTTCAGCATCATAGTGCTGCCCGGTATACAGAATCGAGGCACGCGCCCCCAGGTTCCGGATGACTCCGGCCAGTTTGATGATTTCCGGGCGGGTGCCCAGTACTACCGCGATGTCATTTTCTTCATACACGAATGATCAGCTCCAGTAATCACTTAGGATGGCTGACGCGAGCACGCGCCACCTTCGACAATCTCAGACTCGGAAGAACTGATTCAACTCATTGATCTCTTGATAGAGATCTCTGCATGAATCGCATCCCTTGACGTGCAGCCTCACCTCTTCCGATGCGCGTTCACCGAGCCGCCCTCGAGAAAATGCGGCCAGCCGGCTCACAAAATAGGAGCACTGGCCGGGACATCTCCTCTGATCCAAATGAACACTCAAATATGCCTGCCGTAACCCTTCTTTCGCCCTGTAGGCCAGAGCTGCGACGCCGTTTGGACTGGCACCCATCATGTTGGCAAGCGCGGCAGGCTGCTGAGATTGCACAACAGTGCACCACAGAACGGTTCTCCATCGCTCGGACAGGGACGTAAGCGCCTCTATCACCAACCCGTATTCATAGTTCTTGAGAGCTTCGCATCCAGCCGACTCTGCATACTCCATCTCATAAGGGCTGACGTCTGGCACGTATACCTGCCGACCGGCGTTCCTCCCCCATTCGGCCACCACGTTGCGCAAGACCTTCAGCAGATAGCTTCGAAAGGAACTGGACGGACCGCCGCCTGATCTGAGCGCTTGCAGCACACGTGAAAATGCTTCGGCGACGAAATCCTGTACAGTATGCGCATCATCGGCGTACATCGACGCAAGCCGAGTGGCAGCGTTTCGGTGACGGAGGAAAAGCACGCCGAAGGCTTCTGTGTCACCGTCGCGCACTGATTGAGCCAATTCCTGATCGCTGGACTCCACTGCTTCGCGTCCGGAAGCAGTGACACCGCCCGAACGACCGACCTGCGGCGTGCTTTGTCCAGTTGAATATGACATGACGGCTCCTGAATGAGGGCTCGCCGCGAGCAAACCTGACGGTCGGCCTCGATCTCGACTAGATATGCACCAAAGGGACGTGCACGGCTCGCGAAGTCCACTTAATTCTTCTTGTGGTAAATCGCGCGAGCCGCCATGCCAGGCTACGTATCAATCGTCACAGCCGAGGCTCGAAGAAGACCATTAAATATATTCCGAAAGACTGACTCAGCTCATTTCCGCGCGCAGCACGTATACAAAAAACGGCGTCCAGCCAATTCGGGACCGACGCATCAGTCACTGATGGAAGAACCATAGAGTTCGTGCCCTCGATGGGATTGCTCAGCACTGGACCGAGGAAGGACGATGGCTAGGATCACGGCACAAATCAAGAAGGGGCGAGGAGTCGATCCAGGACATCAACGCGTTGGCTCCCATGATCGCAGCGGCGGATTGCCACCCCTTTATAGGGCCTCGATCTCTCCCTGACGTCACTCCACGCCGTGCGTTTGGCAGAAGATGCCACCGCCTGGAGCAGGCAGGGATGACATCACGCTACGAACCACCGTGCTGCCAGCTGGTCAAATACCACTCGATCAGCGCAGAGATCGCACCGCCGGCCTGGCAGCTGACCAGGCACACAGCGCCACACTCCGCGGAGCGCCGCCCGTACGGGGCCACTCCTTGGCGCGCATCACCTTGTCTGGTGCGCACGCCGTCATGTATCGGCCGTGAGTTCCTCTCCTCGATATGAAGTGCACCTCCCATCACGGGCGCCCACCGGCATCTGTACCGATCGACAGTGCCTGAACATTGCCGTCGAAATGAACGGACTGCTCACATGCAGGGGGAACTCTTGGCTTATGAATCCGCCCTATCCCGTACGCCGCACATGCCCTATCGCCGTTGCGGCTACAGCGGTCTTCATGTGTCGGCTATCTCTCTGTGCGTGCCGCTCAGCGCCAGCAACAGGCGTCAGCCCGGTCTACGGAAAACCCTGGCACAACGAGCTTTCGATCGTGGCATCTCCCACTTCGACCTGCCCGCTTCCTGGATGGCGCGGAGGTCAGTGTCCAGCAGACGCATGAATGATGCACTGGCAGGCATTCGCCGCCAGCGTGATGAGATCGTGCTGGCAGCGCACGTAGGGTTTGGAACCCGGCAAGGACAGTCATTCGGCTTCGGCTCTCGCAAGCAATTGATGTCATCACTCGACTCCGTTCTACGTGGACTATCGCTGGAGTACGTCGACATCCTTTACTCGGATCGCTATGATCCGAGCACTCCTCTCGAAGAAACCATGGGAGCCTTGGTTTCGGCAGTGAACCAGGGGAAAGCATTCTATATCGGGCTTGCCGGCTACGCGCCGACGATGGCCCGCCGAGCCATTGAGATCCTTTATGAGCTCGGCAGTTCCCCCATCGTTTGTCAAGGTTCCTTTTCGGTACTCAACCGATGGGCGGAAGAAGCGCTCCTGGACGTCCTCGATTTCTATCGAGTCAGTTTCGTCGCCGACAACCCTTTGGCGAACGGATTACTCGACACGAAGACGTTCCCGAATGTGAATAGCCATCGAGGCCAATTGGCGTGGCCAATGAGAGACCATACTGATCTCGACCTCCTGAAAACGGTCGCCTCGGCTCGGGGTCAGACCCTCGCACAGTTGGCTCTGAGCTGGGTATTACGGGACCGTCGCGTGTCGTCAGCCATCATCACTCCCGAATCCCCTGCGCAACTAGACGAGTTGTGCGCCGCAGCGGAGCAGACCTCCTTCACCGAAGCGGAGCTTGAGGTAATCACCGCCTCTGTTGGCGCTGGTCGGTAGCACTTGGCACAGCAACCTACGCGCACCTATTATCTGAATAAATTCGAATTTTAGTTCAACTCGCTTCTTTACGGGCCAGCACAGCGTTGAAGGACTACGATGACCCACGCACGACCTGCCTACTCAGTGAACGTCAGGGGGGTGACCCTAAGTCTTGATCTGCGTGTCCTTCTTTTACTGAATGAACGCGACGAGTGGGAACTACCCGGAGGACGCCTTGAGCTGGGTGAAACACCAGAGCAGTGCGTGGTGCGTGAAATCGCCGAGGAATCAGGTTGGAAGACGGTGGCCGGCCCCCTCCTGGACGTCTGGTCATCTGAGCCGGCACCCGGCCGCAGTGTCCTCACGGTCACGTACGGGTGTCCAGTGCTGACACCTCATGCCGAACCCGTACTGAGCGGCGAGCACCAGCAGTTCGGCCTGTTCAGCCCCCATGAGCTGCACCGTCTAAATCTCGAGGAGGGATACAAGAAATCCATCATCGCATGGCTAAAGGCGCCTCCGACTATGCGTCCCAGCGGCGTCCAGGTGATGTTCATGTGTGGCCGACGGAGAACCCCGGTCATGTACTGCGCACACGAATGAGCCCGTCGCACCCGGCGATGGGAAACGATTCTGGCACCACTGAGTCGATGCCAAGCTGATCAGCGATGCTTTCCCTTTACCGGAGAATGGTCACCGATCATGAAATACGTCATTACGGCCCTCGTGCTCTCCTGGTCCCTCTTTGTGGCCTTCCTCTGCGCATACCTCAGCATTTGCTATGTTGCTGCGTCGAAGCAACGGAAAATGTCATTGCAGAAGCAGCAGGTCACCCACCATCCGCGGCTTTCACAAGACCAGCCACCTCAGGTCAGCGCCCACGCCATGGTCGTCCCCCGGCAACGAGACAACACCTCCTGCCGTGGGTCATGACGCGGCATCCTTGACGCCATCTGTCATGGGCCGGTTGGCACCAGGACTGCTTCGCGGGACACATAGTGCCCAAAGGCGGGCCCCGGGCCGGGACCAGTTTTGAGCACTGATCCCTTTCGTGCTGTCCTCTTGAGCCCTAAAGCCCCGGTGTGCCCCGCTGAAGCGCCTGGCGAGGAGAGCTGTTAGAGGGCGGCGCCCCCGATGCGCCGACGGCGGCGGAGAACCACACCCGTGGTGGTGATGGCAGCGGCTGCGGCAGCTGCCGCTCCGACCGTCGGATCGATCACGGGAATCGCCAGGATGTTCGTGTTGGCAGAGGAAACGTTGTTGTCAGTGTAGGGGTCCGGATCGGCTCCATCCACGGTGACGGTGTTCGTCAGCCGAAAACCGTTCGGGCCGGCAGTGCCGGTGACATAGACGATGGCGCTGGAATTGGCGGCTAAACCGCCGCCCTGGCACACGATGGTGCCGCCGTTCATTCCGCAATTGGCGTCTGAGCTACTGACACTGGCGTTGAGCAGTCCCGTCGGGACCTGGTCGGTGAGCGTCCACCCGGTTGACGCGTCGGGACCGTAGTTCGTGACCACGATCTCGTACTTCACCGCGTCTCCCGCATTCTCCAGCGCCGGACCGGCTTTGGCGACGGACAGATCGGCACCGCTCGCAGCCGCTACGGCTTGCGGAGCAGCCAGCAGCCCCAACGCGCCGGCAGCACCGCCCACCGTGAGCGCGATGCCAAGCATCCGCCTTGAGTGCTTCTTCATATGTCTTACTCACCTATCGGATTGAAGGGGCCCTTCCCATGCATCGTCGGAAGGGGTTTGCGTATTAGATCCTCACGCTTCCTCCCCATGACGGTCGGCCATCCAGACAGGTGACCGCTCGCGGGAAGCCGTCGTCACGATCACGGTCGGCACACTCGAGCCCTCTCCTGCGCCCCGACCGCCGCAGCATGACCGCCGCGGGTGCGAGATCGGTCCCTGCCTCTCGTCAGACGCACCTGAGGAGTACGCCAACTCGCGTACGCATGAGGCGCCACGGGTGCCGCTTATCATCAGACGATCGCCAATGTGCTATGGGTGCTATGCCATGCACTGCGACTCCCCGGAGATCTAATCGATGAGAAACGCATCCTGTGATTTGGACCACCCCCCGGACCGGGTGCTGCACATTGTTGATCCACTTGACGAGGATGTCTCCATTGCCCTGAATGAATATCTCACTGCTATGGGGCATATGGAGCATTGGCTGCTAGTGGGTTGGGAATCCTGTAAGCCGTTGAGGCTTTCCCCGGGCGCCCAGCCTGCTGGGATTGCGTCCTTACCCACTGGGCATCGAGCACGCGTACGCGCCATCACCGAGGCATATTTCGCGGTCAAGCCCACCTGGGTACATGCACACTCTTTCAACGCCGGCGCATACGTCCGCCTTGCGCCCCGGATCCCGGCAGAATGCATCGTGTACAGTCCGCACTGCTACACGTTCGAGCGCCGGGATCTCACCAGGGCTTCGCGAATCCTGAATGTCACCTGCGAGTACCTGCTCGCACCACGTACCGGAACAGTCGCGGTATGCAATCTTCGCGAAGGACATCTGGCCGCTCGTCTGCACCGCACCGGAAGAATCGTCCACGTACCCAATGTGCCGCACGGCAACGCCCTCGGTCTGTCGGACGGGTCATCACCTCCGGCGAAAGCGCCAATCGCAGTGGCCATGGGTCCGCTGGGCCCTCAGCGAGATCCAGCTTTCTTTCAGGCTGCGGTAGCCGCGGCCAAAACAGACACCACCTGGATGTGGATCGGGGAAGGCGAGCCTCGTTATCGACGCCTCCTTGAGAAGGCAGGAGTCTGTGTCACAGGCCAACTGCCTCGAAGGAACGTACTCCGACTGCTGCAAAAGGCCGATGTATACGTGCATACGGCGGCGTGGGAAGGGAGCTGCGACACTCTGCTGCAGGCAACACAGGTGGGTTTACCCATCGCCGCCCGATCGATTCCCACACTCCAAGCTCTCCGGCTTCCCGGTCTCGCTCCCCATCCCGAGGATCTGGCCGCTACGGTCCAGCGTCTCCTTAGATCCCCCACCGATCGCCATGTGCATTCCGAGAGCGCGAGGCGCGCCTTCCACAGTCACACCCGCGACACGCAAGCCGCCCGACTCCGTGAGCTCTATCAATACAATAGATGACAGGAGGCGCCCCGTGCTTGGAAGGGCGGAGGGCGAGGGAAGCGGTAAGGGGCACCTGGCGTGAATGAGCCAGTAGTGACTCGCCTGACCGGCGGTGGAGACATTAGCAAATGGAGGGTAGGTGCTAAGCAAAGTGGGTTCACTCCTCGGAGCTGTCGGGCTCCTGAGTGCCTCAGCATTTCCTATTTCAAAGCCCAGAGATTTTCAAGATGCGACCGACAACGCCTTCCTCAAGCAAATCGTGGTCACCGTGAACGCGGTTCGAGCCAGGCATGGCGTTCCTCCGGTGCGCCTCGACGACAACCTCACCAAATACGCGAAGGCGAGACTGCTGGAGGTGTCGCAGGGGCACAGACTGGACAAGGGTCACAAAGGGCTTCGATCGCGGACGGGGGAAGTTCTCTACTGGGCCAGTGCCAGCCGCAAGCCTTCCGGATCCGTCGATGCACGTACCGCCGTTGACCGATGGTACGCAGAGGTCTCGGACTATGATTTCAATTCCGCCGGCTTCAGCGCCCGGACAGGTCATTTCACGCAATTGGTGTGGAAGGACAGCACACGCATCGGAGCCGCACGGGCAGTTGGAGGCAAGCCCGGCCACTACGAGAGATACATCGCGGTCGAATTCGAGAATCCAGGCAATCTTGCTGGAGAATTCAAGCAGAATGTATTTCCCGTCAAGCGTCACAGGCACGGGTCATCCCGCCGCTGAGCACAGAATCCGGGCAGGCACCAGCCAGCACACTCCTGCACGGCTCTTTCCCTGCTGCTGGTGACCGGGAACACCGGAACAACGGGAACACCGCAGGTGAAACGGCCTCCCGCGGTGAAGCCGAACGTCCCTCCAGTGCCCGTTCTCCAGGAACACGGCAGCAGACGCCGGTCCGTACCCCGCGCGGGCGCGCCGTTTGCTCCGTAATCCATGTGCCGCATTACTGTGCTGAATTTGTCCTCGCCTGGCGTCATCGTTCGCCCCTCGAGCCCTCCTTTCGTGCGAGAGGCGTCCGGGCAGCGGGCGTCGCTGTGTCAGAAAGGCCTGAGAGTGCACCCGAATCCGACATCTCGTCGCCCCGGGCCGCAGGTGAGTGTGCTTCCCGCTGATGGGCAGCCACCGGTGCCGACCCTCGGTCTCGGAACATCACGGCCATCTCAGCCGCCCTACCTCCGGCTCGTACTCGCAGCTGTTCTGCTCCTCACCGCTGGTGCGCTCTTCGGCTTCAACGAGTGGTTCCGTTCGGCCGAGGCCGCGGCGGGCGAGCACGTCATCGGGCTGGTCACTACGGGAACCACCGCTTTGGACTGGGGTGAGGCGGTGACCTTCTTCGGTCTCGGCACGCCGCACGCGATGGGCCTGCGGATCACAGCAGGGTGCAGCTCGGCGATGCTGATCATCCCGCTTCTCCTGGTGGGCGCCGGCTTCATGCTCAGCCGGCGTTCCACCGTTTCCCGCATTCTCGCGGGAACAGGCATCGGAGCTGCCTTGCTCATCGCGACGAACCAGGTACGCATCGGTTTGATCGCATCGTTTTCCCAGAGATGGGGAGAGGAGGGCTTCGGCTGGGCGCACGCCGTAGTCGGCTCCCTCCTCAGTCTGGTGGGTGTGGCCGCCTCGGTGACGGCTTTGCTGCTCGTCGCGATGCGACGGCCGCAGCGGGACGGCCGGCTGAACGGATCATCACAGTGAACCATTTCCAAGAGAGCGGCTTCGTCGGCCTGGCGATGGCCTTGGCCCTCGTCATCAGCGCAACTTTCACCCTCTATGTGATCCTGCTGGTCCTCGCATACCTACGCACCAAGCCACAACCGCCGGGCGACGCGAATGACTTCTCATGGCACTTCTTCATCCCATGCAGAGACGAGGAGAGCGTGATCGGTGGCACTCTCCACTATCTCCGCGAGTATTTCCCCGACGTGCACCTGTGGGTCATCGACGATGACTCCGAGGACGAGACCGCGGCCATCGTCCACGACCATGCCAAGCGTTCACCGTATGTGCACCTGGTGCGGCGGCGCCGCCCGCACGCCCGTACTGGCAAGAGTCATGCGCTGAACGCCGCATATAAGGCACTCGACGACTGGCTGCCGGCCGACATAAACCGAACCTCTGTCATCGTGGCTGTCTTCGACGCGGACGCACGTCCGTCCATCAACGCCCTCGACGTATGCGCGGGGCCGAGCCTGTTCGGTGATGCTGAGATGGGCGCCGTGCAGATCGAGGTCCGCATGGTCAACCGGAACATCCGTGAGCCGTTGCCGGACGGGACCAAGCTGCAGAACTGGTTCGGCCGTACGCTCGTCCGGCTACAGGACATCGAGTTCCGGGCGGCGATCTCCGCCATTCAGATTTCCCGCCGCACGACAAAGAGCGTGTGCATGGGTGGGAACGGCCAGCTGAGCCGGATGAGTGCGCTGGATGAACTCGCAGGCCACGACCGTGAGCCCTGGCGCGGCTCGCTGCTGGAGGACTTCGAGCTCGGTCTGCACATCATGCTGGCGGGCTACCGCACCGGCTACGCCACCGAGGCCTGGGTGGATCAGGAGGCGCTGTACAGCCTGCCTCGCTTCATGACGCAGCGGACTCGTTGGTGCCAGGGAACCATGCAGTGCATGCGCTACCTGTCCAAGGCGTGGCGCTCACCGCATCTGACCAACTCCGGGGTCGTGGAGATCTCGTACTACCTGGTCCAGCCCTGGCTATGGCTGGTGGGAACGGTGATCTACCCGCTGCCGATCCTGATCTTCCTGAACAATCTGGTCCTGTATCCCGAGCCGACCCTGACCTTCCTCCGGACCGGCGGTGCCGTCGAGTTCTCGCTCTATCTGGTCTTCGGTATCGCGCAGTTCGCGGTCTGGGGCTATCTGTACCACCGGCACTGTGAACCCTCACTCGGACTGCTCCGGTGCCTCGGCTGGGGTATTGCCTATGCGACGATGATCTACCTTTTCTACGTCATCGCCTGGCGCGCCCTCGGACGGTTGTTAATCGGCCGCGTTGGCTGGGCCAAGACGCGACGCAACGCCGAGGTTTTCGCCCTCGGTCAGCCGGTCGCCAAAGACGCTTGACGCATCCGCGACCACCCCATTCCGCGACACACGAGATGATGGACATGCGCAAATATCCTGTTCCGCTGGGTGCTGCCGGGCTCGTGTTGTTGACCGGCTGCACGGTTGCCAATTCGGCACCCGCGGCCGTGCCGACAGTCATGCAGGCCGTGGGCAGCTGCCACACCTTCCGCACACCGCAGGAAATGGTCCAGCCCAGCGATATCGCGCCGCCCGTGCCCTGCGACCGGCCACACCGCAGCGAGACCTTCCAGGTGATCTCCCTCGAAGGTCGACTCGCCACCTACCCGGAACGGCCCGACCCGGAGCAACTGCAGGCGTACGCGCTGGACCGGTGCGACGTCCAGATGCTCAGGCAGTATCTGGGCGCCGGGCCACGGGACACCACCTCATTCTCAATCTGGCCGAGGTATCCAACCCGGGCGGAATGGGCCAGAGGCGTGCGCACCCTGCGTTGCGACGCTGTGCCCCCGGTTCGTGAGGCCAAGCACGGGCCTCTCGTGGCCTTCCCGCTGCGCAACGTGCTGAAGAAGCCCGAGTCATCGGCCGTACGCGACTGCGAGTACGGCGGCATGGCCGTCACCTGCGATCAAGGGCATGACCGTGAGGAGGTCAATGCCTGGCTCGACCTTGATGGAAGGGTGCGCTTCACGGACGTCCAGTCGGCAGCGGCCAAAGTATGCAAGCCGTTCGTGGAGGAGTTCCTTCACAAACAGCTGAAACGCGCACCAGATCTCGCGATCAAGGCCAAGACGCCGGGCAGGGACGAATGGGAGAAGGGCATCAGGACGGTGAAGTGCGGTGTCGGCCCGGCCCAACCGGGCACAGCCATCGTCGGCACCCTCAGCGGGAGAGCGAAGGGACGGGCATGACCACGTACTATGCACGCGCTGCTCTGGCCAAGGCCTCAGTACGCCGTCTGGCGATGGGAGAACCCAGCCGGCGGTCGGTGCGAACAGCAGCCGCGACCGCGGGGGTTGTCTGGACGGTCGTGATGCTGCTGCGCCTGCTGTTGGGCGGGGTGGTCGGCATGGGGGACAACGGAGACGCCGACCGGCTGCTCTGCGTGTTCGGCGTGGTGAGCAACCACCCCTGGGACGCCGCGCCATCGGCCTACGTCTATCCGACGTGGGTGCCCCACACGTGGTACGGGGAGACATGTGGTGCGCAGGGTTCGGGCGAACCGTATTACTCGTCGCAGCAGTTGGTGCTGGGGCTCGCCAAGGCCCTGACGCCGGTACTCGGACTGCCCGGCGCACTCGACCTGAGAGCGGTCGGGCTGCTGCTCGCGTTGGCCTTCGGTGCGATCATCGCCTTGCTGGTTGTGCTGCTGCCGGGCCCTGTGTGGTTGCGGCTTGTGGCGACCGCCGGCTTCGGTATGGTCGTATGCGACTCGGCGTTCGCGGACTTCTTCATCTCACCTTTCAGCGAGCCGGCCGGACTGGTGGGGCTTCTCCTGCTCTGTCCGTCCCTGCTCCTGCTGTGGCGGCACCCGACCTCGTCGCTGGGCGGAATCGTGCTGACCACTGTCACCGTGCTCTTCGCGATGACGTCCAAGCCCCAGTTGATCTCCCTGCTTCCGGTCACCATGCTGGCGCTGCTGTGGATGCCGAGCGTGCGGCAGAAGGGCGAGGATCAGGCGAACGCGGGTGATGGCCGCCAACGGCGGTTCACGCGGTGGTTGGCGTTGCGCTGGCCTGCGCTGATCGCTTGCGTCCTGCTCTGCGGGGTCGGCGCCGGATTCGCCGCGTCTCAGCCCAAGCGGCTCAACCAACTCGTCTGGTACGACGCCGTGTTCAAAGAGATGCTGCCGCACAGCCTCGACCCGGTGGGGGATCTGCGGGCGCTGGGCGCCGATCCCCGGCTTATCTCCGCCATGAACACCACGATGATCTCTGAGAATTCCGCTGCCAGGACGCCCTATTGGGACGATTACAAGAGGCACGTCACACCGGCCAAGATCGTTCTTCACTTCCTGGAGAACCCAAGTCGGGTGGTTGCCATGGGGGCACGCGGAGTGCAGGGGATGACCCGACTGGACCTTGAGTACCTCGGCTCCTATCCGGCCGGATCCGGTCATTCGCCTTACGCCAAGGAGCACCGGATCGCAGTGGTGAGCGAGATCTTCGACGGTTTCGATGTGATGCCGGCCCTCATTCCGCTGCTCTGGCTCGTCACCCTAGCGCTCGGCGCCGTACTCGCCAGCCGGACCTGGGCCCGGAATTCGGCACGGGCCGTGGGCCGGATGACAGTGTGCCTGGTACTCGCCCTGGTGCTCCAGTTCTGGACCGTGGTACTGACCGAGGGAGCGTCCGACCTTCACAAGCACCTGATCTTCGCGGACTTTCTGACTGCTCTGTGCATGCCGTTGGCCGCGCTCTGTCTCTGCCTGCTGTTCCGGAGAGAATACGCAGCGATTCCCGAGCAGACGCAGAGGGAATATGCGGCGTCCCCTGAGCAGACGCGGACGGAATACGCGGCAACGGGCGAGCAGGCGCGGGGCCTGTAGCGAGAGCGACGGTGCCGGGGGGCAGGGGGTGCAAACCGGGCCCCGCCCCGCCGGTCCCCGGCGACTTTTCTCGTTGTGTTTTGGACAACGGGGAAACAACAAAAAAAAGGCAACAACAG
>NZ_JBVJVY010000051.1:40844-43494 GCF_055603265.1 Streptomyces sp. NPDC037288
CCCCAAAAACACAAAAAACCCCCCGCCCCCCACCCCCCCCCCCCCTCCCCCCCCCCCCCCCGCCCCCCCCCCCCCCCCCCCCCCCCCCCCCCCCCCCCCCCCCCCCACTGCCGTTCACTGGCGCTTGTTCCGGCGGTGCTTCAGCGACTGGGACCGCAATAACAAGGCGCCGACGACGATCAATCCAACTGCCGTCAGGATGAGCATGCTTGTCTGCCCCACACCGGTCCCTGCCATCGCGCCACCTCCCCCGACGACGCCGCCCAAGCCCCCGCCGATGCCTCCGTACATGGTCGATTCTCCCTCTTGATGTCCCGCTGTCTACGACACCGCCGCCGTCGAGCGGAAGCCGTTCGGGGCGACGCCGTTTAAAAGACAGACGTCCCATCAGCTCGAACATGACGCGTCTGTGCGGCGGTTGTGCAACGAACGGAAAACATTGAAATCCGCAGCGTGTTCGAGCTGCGGCTGGCATAACGGTGCTGCGCGATGGGGGGTGTTGGATAATACTCCTAGCTAAGGGTTCAGGGCGGTCCGACAGAGTGAGAATTCGCGTCACGCCGCCTTCTTCGAGTCATATCCACCGACTGCCACCCTCTAGGCAAAACAGCGAGGAAAGCACGTGATAGCGGACAGCCGAGAAATGCTGTACGAGTGGAGAGATTGCCATGTCTGACGTCAGTTCATCCTCTGGTGAGCGCCAAGAGTCACATGCCGCAAAAGAACACAGCCGTCGAGCCCGGCAAGTCATCATCATGGGAACGGTTGTGGCCTGCGCTGCGGGGGCCGTCACCACGTCGTTGTCGTCATTCTCGCCACCCAAGACGAGTGCTGCGGCATACCCTCCCTCGGTACAGACACGGCAAAGCCTGCCTGCCCCTGCTCCGTCGGACACGGCAACCAATACACCCCTGCCGATCCTCAAGAAACATTCCCACTACAAGAGCGAAAAACATAAAACACAAGAAGCGGATGTCGTTTCGGCCACGTACCCTATGGACGCCGATCAGGAAGACATCCCTGCTCTGGCCCTGATGGCCTACCGCCGCGCCGCTTACGAGCAGTCGAAGCGGACACCGGGCTGCCACCTGTCGTGGACGCTGCTCGCTGCCATCGGAAAGGTCGAGTCCAATCACGCACGGGGAGGCGCGCTGACCGGCGACGGCTTCACGGCGTCACCCATCTTTGGGCCGGTGCTCGACGGTGCCCCCTTCGCCGCGCTGCGTGATTCCGATCAAGGCAGAGTCGATGGCAACACTGCGTGGGACCGAGCAGTGGGCCCCATGCAATTCGTCCCCCCGACGTGGAAGCGCTGGGGCATTACAACGCGGCCGACCGTCGCCGCTGACCCGAGCAATATCTTCGACGCCAGCACCTCGGCGGCTTCCTATCTGTGCGCCCATAATCGTGATCTCAACGACCCCCTGCAGCTGAACCATGCTGTCCTCAGTTATAACCACTCGGAGAAGTATCTCCGCGATGTCCTGGCGTGGAACTCCGCCTATGGCTTCGAACATCCATCGATGAGCGCGGAAGCGCGTGGGGGCGACACTGGCCTTGCCGATCTGACCGGTCTCCACGGCGTCCAATCGACACGGCCCGCATCACCAGCCAAGGCAATGGTTGCCGCCCTTCGCAAGGGCGTCCACCAGGTCGGCAAGAAGATCTCCTCCCAGGCCGCAGGCAAGTTGAGCACGTCGCACAAGACAGCGCAGCGGCCAGCGCCCCTCCCCTCCCTGCGGGCGACCGCCTCCCCGCAGCCGCGCCAGGTCATCACCAACACCTCCGTGGCCAACATGCCACCCGTCCGACTTCCGGTCATCTCTCCCGAACCGTGGGGTCCTAAGCAGCCCTTGCTGAAAGCACTCCTCCGCGCGCCGAAGGCACCGTCTCGGCCCCGCGTCTCGCCGTCGCCCTCACGCGCCCGGCAGGACACAACCCAGCTCTCCGGTCTGGTGCGTAGCCTTGGAGACGCGCTCCCCTCATCGCCCCTGAGCGGGACCAATCCCGCTGACGTTGCAGGCGTATCAGCAATCACTGACACACTGTGACGCCTGCATGCGCAGGGTCCTGAGCTGGCCGCGCTGCGCCGATCAGCGCCTAGGATCGTCCCGCCCGCCTTCCATCTGCGTGGCGGGGCTCTGGGCTGCTACCGCTCTCCTGCCGACGCTCCTGCACGGTGTACCGCTTCAGCAGCCGTACTCAGGCTGCAACGGACCGTCCGCCACCGGGGGCGAGCCGCTGCGGTGCCCATTATGGGTACGCGGGCGCTCCTTGGAGACCTTGAGACGGGCGAGCAGACTCATGGGGTACTCGGTGATCCAGTACTGAAGGTCGCAGCGGGGATCGCTGTCAGCTCAAGGACCGACACGCCAGACCACTCCAGCACCTCCTTTGCGCAGGGCACCAGGTGATCCCGGCCTGCGCAGCGCTCGCTCCCTGTCCGGTGCGGCACCATGCATGCCGACCAGAGACACTTCACCACCACCAGCTCCACACACCCACAACCCAGTGGCAGGAAAGCCGTGCATAGAGCCTTTTCAATGGTGAGCCTTCAGGGTGAGGATGGCCTTTGTGGTTGACGTGAGTGCGTTCGGGCTGAGTCTGGCCTTGCGGAGGATCCGCCAGGTCTTGATCCGGGCGATGGTGC
>NZ_JBVJVY010000052.1:0-42097 GCF_055603265.1 Streptomyces sp. NPDC037288
ACAGACCCACCTTCCGAGCTCCAGGCCCTGATCGACGCGGTCACCAACGGACACGGCATTGACCTCTACCTCCGGATTTAACGAACTACCGGTAATAGTGACTGACCCCCACCACCACGACCGGCACCCAAGCCCTGACCGGGCACCTGACCCGACTGCGGCGCCGGTCGCTGGTCCTCAGCCCGACACGGACGCGTCCGCCGCGCCGCTGACCAAGCCGCCGAGGAGATCACCGCCATCCCCTGAGCGGCCACTCGGGCCCCCGGCCTGGCGTTTCGCGTGGCCCAGCGGGTACACGCTGGATGGGCGCATGGGCAGTCGGTCAGCGTCTGCTGGTGGGCGGCCGCGTTCACCGGGTTGCATTTCTACTGGGCCGTCGGGTGGTGATGTGGGGCTGAGCATCTCCACCGGTCCGCTGGCCACCGAGCGCTCACTGTGGTTGTCGTAGCCGGACTGTGGGGCGTGGGTGGGCCCTGCCTCCTCGGTGCCTTGCTGGAGGGTCTTCTCCGTCTCTGCCGGCCAGGGGCGGGGTGTGGGGAGGCGAGATCGGATGGGATGCCGCACGTCGGCGGGTGTGGCAGGTCAGCCCCGGCTCGCTGCTCAGACCCGGGGCTCGGTGGGCTGTTGGACGTGGGTGATGCTGATCGCGGCCCTGTCCCTCAGACAGGACGTAGTGGCTCCGCTCAGGTCGTAGCGGTCAGCGGGGCACTGACAGTGGCTTCCCAGACGAAGCCGTCCAGATCTCTGCAGGGGCCGGCAGCGCCGGAGAGCACGAGCCGGTGGGAGCCGGTGCCCTCTGCGGAGACGCCCACGTCCTTGGCAAGAGCGCGGCGCTTGTACAGCGCGAGCTTGACGTGGCCGGGGTCCGTAGCGAATTCGACGTACTTGCCGCCGTAACTCTTCCCCACGCTCAGGCCCCGATCGGCGTAGAACTGCTTGGTGGCCTTCACGTCCTCGACGCCCAGCAGGACCACGAACTCGTCGAAGTCCCGGGTGACCGGGCCGGTGTCCTTCTTCGCCGACGTCGCGATTTTCACCACCGTGCCGTCCGGGGCCTGGACAACACCGCCGTAGCCCCACAGCGACTTCGAGGCGGTCTTGAGACAGGTGGCACCGGCGTCGATGGCCCCCTCGATGAGGGCATCGGCGTTGCCCGGCTGGGAAACCACCAGCGACAGCGTGAATCCGCGGAAGCCTGTCGTAGGGTCGCCGGATGCCCGCAGGCGCAGGTGCGGCGAGTTTGGCCCGAGAAGGGTGGAGTAGAAGCGGGTGGCAGCCGCGAGGTCGGCCACCTCCAGGATGACGGCATCGATGGGGTTCATGCCTTCGACGGTAGGGCCGTCCGGGTGACCGGCGCTTCTCGAAAACTGACCGGTTGCGAACGACGCAGGGACGCCTCGGTCGGCGTCGCACAGGCTCTGCGACCCGCCGCCGCCTCCGGCGATCCAAACGGCACGTAAGCGGTGGAAACCCGTATGGGGCTTGCTCGAACTCAGAGGGGGGTTCCTTGCGCGCCCGTCTTGCCGTCTCAGCGGTGGCTGTCGCCGTGGCCGGTGTCTTCTTCAGTGCACCGGCCACGCTCGCGGCGGCACTGCCGTCGACCGACACTGGCTGGGCGCGCATCTGCCGGTCGGCCAGTTCCGCCGGCCCTTGTGCGGCGACGCACTCCACCGCCTGCTGATGATTCGGCCGCAGGTCGCCGGAGACTGTCCAGCCCCGCTCGGTCTCCTCTTCCCGGTCGCGCACCACACGCAGCACCTCTCATGGGAACGTCCGGGCAATCGCTCGCACAGCCGCGAGCGCCGCCTGCTCCGCGGCATCAGCGCTCAGGCCTTGGCGGGTCCTGTCCGCCGCCCAGTCAGTGATGTACGTGCAGCAGTAACCTGTCGGCGAAGCCACGTACTGGGGTCCTGGTCGGCCTTGGACCGGTTCGAGGCGGCCGGCACAGCGATCGGCGCGCGGTCGTCAAGTGCCGCCGGCCAGGCCGCACCTGCCGCGGGACTGCGTGGGTGTGTCGGTGAGTTTCGGCAACGCCAGAAGGGGTCCGGATCGATGACGGCAGTGGCGAGTACCGCCGGCGCAAGGACGTCGCCGACACGGACGACGAGCCGACGTACTGTTCCTTCAACCTCAGGGAGAAATCCCGACGGCACTCGCCGACTCGGCTGTGTTGCTCGCAACGAGCCGTGCCGAGACTGACAGGCACCGCACGTACCTGAGGGGCACAGCGTCCACCGTGCGCAACGGGCAGCAGCAGCAAGGTTTTTAGGTGTTGAAGATCGCGGCCACCTGGTCGACTGCCTCGGCACCATAACCAACAGTGCCCACAGGAACCGCACCGTCGATGGCCTGGATAATGTGCCCGGCCCACACAGGACCGAACCCTCCGCACAGTTCGATCAGTTGGGCGCCCTCGTTCACCAGCCGGCGCGCGACCTCGACACCTTCTTCGGGCGTCTCTACACCCACGAAGACGCACCGGCACTTTCCCGTGTCGACTACGCTGAAGTTTCCTCCTTCCACGCATCCAGCCGCTGTGTAGATGAATCCGAAATGTTTGAGTGCCATGTCGGCACGCTCTCCTCACTGCCACCGGTCCCCGTGACGCCTCGGCGCCGGCCGCCTCTTCCTCTTTCTGGCAGCCGGCTGCCCTGGGCAACACTCTTGCGTACGCGCCCAGTCAGTGTTGTTCCCGTACGGGGTGTCGGCGATGGCACCGCGTCCACAGCTTCGTTAGCTGCCCGTCGACTCGCTGGACGCTCCTGCCTGCTGCCGGTAGTCGTTCGGTGCGAGGCCAAAGGCACTGCGGAAGGCTCTGGTGAAGTCCGCCGCGCGGAGGAAGCCCCACCGGGCGGCGATGCGGTGGATGGGCAGCGCACGCAACGCGGGGTCGGTCAGGTCCCGGCGGGCGGCCTCCAGGCGCCGCAGACGAATCCAGGCTGCGACGGTGGCTTCCTCACCCTCGAACAAACGATGCAGGTAGCTGACCGACACATGGTGCGCTGCCGCGACAGTGGGGGGAGTCAGGTGCGGGTCGTGCAGATGACTTTGGATGTAGTGCTTGATGCGCAGTACGAGGGTGCGCTTGCGGGTATCGGGAGGTACCAGGGTTTCATCTTCGATGGCGTGCGCGAACAAGGCAGCGACCAGCTCCGCGGCGACCCTTCCCAGCCGTGCACCGTCGCCGGGCTCGTAGGTGTCGGCGTCCTTGACCACCTGAAGCAGGAACTGGGACAGCAGCGCGCTGATACCTCCCTGGGTCGGCATCCGCCGTGGCAGCATCCGGCTGGTCACCCTCTGCGGCAACGGGATGATCGACTTGGGGAGTTCCAGGCCCACGGTGGAAACAGGGTGTTCGCCCGTGCGTATCTCCCAAGGCAGCGAGGAATCGTTGAAATGCAGGTCAGAGGGCTCATAGACGCTCTCGTGATCGTCCCAGGTGCCCACGCCCGTCCCCTTCAGGATGAGCGAGACGTGATAGAGCTCCGGGTCGGAGCGGCGGATCAGCTTCGGGGTGCGCTGAATGATCAGTTGCTGGAACGTCTGCGGCCACACCGACACCGTGCCCAACTCCAGTATGCGCATCTGCGCATGGAAGTCACGTGCATGCTCGCTTCGCATGCGTACCGGAGCGTGCGTCTGTCCCACGGACTCCGCCCAGTAGGCCAGCCGATCCCCCGTCGGCACGTCGTCGCTTCGAATAACCGTTTCGTTCAGCACTTGCTCTCCCCGAGTCATGCGTCCCACGAACGCCAGCAAGAACGATACTGCGCACGCGGGGAACTACCCGGACGACGGGCAACGCGCAGTAGACGCGCTGCGAAGCCAGGCGTGGTCCGTGTGCTAACGCCAACTCCCCCGGTCAGAGACACACTAGGGGGTGCTTGCCCGACGACAGCCCGCACACCGCCGCACGAACACGCTTCGACATCCTCGTAGGTGCTCGCGGGTGCCAGGGCGAGCCGTCCACAACGGAGGAGATCGGCTTGGCCGGTACACGCGCGGTCGTGGATGAGTTCTACCGACGTTTCGGAAAAGGAGAGTTGTCCACACTCCACGAGCTGTTCGCCTCTCATATCGATTGGGAAATCTACGGCTCGGAGCGTGTGCCGTGGGTGGGATGGAGGATTTCTCCAGCGGACGGGTCTTGGTGGACGGAGAGGATGCTGTCGTCTTTGCCCACATGCGCCAGACCGTCAAAACAACTGGAAACTCTTCGATTCTCGCGGCGCATTTCGCTTCACCGTTGTCGGCGAGCAGATCTGCCGGTACATCACTTTCGAGGACAGCCTGGCCCTGGCACGTGCCTTTGAGGAAGGCCGATGAGAGGAAGGCTGCGCACGCCCGGTGGCATCGCGTGTCACAGCTCTCCCGACAGTCAGTCGAGCCTGGTTTGGGCCACGTATCAATCAGTTACGGAGTATTCATGAAGAACCTCACCCGCCCTTTGCTGGGGGCCCTGACGCCCGTCCTTGTGCTGGCCGCCATAACCATGAGCGCCCCTGCAGCTCAAGCAGTGACGCCAGTCGCTGCCTCCTGCGCCTACAACCCCGCCCATCCCAACCTCGACTCGGGCTCGGGGCATGTCCGGAAGGGGACGACGGCACCGCTGCGCAGCGGCCCGCTCTCCGGCTGTGGCGCGATCATGGAACTCAACTCCAGCTGGAAGCTCTACTACCACTGCCGTCTGGACACGGGCTGGACTCACCTTCGCATCGCAGGTACCAACATCGAGGGCTGGATATTTGCCGACAACCTCGACGACTACGGCGCCAACAAGGTCTGCTGACTTCGGCAGCAGGAGCGGCCAGCGCAGTTTCGACGGCGATGTGGTCGCGGGCCTGGCGTCGGTGCGTCAGGCGCGTGTACCGAACGTGCCTGGTGAGGATGGCAGAGAGCCCATTTGTGATCCAGAATGATTGGATGGTCACGCTTGAGACTCCCCGTTTGATCCTGCGTCGTTGGCGCGAGGAAGACGTTGCACCCATGGCTGCTATCAATGCCGACCCCGAGGTCATGCGGTGGATCCGTGACGGCAGCGTCCGCGACGAACAGCAGACTCGCGGCGGGATCCAGGCATGGGAGCGCGAGTGGGAGTCACAGGGCTTCGGCCTGTTCGCCGTGGAGATCCGGTCCACTGGCGAGCTGGCCGGGTTCACCGGCCTTTCGGTGCCCGACTTCCTGCCGGAGGTACTGCCGGCGGTTGAGGTCGGCTGGCGGCTTGGACGTTCCCACTGGGGGCAGGGCTTGGCCACCGAGGCCGCTGCGGCCGCTGTGCGGTTCGGGTTCGAAGAGCGAGGGCTGGAGCGGATCGTCAGCATCACTCAGGTGGGCAACGACGCCTCCGAACGGATCATGACCAAACTGGGGATGCGTCCGGTCCGTGAGACCGTCAATCCCACCGGCGGCCGGCGAGTACGAGTGTTCGAGTTGTCGTCGGACCAGTACGTCACAACCACTCGTTGATGGCGGCAACGAGGACGGTAGCCTCGTAGCGGACCGCGAGTCGGTCGTACCTGGTGGCCACGGCTCGATGTCTCTTGAGGCGATTGATGCCGCACTCGACCGCGTGCCGGGCCTTGTAGTCCCCTGGGTCGAACTTCGATGGCCGGCCTCCGCCGGACCCGCACTTCTTAGATGCACGTACCCGGTGCCGTCTGGGGTGACGAACCCGAAGATGTACCCACGGATTCCGTCCTCGGCCCGGGCAACCAGGCAAGTGGAACCGAACTCCTGTACCAGGGCCAGAAGGTGCAGCGACCGAAGGTCGCGTTCGCCCCAGTAACGGGAGTGATCAGACAGGACCTGGTGGAAGTCGGCCACCGCGGCCGGTGCGATGTGTATCCCCATGATGACGATCATGGCATGCGCCCTGGCCGTTACAGGCGGAGGTCCGCCGCGCGTCACCCCGCCGGGCTGCAGGATGCTCACGCTCTCGCCTGTGGCGTCGGACGATGGTCGACTCGACGCCGCCTCGCAGGGGCCGCCGTCCAGCATGAAGCCGACGGCATCACCAAGCGCCGCCCGGACGTGGTTCGTCGTTGTGGGACTGGTCTGGCCGAAGCGGTTGGCGGTCGGGGCCGTGACACCACCGCGGCGGCGCCGGGGGCCACCGGCCGGATGGGATCTGCGAGCCGTGCACGGTTGCGTCCGCTCCACCCTGCGTAACTACCACGGCGCCGTTCGCCGGCTCTGCGTCTTCCTGGGGAAGCCTGCCTACGGCTGGAGCGGCGAATACCTGCGGCACTTCGGCACCCACCCGGTACACGTGGTCTTCGACTGGAACGCGGCTGTGCACGCAGACAAGCCGCTGGACGGGATCAGTGTGAGACTGGGCGCGGGAAGGGGTGATCGTCGTGTCGGACCCACCGCGCGCGTCCGGCGGTCCCGACACCGCCGTCAACGAGCATCGGCTGGAAGAGCTGATCATCGAGGCGCAGACGGCCCTGCCAGTCGACCTGCCCGCCCTGGCGCACCGGTGCGCCTTGTCCCTCGACCTCGACACCGCGCTGATCTACCTAGCCGATCTGCAACAACAACTGCTCATCCCACTCGACGAGGCCATGGAGCCGCTGCCGGTGGAGGGCTCGTCGGCCGGCTGGGCCTACCGCACACTCTCCCCGCGGGTGGCTGACACCGACGACGGCTCGATCATCTGGATGCCTCTGGTCGACGGTGTGGAACGGCTGGGTGTGCTGGCGGTGTCTACCGCCTCCGTCGACGAGGTGCGGATGCGCCGCACACGAATGCTGGCCCACCTGTTCGCCATGCTGATCACCTCCAAACGCGCCTACAGCGACTGGCTCGCCGCCCGCACCCGCACCGCGACCATGCGGCTGCCCGCCGAGATGCTGCGAGCCTTCCTGCCACCCCGCACCATCGGCAGCACCAGATGCGTCTCGACCGCGGTCCTGGAACCGGCGTACGACATCGCCGGCGACGCCTTCGACCACTCAGTGGTCAAGAACATCCTGCACACCATGATCCTCGACGCCATGGGTCACGATCTGACCGCCGGCCTGACCACGTCGGTCGCCATGGCAGCGGCACGGAACGCCCGCCGCGGCGGTGGCGGGCTGGCCGATGTCGTCGGCGCCGTCGACCAGGCGCTCGCCCAGTGGCTGCCCGACCACTTCTGCACCGGTGTGCTGTGCCGGCTCGATGCCGAGACCGGGGTGCTGCGCTGGGTCAATTGCGGTCACCCCCCACCGCTGCTGATCCGAGGCGAGCGGGTCCTCGCCGGGGCGCTGGACAGCCCCCCGCAGCCGCCGATCGGCCTGGCCGGCCTACTTGCCCCGGCAGCCCGGGATGCTCACGAGACGACTCTGGAGCCGGGCGACTGCGTCCTGCTCTACACCGACGGTGTCGTGGAGGCGCGGGATGCGGACGGTGCGGAGTTCGGCCTCGACCGGTTCACCGACTTCATCATCCGTTCCAACGCCGCCGGCCAGCGCCCGGCGGAGGTCCTGAGGCTCCTGATCCACGCCATCCTCGAGTACCAGCGCAACCAACTGCGGGACGATGCGACCATCCTGCTCTTCGAATGGCGCCCGCAGTACGGGTGACGCGGGATTGCGCCGAGCCTCTAGGGCTCGGCGTCGTGTTCGCAAGGTGTCCAGCAGTAACGTGCCGAGCGGCCGCCCGGTCCCCTGCTGCATCGCTCGGGGGGCTCCGTGATCCTGCGCTGTGTCCACGTTGATCTCCGCGACCGGTTCCGGCTCGACAAGGATGGCGTCCAGCGGCGTACGTGACCCCCAGGATCTCGTGAACCGCACGCCCTCCCCGAGATGCTCTGGTCTGGCTGCGGTCAGCTGGCCGGCGAGGCGCCGGGCCTGGTCCGGGTGCAGTTGGGTCCCGCGGGCGACGAGCCGTAGCACCCGACCTTCGTCACAGCGGCCCGGGGGAACGGTCTGGGGCCGGCGCGGGCTGCCGGTTACGGCGCTGACGATGCCCACGGTGGTGCGCCGACGACGGCTCTGGTACCAGCCTCGGACGCCCGGCAGACACCTTTGCTGCCGACCTTTGATCACGAGCCCTTCCACGCCGGGGACATCGGTCCCGGAGGTCAGCCAGTCCTGAGCGGTCCGGACGTCGCTTGTCTTGGGGCACAACGTCCACAGCGCAGCTGGCGCGTGCTCGGCGAACAGTTCCCCCAGCCTTGCGCGCCGATGAGCGCAGGGCTCATGGAACAGCTCCTGGCCGTCGACCTGGAGGGCATCGAACGCGTGGTGCAGGTTCGCGCCGGAGATCCCGATGCACAGGGACAGGCCGGTCCGCTCTGTGACCAAGCCCCGTTGAGTGCTGAACATATCACCCATAGAGACGAATCAGCAGGCATATGCCAAAGATCGAACATACGCTCTTACTTGCTCGGCGTCTTCGGCGAGCTGGAATTGCCGGTCGGCCGCCCGCTTGCGGACCGCTGTCCCATACGAGCGGACCATCGCGCTGGCACGGAACGGAACGGAAAGAGGCGAGTTCGATGTTGCTGGCCCAGGTCGCTCTTGTATCCGAAACCAACCAGATCACCGCCGCGCAGCTCAGCCGTGTGACGGCCGCGCTGCAGAAGCAGGTCACCCGGGACTTCGGCCCGCTCTGGAACGTCTCCGCGACCGTGGACGCGTTCGACCGATTGGAGGACGTCCCCGTCGGGTACTGGCCGGTCATCGTGGCCGACGACATCAATGAGCCAGCCGGTGTCGACGGAATCCACCTCGATGAGCACGGACAACCGTTCGCCCTCGTCCAGTACAGCGACAGTTGGTCGCTCACGGCGAGTCACGAGGTTCTGGAAATGCTGGCCGACCCGGGCGGCAACAGGCTCATGGCAGGCCACTCCCCCAAGCCCGACCAGGGTGTGGTCGAATTCCTGGTCGAGGTGGCCGATCCCCCGGAGGACCCGCAGTTCGGGTACACCGTGAACGGATTCCTCGTCTCGGATTTCATCACGCCGCACTTCTACGATCCGGTGACGGCCGACGGTGTCCGCTACAGCTTCGGGGGCAACATCAAGGAGCCCCGTTCGATCCGCGAGGGCGGGTACATCACCTGGCTCGACCGCACGACCAATCTCTGGTGGCAGCAGGTCTGGTTCGGCACATCCAAGCCGGTATTCCGCAAGCTGGGGCGCATGACGAACCGCATCGGCAGTATCCGGTCCGCGGTCGACGCGAAGACGGAGACGGCTCGCCGCATCGCCCAGGCTGGATCGCAGTCCCTCAAGTTCGCCGACGCCCGCACACTGACCGCGCAGATCAAGAAGACCACTGCCTCGCGGGCGCAGGGCTGGCGGGACCAGATCGACGCCCTGAAGGCGGGCAAGATCGTCGAGGCTTCCTGGGAGGGGGGCGAGGAGGAGAATGAGTAGTACGCCATCCCTGGGAACGGGAGGACTGCCATGGGCGAAGCAGACGAAAAGGAGAGAAGGGCTCGCGCGGCCCGGTTGCGTCAGCAGATCGAGAGGATGAAGGCGGGGGCGTCGGGGTCGCGACAGCCGCGCACGGATGAACCATCCGACGGCGAGAGTATGCGCGAGTACACCCAGCGGCGCATGCGCGAGCACGAGACCGCCGAACCGGACGAGTAGACGGAACGGGATCATGCAGAAGGCCTTGGGGCGACGGTAATCCGTGTGCCGTCGCCGGGGCGCAGGCCGGGAATCGTGCCCTCGTCGCCGTAGCTCGGACATGCGCCGCGCAGAAGGAGAGGCTTGTCGCGCCAGGTGCGGCAGACGTGGGTCGGAGGCAGTGCCTCTCACCTGGGATGACTGGGTTGGCTGTCAAACAGGACATCTCGGTATGTGCGCCGTGAGGCAGCACGGTGGTCATCCGACACCAGTTACGAGGTAGTGACAATCGGGGGCCAACTTCTTAGCGCGCCAACTGCTCTTCTTCGGTGAAAGCGCGGCAACTGGGCAGTAGCTAACCCTAGTTGACGCAAAGGCAACGAAGAAATGCAAGGAGACCCGAGCATGAAGCTTGGTATGAAGCGGCTTGCGGCAGTCGGCGCGCTGGGCGTGACCTCAGCAGTACTGGCTGTATCCCCGGCGTTCGCGAAGAGCGACATCTCGATTCAGGCCACCCCCCACACCGTGCATGCCGGCCACGTGGTGAAGGTGCACGGCCAGGGTGGCGACGACGCCGAGCGGTACACCATGCTCGTCATACAGGAGCGGTCCGGCAAACCCGGCCACTGGGGCCACTGGCGCGCCGTCGCGCGGAGCTTCGACGCCGATGCGCGCGCAAACATCAAGGTCACGCACACGGGCGAGCTCCAGTTCCGTTCAGTGCTGTACTCGACCGATAGCCACCACCAGCACGCGAAGACGGACCGCACCTCCACGCCAGTGACCGTCCACGTCGTCCGCTAAAGGCTGTCCCGCAACGAAGTCCGGCGTCTCAGGCGTGCTGGCGCTCGTTGCCGCCGCGGTCCGGATCTGGGACGGGAGCCTGCGTGCCTGAGCTGCGCTGTGAAGTGGTTCGGTGGGTGAATGACGAGCCGTTCCCCGGCATGGAGTCGGGCGATGCCCGAGCATGGCTTGTGAACGCCGTGCCCCTTGAGACGGCAGTCCCTCAGGTCCAGGTGAACCGTATGGTCCGGGTAGGGGGCCACGATCCGTTTCGGCGGGCGCCGGTTGACGGACCCATGTGTATCGAGGAACCGGCGGTGGTCGATACCCAAGTACGCGTCGTACCGCTTCTTCCACTTGAACTGGCAGGCGCGGGAGATGCCGGCCTCGGCGGCCACATGGGCGATCGGGGGGCGCGGTAGCGCTCCACGAGCCTTCGCGTCCCCCGATGTTCAAGGGGCGTTCGTATGCGTCACTGGAGCACCTCGTCGCTTCGGCGGACTGCGATCACAGTGCGGAGGGGGAACACGATGAGCAGCGCGACAGCGACGAGTAGGCCGCTTGCCCACAGTGGCCCGAGGTTCCCGAGCGCGGTGCTGAGGGTGGTCGCGGCGATGAGCGGGCCGACGGCGGCGCCGACATTCACGTCGCCTCGTCGAGCACGATCAGCCGGGCGGGCGACAGGTAGGCGCGGGCCAGGGCGATCAGCTGGCGTTGGCCGGCGGAGAGGGCGTCGGGGTCCACGAGACCGTCGTAGCCACCGGTCGTAGACACCAGATCCGTCAGGCCGAATTCCGTGACCGCGCGGTCGATCCGACGGTCGTCCACTGGATCGGCTGCCAGCTAGCCGAGGTTCTCCCGGAGCGTCCCGGTGAAGACGTACGCCTCCTGTGGCAGATAGGCCCGCAGTGCGGCCTGTCGACCGGGCGCGAGCGAGGAGAGGTCGACGCCGTCGAGGAGGACCCGGCCGCGGGTGGGTCTGCGGGTGCCGGCCAGCAGGGAGGCCAGTGTCGACTTGCCGATACCGCTGGGGCCCACGACCGCGATGTGCTCGCCGGGCGCCACGCGCAGGTCGATGCCGCTGAGGACGTCATTCGCGCCCCCCGGATAGGAGAAGGACGCCGACTCCAGGACCACCTCGACCCCGGCGGCTCCCTCCCTCCCCGACTCTGGGGGAGGATGCGGAGGGCCGACGGCAGCAGAGCCGCGTTCGAGAAGCGCCGCAGAGCGCGGGAGACCTTCCGCGCTAGCGCGATCCTGCTGGTCATGGGAGCGCTCTCCGCGGGCGGCACACAGCGTGCCCTGGAGGCCGACGTGGCGGGAGTGATCTCCGACGACGCCTCTGCCGACGAACTTGTCGAGGCGATCAGGCACCTGAGCTGCGGCCAGCGCATCGTCGGCACCGACGTCGCCGTCATGGGCAGCGCCCGGACGCCGAACCCACTGACCCCGCGGGAGTCGGAGATCGTCGGTCTGGCGGCCGAGGGCGAGAGCCCCGAGGAGACGGCGCGAGGCGTCACGAAGGCGAGGATCCGGTCGGTGGGTCCGAAGGCACCGTGGTTGCTGCGGTGCAGGCGCAGCGCGACCTCAAGACGGTGGTGTCCGTCCGCCAGGAGCAGGAGCCTTTCCACGTGCCGCAGAGCTGCTCGACCTCGGCAGGCCCCGGCAGGGGCTGGAGCGGTTCACCGCCCTGAGCGGGTGACGACCCCCCGTGCGGCCTGCTGCCCAGCGTCGTCGCCCGCTACCTCTTCCACACCGCTCAGGCACACTTCGACCTGGGTGAGATCGTCGACGCCGCCCACACCACCCTGTGTGCCGTGGACGGCCTCCGCGGCATGCCGTCCGCCCACACCCGCCGTCTCCGCCGCCTGTTCCAGAGCCATGACACCATGCCCGAGGTCCGCGCATTTCTTGAGCAGACCGGCTGAAGCGTGTGACGCGTGGTCCTGAGCCGGACGTCTGACGACGTCGCCCAACTGGCCGCCGCGTCCCTGACGCCGTGTCGTTTCCGTTGGCCGCATGTCGCCGACATGGTCAGAGGAGCACATCGACGAGCATGAAGGCGGCGACCGCGAGGAGGACGTAGGCGAAGATCCGCTGAAGTGTCGTCCCCCTGATCCTGCGGGAGAGGCGTTTGCCGTCCCAGGCGCCCAGGATCGCCGCCGCGGTGAACGGTGCGACGACCGACCAGTCCAGCTGCCTGCCGGTGCCGGCCCGGGCGGCGAGGGCGGCCAGGGAGTTGGTCGTGATGACCAGCAGGCTGGTGCCGACCGCCCGGCGCATGGTCAGTCCGAGGACGCTCACCAGCGCGGGTACTGCGAGGAAGCCGCCGCCCACGCCGAGGAATCCGGTGACCGTGCCGAGTCCGGCGCCGACCGCTCCGGCCTTGCCGGGCTGCACCTTGCCGGACGGCTCGGCACCCGCGGGCCGCAGCATACGCAGCGCGGCGAGTGCGGCTATGGCGGCGAAGGCGCTGGTCAGCATGGTCGCGGGCAGATGCCCGGAGACAGCTCCGGCAACCATCGCGGGCACGATGCCCGCGGCGGCGAAGAGCAGCCCCGTGCGCCAGGCCACGTTGCCGTCCCGGGCGTGGGCGGTCAGTGCCGTGACCGAGGTAAGGGTGACGATGACCAGGCTGGCCGTCGTCGCTGCCGCCGGGGTGAAGTGGAGCAGGTAGATCAGCGCGGGGACGGCGAGGACGCTGCCGCCTCCGCCGAGGCCGCCCAGGGCCAGGCCGATGACGGCACCGGCAACGAGCGCGAGGATCAGGGCGGTCATGCTATAGAGCCGTTGTTCCGGCGTTCATCGACGACCGGGTGACCGGCGACGGCCCCCGCCTGCATGCCGCCCTTCACGTCGACGGTGTCGGCGCCGCGTGCGGCCGGCAGATCGGCGGCCTGCTGCGAGCGGTGCCCACTGCGGCAGATCACCGCCGGCGGCCGTGCCTGAGCCACGCCGGGCAGTGCCTCACCGGCGGCCGGACGGGACAGTGGCGCGTGGACGGCGCCGGGCGCATGGCCGGTCCTCCACTCGAGCTGCTCGCGTACGTCCAACAGGACGGCCGCCGGGTCGGGGCCCTGGGTGCGCCGGTGGGCCTCGTCGACGGTGACGCGGTCCGCGCCACGACGGAAGAGGGGCATCGCACAACCTCTCGAGAGTTCTGCAGCCGACCGAACGGATCGTCAGCCGGTGACGACGGTCAGCCCGGCGCCCGCGGCGGCACTGAAGCCGTCGTCGACGGCCACGACGTCACGGCCCGCGGCGTCCAGCAGCGACGCGGCGATACCGGCCCGCATCCCTGCGGCGCAGTGCACCCAGACGGTTCCTGCCGGCACCTCACCGAGCCGCTCGTGCAGCTGATGGATCGGGATGTGGACCGAGCCCTCGATGTAGCCGGCCGCTCGCTCGGAGTCGCGCCGTACGTCCAGGACGACGATGCCGTCCATGGCGTGCCCGGCCAGGCCGGCGAACGTGGAGCGGGGGAAGGATGCGAGGCTCTCCCCCGCTGGCACCCATTCCTGCGGTGTGCCGGTCGCAGCGGCGGCGGGCCGGTCGATGCCGACCCGGACGAGTTCGCGCTGGGCGGCGGCCAGTTGCTGGGGGGACTCGGCGAGCAAGGTCACGGGCTTGCCCCACGGGATCATCCAGGCGAGGTACGTGGCGAGCTTGCCGTCGGCCTCGAAGTTGAAGGACCCCGCGACGTGGCCCTCGGCGAACGCGACCCGATTGCGCAGGTCCACGACCCACTCCCCGGCCACGAGACGGGCGGCGATCTCGTCGGCGTCCGCGATGGCCGGTGGGGTCAGGTCCAGGGGGGCGGGACCGGCGGCGTTGGCCGGACCCATGTGGGTGTAGTACGCGGGGATGTCGTCGAGCTCGGCGAGCAGCCGCGCGACGAAGGAGTCGACGTCGGTGGTGAGCGCCGCGTTGGCGGACTTCTCCTTGCCGATGGTGGTGGTGTCCCCCTCGGCCTGCGTCGAGGAGCAGAAGCTGCCGAAGCCGTGCGTGGGCAGCACGGACGTCTCGTCCGGCAACTCGGCCGCCAGGCGGTGTGCGGAGGCGTGCTGGGCGCGGGCGAGCTGCTCGGTCAGTCTCGGCTCGACCAGGTCCGGCCGGCCCACCGTGCCGATCAGCAGCGATCCGCCGGTGAACGCCGCCACCGGCTGTCCCTCCTCCCGCAGGACGTACGAGGTGTGGTGCGGGGTGTGGCCGGGTGTGGCAACGGCACGCAGCTCCAGCCCGCTGTCGATGGTGGCGGTGTCGCCGTCGGCAACAGGTATTCGTGCGAACGACACGCGGGCCCCGGCGGGAACCAGGTAGGCGGCGCCGGTCACCCGGGCCAGCTCCAGACCGCCTGTGACGTAGTCGTTGTGGATGTGGGTCTCCACCACGTGGGAGATCCGTACGCCGCGACGCGCGGCCACTGCCAGCACCTGGTCGAAGTCGCGCGGCGGGTCGATGGCTACGGCCGAGAGCTGGCCGCCGGCGAGGTAGCTGCGGTTGCCGAGGCCCTCGAGGTCAAGGGTGTCGATGAAGAACACGGCGATCTTTCCCTTCCCAGCGGGATTACTCCCGGGGGTATGCGTACCAGCCCGGGCACGAATACCCCCCGGGGTATTTTTGGACATGTGTACCTTCCCGGGCGGGCGCGTCGTCCGGTGTTCGCCATGTGCGACGCGCCGCGTCTGCCGGGCAGGGGAAGACGGGCCCGGTCGGAGGAAGCCCGGGCCGGTCGGTTCAGAGGCGGCCGGTCAGCATGCCGCGCCAGTACACCTGCGGCAGGACGTACCGCTTGAAGGCCCACATATCGCGCCGTTCCTTGAAGGTGTCGATCAGCGGGAAGGTGGGTGAGGGCTTCAGGTCGTAGTCGAACTCGGCGAGGAGCATGCGATCGCGGGCAGTCACCAGCGGGCATGACGTATAGCCGTCGTACCGGCGCGCCGGGCTGTTGCCGTTCATCACGTCGAGCAGGTTGGCCGCCACGACCGGAGCCTGTTTGCGTACGGCCGCACCGGTCTTCGAGGTCGGCAGGTTGGCCACGTCACCGAGCGCGAACACGTTCGCGTACCGCGGGTGTTGCAGTGTGTGCTTTTCCGCGGCGACGAACCCCAGAGCACTCGCGGGGTCGGCGAGCGGGCTGCCCTTCACCCAGTCGGGCGCGCTCTGCGGAGGCACGGCGTGCAGGAAGTCGTAGGGGACGGTCTCCGCGGTGCCCCGCGCGTGGTCGGTGAGGACGACTTCCCGGCGGTCGCCGTTCACGGCGGTCATCTCGGACCGAAGCCGCACTTCGATGCCGTACCTGCCGGCCACCTGCTCCAGAGTGCGGGCCCATTCGGGCACCTTGAACAGGACGGGATCGGGAATGACGAGGATGACCCGGATGCGGTCCAGGACCATCTGCCTGCGCCAGTGGTCGGCGGCCAGGTACGCGATCTTCTGTGGTGCTCCGCCGCACTTGATCGGAGTCGCCGGATGCGTGAAGACGGCCGTGCCGGAACGCATGCCCTTGATCAGCTCCCAGGTACGCGGAGCATATTCCGGCGCGTAGTTGCTGCACACCCGGTCGTGTCCCACCGCCTCGGCGAGACCGGGCACGGCATCCCAGTCGAGTTGCAGTCCGGGAGCCATGACGAGGTACTCGTAGGCGAGCCGGGAGCCACCGGAGAGCGTGACGGTCCGCGCGTCGGGGTCGACGGCGAGTGCCTGCCGGCGTAACCAGCGCACTCCGTCCGGGATGACGGAGGCCTCGGAACGCCGGGTGATGCGCAGGGGTGCCTGACCGCCACCGACCAGGGTCCACAGGGGCTGGTACCAGTGGCTGTCGGACGGTTCGACAAGGGTGATGTCGGTGACGCCGGCGCGGCGCAGGCGGGCGGCGACGCTGATTCCGGCGCTGCCGCCACCGATGATGGCGACGCGGTGCCGTCCGGCGATCGTCTCGCCGCCGGGCGAGGGACTGGCGACCATGGTGGTAATCCTTCCGTCTGGTCCTGGGGCCGTGAGGAGGATGGTTGGGCCGGCACCGCAGGCGCCCGCGGTGCCGGCGCAAAGCAGCCTCGGCAAGGGCGTATTGGAGAGCCATGCCGCCGCGCGCCAGGTACTTCTCGCAGGGGCCGCACCTTCGGGGCGAGTCCCTTTGCGCGCCAGTGGTTGCCTCCTCAAATACCCCCGGGGGTGTACGCACGACGAAGCTACGGCGACCCGAGGAGGTGGGTCAAATACCCCAGCGGGTATTTGCCTGTCGGGCAAAACCTGCTGCACGGAAGTGGTCGACATGTCGTCGGCCATGACCTCGGCCGGGCGGGGCCGCTCGCCGTCGGAGCTGTTCACCGGCCTGTGGGGGACCGATCGTCGCCGGTACGGGTCGACCCTGCCCCGTCGCCGGGCGATCTGCGCCAGTGGGCAAAGACCGGTACAAGAGGCAGGAGGGGGGGCGGGGGGTCCGTCACCGGACCATGGAGGACTGATCGCGTCCACACCAAGGAGGCAGCCGCATCACCGCTTGAGGGACATGATGGTGGAGGAGGCGTTCACGCAGTGCCAGTCCGAGGTCGGATACCGGGACGGCCTGACACACACCCGCGACCGCTTTCGCGGCGACTCCCGTGGAAACGGAGCGGCAAGCCCGGGGCTTCCCTTGATCCGCCCGGCCGGAATTCCTCACGCCAAAGACAGGAACAGCTTCTCCAGTCGCGCACGCATCGCCTCCGAGTCCGCACCGCTCCCGCGGCCGGACTCGATGTCCGCCACACACTGCTGCAGGCCGGAGGCGATGATCGCGAAACCGGCTCGGTCGAGGGCCCGCGAGGCGGCGGCCAGCTGCGTGATCACGTCCTCGCAGTCCCGCCCCTCCTCGATCATCCGGATCACTCCGGAGATCTGTCCCTGCGCACGTCGCAGCCGGTTCAGCACAGCCCTCAGAGACGCGCCCTCAAGATCCAATTCCACGACCACTCCTCGCAAAATACCCCTAGGGGTACTCTACGTCTCGGGTCGCAACGACGGCGACCACGATCACCTCTGCCCTGACCACCCCCTCGCCGCCGACACCGACCAAGCCCGCCCCCGGCTGCACGGACTCGCCGACCTCGCCACGACGCTCGCCCGACGGATGCGGCAAGGTGCCGGCTCCGCTTCACCAGCAGCAACCCGGCAGTCGCTGGGAGGTCAGCCGATCCGGTCGAGCACGGCCTGGAGGTCTTCGAAGGCGTAGGCCCAGTTGTGGCACTTGAAGCTGCGCAGATCCGTGATCGCCTCTCCGCAACCGTGGCACCGCAGTCCGGCGATGGCCTCGGGTGCCTCGGAATTCACGTACTTGTGCACGCCCAGGATCACTTCCGCGATCATGCGTCGCTCATGCGTACGGGAAAGCGCCGACGAGACGATGTCCAGCCAACTGGGTTCCCGGCCGCACGATCCGCAGGCGCGGGAGTCGCCGCTCACCCAGAGGGGTGCACCGATGGTCCCGGCCTCCATGCCGAGAAGCTCCTCCACCTTACGTACGTCCTCGTCCTTGGTGACCCAGCGGTGGCGGCCGGGCAGCGCGGCGGGCGAGTCGTAGACGACCTGGAACACTGCGTCGCTGACTCTGCGGGTTTCACGCTGTGACGTCATGGGGACTGCCTTCCACCTGGTTCGTTCACGGAAGTCCGGGCTGCCCCGGTCCCGCGCGGTCCGGCACTGGCCGGTGGCGTGTGCCTCGCCTGCTTAGTGACCGCCGCGGGGCCTGTTCGCACGCAACAGCCCCGGAGATCGTCCGAGAGGATCGCCCCGGCACACCATCGGAGGACATGTCCGCCGAAGCGCAGCAGGCCGCACTGCGGCACGTGGTGGCGGACCACAGACAACGGCGTCTGCCACCGCTCCCTTATCCGGGGGGACGCGCTCGCCGCGACCGGCACGAAGCCCAAGCGGACCCGGCCCTACACGCCGTGGACGACTGGAAAGGTCGAACGCTATAACGGCCCACTCTCCCGTGGGCCTACACGTGCATGACTACACCTCCGAGCGCGACCGCCGTACCGCACTCGCTGACTCCTGAACTACGGCAACCACGAGTGGCCGCACGCCGCCCTGGGCGGGAAGCCGCCGATCAGCCGGACGTCTGGCAGCGACTACCGCGTCACCTTCGATCACTCGCCGGAACCGGTCGACGTCTTCCCTCAGCAACTGACCATCGAGGACTTCGTGGAACCAACACCCTGACAGCAGCGCGCTCCGGCATCCCCCGTGGGGCGGCCTCTCCCAGCACCACGGCGAAGAGCGAGAGCTCTGCCTCGCCCATGGGAGGAGCTCCCGGAGGAGCGGACGAGCGGCGACGCACCGGCCGCGTCCGGGTGGGCGTACTGACCACCGTCATCGGAGGGGCGGCGCGCCAGCCGGGCGACTGCGGGGGCGGGACGCAGGCCCGGGAGATCGTGGACGGGTCTGCGGCATCCTGACCCGCCTGTCGGCACCGCCCGGCTGAGAGGCTCGTCGGTACCCTGTGCCCCGGCATGGCCCGGGTGCAGGCGGGTCTCGCCCGGGTTCAGCTGCCGGATCAGCGGTGACCGGGGAACCGCAGGGCGTTCGCCCAGAGCCGGGTGACCGTGGACACGAGTTCCTCGAAGTCCACCCGCGCACTTTGCTCCTGCTGTTCGCCGAGCACGAAGGCGTTGTAGGCCATGACGCTGACCATGCCCGACAGCGCACGGGAGGCCGTCATCGGATCGACCTCGCGGTCCGCGACACCCCGCGCCTGCAGGTCGGCGATGCCACGGGCGTTGCGGCGGATGAACGCGTCGGCACGCCGGCTTCGGAACTCACGGAACTCCGGCTCCACTTGTGCGACCTGCTCCAGCAGTGCCATCAGTTTCGCATTCCGTCTGTATGCCTCGAGATAGGCGCGATTGCTCGCCTCAAGCACCGCATACGGATCGTCGGTGCACTGCACCCGGCCCATGCCGGGGTGCATCATGTCCTCCTGCGCTTCCAGGAGGACGGCGGCAAGGACCTCTTCCTTGTTGGCGAAGTAGGTGTAGAAGGATCCCGCCGCGCACTGAGCCTCTTTGGTGATGTCGGTCAGGCGGGTGTCGAGGTAGCCGTCCCGTTCGAACACCGTGCGCGCGGCCTTCACGAGAGTGGCCCGTGTGCGGGCTCCGCGCTTCGTCGTGGGCGGCTCACGAAGGTGCGAGAGGGGAGCCATGGGCGGTGCCTTCTCGCCGTCGATCTCCTCGGGCGACGTGCTGTTCATCCCGGGAACTCTACTTGAATCCGACGCCACGGTCAGAGAGCCGAAGGGCGGGTTCAGGCGGTGATCCCGAAGCGTTCGGCAAGTTGCCGGCGGGTGTCGGAGGCATTGGTGTGCAGCACGCCCCCGATGCCGATCCGGGCCGCTCCGTCGAGGTTCTGCTGCAGATCGTCGATCATGACCGCCTCCCCGGGATCGACACCGAGGCGTTCACAGGCGATCGCGTAGATCCGCCGGGAGGGCTTGCGGATCCCGACCTCGGCGGAGATGACGACCACATCGGCGACAGCGGCGAGGTCGATGCCGTCGTAGGTTCCGGTGCCGAACGAGTTGGACACCAGCGCAACCGGACGGCCGGCGGCCCGGAGATCATCGAGCAGCGAGAGCATGTCCTGGTCGATCGACAATCCCGCCTGCATCCGCGCCGTCAGACCCTCGGCCGGTACGTCGGCGCCGTGGACGCGGAGGCGTTCGGCGAATCCCCGCTCGAAGGCTTCTGTGTCGATACGGCCGCACTCGTGGTCGGCCAGGAGGGTGCGTGATGGCTGATCCCTGCCGAGAAGGTCCAGAGGCAGCCGCGGGTCGCCGCCGAGCGAGGCGCCGAAGTCGGTGAAAGCCCGCAACACCGAGGACGTGATGACCCCGCCGAAGTCCACCAGGACCGCGGTTCGGGTCTTTTCCGCCATGTTCGACACCGTATCCACGCCTCTCTCGAAGTTGGGTTGCATCCGGCAGGGATGCCGAGTTCAGACGACCTCGAACAGTCCGGCTGCGCCCATTCCGCCGCCGACGCACATCGAGATCACCACGTACCGGACCCCTCGGCGCTTGCCCTCGATGAGGGCATGACCCACCAGGCGGGCTCCGGTCATTCCGTACGGATGACCGACCGAGATCGCACCGCCATCGACGTTGAACCGCTCGGGGTCGATGTGCAGTTCGTCGCGGCAGTACAGCGCCTGGGAAGCGAACGCCTCGTTGAGTTCCCACAGGCCGATGTCGTCGATGGTGAGGTTGTGCTGTTTCAGCAGTTTCGGGATGGCGAACACCGGACCGATGCCCATCTCGTCCGGGCCGCAACCGGCGACTGCCATCCCCCGGTAGACGCCGAGCGGTGCCAGTCCGCGACGCTCGGCCTCCCTCGACTCCATCAGCACCGACGCCGAAGCCCCGTCCGACAGCTGCGAGGAGTTGCCCGCCGTCACACTGGACTGCGCGCTCACCTGACCGTCCGGCAGCACCGGCGCCAACCCGGCCAGGCCTTCGAGCGTCGTCGACGGGCGGTTGCCCTCGTCCCGGGTCAGGGTGACCTCCTCGTCGCGCACCTCCCCGGACTGCTTGTCGAGCACCTTCTTGACGCTGTTGAGCGCGACGATCTCCCGGTCGAACCGCCCGGCCTCCTGCGCCGCCGCGGTGCGCTGCTGCGACACCAGCGCGAACTCGTCCTGGCGTTCCCGGCTCACGCCGTAGCGTTCGGCGACGATCTCCGCCGTCTGCAGCATCGGCATGTAGATGCCCGGCTTGCGCTCGACCAGCCAGGGATCCGCCATGCGGTGGGTGTTCATGTGGTCGTTCTGCACCAGGGAGATCGACTCGACACCACCGCCGGCAGCGATCTGCATACCGTCCACGACGATCTGCTTGGCGGCCGTCGCGATGGCCATCAGGCCCGACGAGCACTGCCGGTCGATCGACATCCCCGAGACGGTGTCCGGAAGCCCGGCGCGGAGAGCGGCCTGACGCGCGACATTGAAACCGGAAGACCCCTGCTGCGCGGCGCAGCCGAGGATCACATCCTCGATCTCGCCTCCTTCGAGCCCGGCGCGCTGCACCGCGTGCGAAAGGGCATGGGCGGCGAGTTCCTGCGCCTGGGTGTCGTTGAACGCGCCGCGGTAAGCCTTTCCGATCGGCGTCCGTGCCGTCGAAACGATGACTGCTTCCCTCATGTCGCCTCACTGCTTCCTGTTGGTCCGGTTCGCCCGGGAGCGACGGAGCGGGGATCGGTACGGGATTCCGAGCTCCGCATGCCGGGATGGATGCCGGTAGGCGGCGCCGGGCGCCGACTACGGCGCGGCGAGGGCTCGTCGACCGTCCCCTCCGGTACGCGATGACGTGAGCCACGACCGAAGGGTGACGGGGCGTCGGCCTCCGGACCGGTTATAGTTGAATCCGACGTCAGGTTCAATTAGATCCACGCCACGCGCTCGCTCCCTTGACAGCACACCCTCCCGCCTGAAGGATACCGACCAGTTGGTACGAGGAGGGGGAGAGTGACCGCGCTGAGCATCTCCACCGTCGCGGGCGTGTTCGACGCGATCATGGCGGGTCCGCCCGACGGCCGCCCGGTGCTGCTGCTGCACGGCTTCCCCCAGACGGGGCTGGTGTGGCAACGGCAGATCGCGGCGCTGGCCGCGGAGGGCCACCGGGTGGTGGCGCCCGACCAGCGTGGGTATTCCCCGGGCGCCCGCCCCCGGAGGCCCGAGGACTACCGCATGGGCCACCTCGTCGACGACGTGGTCGCGATCGCCGAGCAGCTGGGCTGGGCAGCGTTCGACCTGGTCGGCCATGACTGGGGAGGCGCGGTGGCCTGGTGGACCGCTCACGCCCACCCCGGCCGGGTGCGCACACTGACCGTGGTGTCGACCCCTCACCCCGGCGCTCTGGCGACCGCCCTGCGCACCGATGAGGATCAGCGCGAACGCTCCCACTACATGATCGACTGGCGCGAAACGCCCGCGACCGAAGCACGCATGCTCGCCGACGATGCCCGAGAGCTTCGCGCGCTCTACGCCGGCACGGTCCCCCACGCCAGTGCCGAGGCCTACATACGGCACCTGTCCGAGCCGGGCGCTCTCACCGCGGCGCTGAACTGGTACCGGGCCGGCCGCCCCGACGGCGCGATCGGCGTCATCGACGTACCCACGCTGTACGTCTGGAGCACGCAGGACAGCGCGTTCGGCCCGGCGGCAGCGCAGCAGACCGGGCAGTGGGTCAGTGGGCCGTACCGGTTCGAGACCCTTCAGGGCGTCAGCCACTGGGTCCCCGAGGAGGCGCCCGAGACGCTGAGCCGCCTGCTGCTCGAACACCTGCGTACGCACGGTGAGTACGGAACAGCAGCGAATACCCCGTTCGTCGACTCTCCGAAGAGGTGACCCATGAAGGCAGCGCGCGCGGCCTGGCGCGGACTCGAGCCCGTGCACGGCATGATCTACTTCGTCCCCGAGGCAAGGCGACGGTACGCGGACCTGGGACTGAGCGGACGCGCCGGGTACTTCGCCTCGCGGAGCGCCGCGTTCGGCCGGGCATCCGCCGAGCTGGTCGTCTCGACCTTCTACAACTTCAATCCCGATCTGGTACGCCAGGCACTCGACGGGGCCTGGGACGCAACGACGCCGCAGCAGGTGCTGGACGCGCGGTACGCCGCGGCGGACGAAGCCCTGCGGCGGGCGGGAATCCCCGAGCTGCCCCACTTGGAGGAGGTCCTGACGCTGGCTCGCCGGGCAGCCGAGGCGGCGTGCGAACACACGGAGGGCCGCCCGCTGTTCGCCGCGCACGCCGCACTCCCCTGGCCGAAGGAGCCGGTACTGCAGCTGTGGCACGCCCAGACGCTGCTCCGGGAGTTCCGTGGAGACGGGCATGTCGCGTGCCTGCTCAGCGAGGGCGTCGGAGGTTTGGAGGCCCTGGTTCTGCACGCCGCCACCGGCGAAATGCCCGTCGACTTCCTCAGGACGAGCCGCGCTTGGTCCGAGGACGAGTGGGCCGGCACCCGGGAGCGCCTGCACGAGCGAGGCCTGCTCGACGGCGACTCCCTCAGCTCGGAAGGCGCCCTCCTGCGGCGGCACATCGAGGACCGCACCGACCGTCTGGCCCTGCCGGCCTACGCCGCCCTGGGTGACGCCGGCTGTGAGCGTCTCGCCGATCTCGCGAGCCCCTTCGGCCGCGCCGTGCTCGAAGCCGGCCTCCTCAAACTCGGCTGACCCGGCCTGCTCGCTCGGCGAAACCCACTGCCGGTCACGGCCGCATGGGCCGGCGCTCCGGACTCGGCCGAGGTGGCCGGGTCTCCGGCGAGGAAGCGGTCACGACAGCGGGTGGCAGCAAGGGATGGTGGGCTGCCCTCGCCTCGACCGCCACCTGCGCACCACCGTCAGCGTCATCACCACCGTCGACAATCCCGCCTTGCTCCAGCGCATGCGCAGCGAGCCCTTTCCAGAAGACAGACCGATTCGTCCGCGTCCCGTTGAGGCGCCTCCGCGGTGTGCGCGGCAAAGGCCCCTCACTTGTCATTGGGCATGACCCTCACCACCTTGCCCTTGGAATCCGCCTGGAGGTAGCCGAGCTGGTTGTAGGCATTGCTGAGGTACACGGCCATTCCGACGGGCGTGCCGAAGTCGTTGTCCGCCAGTTCCAGGACGAGATAGCGCGTGGTCACATGATCGACGTTCAGCTTCTTCTCGCCCTCGCGCAGCAGTGCCGGCACCGCGTCCCAGTCGAACCCGTCGAGGGTGACGGGTTTGTCGCCGTCGAACAGCGTCGAGCTGATGATGCCCTTCTCGACGGCCTGCCCGGGACGGTACGTGTACGTGTCGTACTTGGTGTCGCTGCCCTTCACCATCAGATCGGCGCTGACGTAGTCCTGGTAGACCGTGAGGCCTCCGAAGCGGTCCCTGCCGGTCTCCGTCTTGAGCGCCTCAACGGCGGTGCGGATACCGGCCGGTGTCAACAGGTCGGTCTTGCCGGTCCGTTCCGTCCCCGCCGGCGAGGCCGAGACGGGGGCCGATCCACCCGTTGGATCTGCCGGAGTGGTGGAATCGGCGGACCGCGAGGGGCCGGACGAGCCGGAGGCATGGGTGCCACCGTCCGGCCGCAGGGTCCATATGAGAGTTCCGGCGAGCGCCACTCCCGCCACGGGCAGGCCCACCCGTATCCAGCGCCGGCGGCTCTGGCGTACCGCTGTGGTCGTGGATCCGGGCCGCGCGTCCTCGGGGCCCGGTGACATGGTGTGACCGGGGCGGCTGTCGTAAGGCCCCGGGGACATCACGGGTGCCGGACCGAAACCGTTTGCCACCGTCGCTTTGCCGGGGGCCGGTGCGGCAGGCATCGCCGGCGCGGGGCCGGGAGCCGGCATGACAGGCCTCTCCGGCTCGCATACGGGAGCCGGTCCGCCGAGCGGGGGGTGCAGTGGGTACGAGGTGGGTGTCAGGGCCTCACGGGACGCGGCGTCCAGCATCCGCTCGAGCTCTGCGGCGCCGGGCCGTGCCGCAGGGTCGCGGACGAGGACCCGGGCCAGGACGTCTTTCAGCGCGCCTGCCCGGACCGGTGGCAGGATCTCTTCGCTCAGGACGGCGGCGAGCGTCGCGAGCGTCGTGTTCCGGCGCAGCGGGTGATGACCCTCCACAGCGGTGTAGAGCATCATTCCCAGCGACCACAGGTCCGAAGAAGGCCCGCCGTCGTGGCCCGAGACGCGTTCCGGTGCCATGTAGTCGGGGGTGCCGATGATCGACCCGGTGACCGTGAGGGCGGTCGACTCGCGGATCGCCGCGATACCGAAGTCAGTGAGCACCGGACGGCCGTCGGGACGCAGGAGAACGTTGGCCGGTTTCACGTCGCGGTGCTCGATGCCGACCTCGTGCGCCGCTCGCAGGGCGGCCAGCACCTCGCGTCCGATCAGCGCTGCTTCCCGGGGTTCCATCGGTCCGCGGGTGAGACGGTCGGCCAGGGAACCTCCGGTGACGAGTTCCATGACGATCCAGGGGTAAGCCCCCGCGCCGCCGTCCACGATGTGGTGGATCGTCACCACGTTGGGATGGTCGACCCGAGCCAGGGCGCGAGCCTCCCGCAGTACCCGCTCTCGAAGCATCCGCGCGGCTTCCGGGTCATACTCGGCGAGGTCCGGATCGGGCGGCCGGACCTCTTTGATGGCCACGCTCCGCTGCAGCACCAGATCCCGTGCCAGCCAGACCAAGCCCATACCGCCACCGCCGAGCCGTTTCTCCAGCTCGAACCGCCCGTCGACAACCCGTCTGCCGCTGTTGTCGCTGCCCGCATCGCTCATGGACGGGAGCATAGTTGCCGCCCCTGACACCCCGCGCAGGCCACCCGCAGCCCAGCAGTCCCGCGGCGGACGGCGACGCGGCCCGGTCCACACGGGGGCAGGGCCGTCCACGCGGACAAGCCCGGCACCGTCCGCACTCGGCACGCCGGTTCAGGAACAGGAAGTCGACGGGGCTTCTTTTGACCGGCCCCTCATCCGGGCCGGGGCCGGAGAGATCACCGGCACTGCATCCCACACACAGCACCGACCGCCTGATCCCATCACGCCCCGCAGCGGGCAGGGATTTCTCAGCTCATCTGCCATGAAGGCAAGAGAAGGTCGCTCGGACGGGTGAAGGCACCCAGCGGTGAAGAACCTCCCGCCGGGACCCGTGCGTGATGGGGTGAGGGTGGCCGACGCCGGGGCCCACCAGCACGCTGAACCAGCGAGGAGATGCCGATTTGTCGCCGCAGACACCTGGGTCCCTGTTCCTGGGCAGGGAAAGGGAACTGAGCAGCCTGAAGGACCGGCTGGACGCAGCGGCCCGTAACGCGCCCCAGGTCGTCCTCATCGACGGGCCCGCCGGGATCGGCAAGACCTCACTGGCCCGGCGCTTCCTGGCCGGCGTCGCCTCGGGCTGCTGCGTGGTGAAGGCCAGCGGCGAGGAACTCGAGATGGAGCTCACCTATGGACTCATCGCGCAACTGGTACCGCAGCTGCCCGACGCACCGGAAGCACTGCGGGCGCCGGACCTCAGCATGCCGGGCAGCGCCGCCACGCAGGACCCGATCGCGGTCGGCGCCCTGTTCCTCGACGCCCTGGGACAGCTCCAGAACCAGGCCCCGGTGGTGCTGCTGATCGACGACGTCCACTGGGCGGACACCCCCTCACTGCACGCACTCACTTTCGCGCTACGGCGGCTGCGCATGGACCGGGTTCTGGCCGTGCTGGTGACACGGGACGCCAATGATCCACGGCTGCCCCATGGGCTGCACCGCATCTTCCACGAAGACACCACGCTCGCGTTGACGCTGGAAGGCCTCGGCCTCGCGGACGTCGTCGCGCTCAACGCCGCTGTGGGACCATCGGTCATGCCCCGCTGGGCCATTGCCCGGCTGCAGGATCACACACGCGGAAACCCGCTGCACACCAAGGCACTTCTGACGCAGTTTCCCACCGACGTCCTCAGTGGCAACACTCTCCTGCCGGCTCCACGCCGATACGAACAGCTTGTCACCGCGCGGCTCGCACGGTGCAGCGACGCCGCACGCCACCTGGTCGAAGCCGCCAGTGTCCTCGGTATGTCCAGCCCCCTGCACCTCGCCGTACAAGTAGGTGCGGTAGGGGACCCGCTGGACGCGCTGGCGGAGGCTCTGACCCACGAACTCCTGGACGAGGATCCCGCCGGTGCCATGCCCGGGGTCGCCTTTCCGCATCCGTTGCTGCGGGCGGCCGTCTATCGCGGGCTCGACCCGGCCGAACGCTCCCGCCTGCACCACCTGGTCGCCGCCCACTCGGACGATCAGCATGTCGCGCTGCAGCATCGAGTACACGCCGCCATCGCACCGGACGGAGGTCTCGCGGACGAACTCATCGACTTCGCCACACAGCAGGCGGAGAAGGGCGCCTGGGCGGCAGCCGCATCCGCTTCCGCTTCCGCCGCCCGGCTGTCCACTCAAGGAAACCTTCGGGAGCGGTGGTTGATGCGGACCGCCGAATACCGCCTGCTCGCCGGCGACGTCAGCCAAGCAGCCGAACTCGAGCCGATGATCCATGAGATGGCGCCGGATTCGGAACAGCAGTACGTACTAGGGCACCTTGCCCTCACCATGGGCCGTCTGGAGGAAGCACGCATACGGCTCGCCGCCTGTTGGGAGCGCTGCACCGCGGCCACGGGATGCGAAACCCTGCGGAGTGCCGCCGAGCAGATGGCCTGGCTGTGCCTCATCCAGGGCGACGCGCCCGGCATCGTCGCATGGGCACGTCGCGGGCTCGACCTCCCACCGGGGAAGCGGTCGTCCTTCCTGCGTGACTCGCTCGCCATCGGATTGGCGATCTCCGGCGACTACGACGCGGGCATCCGCTCCCTTGCCCACCTCCGGCCCGCGGGGCCCCGCGACACCCCGGAGCAACTGGACGGTCTGCTGGCGCGGGGCATGCTGCGGTTGTGGAACGGTCAACTGCGGGAGGCCCGCCAGGATCTGAAGGACGCCTCCGACTCGCACCGGCGCGGCGGACTGCCGTATGCGGCTCTCGTGGCACTCGGCTTCCTCACCGACGCCGAATACCGGGCGGGACTGTGGGACGAGGCCATCGCCCACGGCACCCTGGCTGTGTCCCTGGCCGAGGACACCGACCAGATCTCCATTCTGGCCGTCGTCCACGCCGTCACCGCGTTCCCTCTCGCCGGCCGGGGCTACTTCGAGGCCGCCGAGGAACACGCCAGGACCGCCGCGCGCCACGCGCGGGTACTCGGCGACGTCAACGACGGTGCGTTCGCCGCGACAGCACTCGCACTGGCACACGCTGCCCGCGGTGACGACGAGCGCGTGGTGGCCGAGCTGATGCCGTTTCTGAGCGAGGAGATCGTCCACCGCAACGGTCTCGAAGAGGCCGGGATCGTCGCCTGGCGCCCCCTGCTCTGCGAGGCCCTGACACGCCTGGGCCGCAAGGACGAAGCCCTCGCCGTGCTGATGCCGTACGAGGACCGTGCGGCCGAGCGACACCGATGGCTCGAACAGGCATCAGCCGCGCGATGCCGGGGCCTGGTGGAGGAGGCGCACGGCAACCGGGAAGCGGCGGACCAGGCGTTCCGGAAAGGGTTGCAGTACTGCGAGGGAGGAGAGCCGTGCTGGGAGGAAGCCCTGCTCCGTCTCTCCTACGGCACCTTTCTGCGCCGCGCCCGCCAACGCACGAAGGCGGTGGCCGAACTTCAAACCGCTCACAAGACGTTCCTTCAATTGCAGGCCACGCCGTATCTCAAGCGGTGCACAGGCGAATTGACGGCCTGTGGCGGCTCGGCGGCGGCCCAGAGCGGTATCCGTCCTGCCGGGCTCACCACACAGGAGCTGACCGTTGCCCGACTCGCCATGCAGGGGATGTCGAACCGCGAGATCGCACAGGAACTGGTCCTCAGTGTCAGAACGATCGAGTACCACCTGGCCAATGCCTACGTGAAACTCGGCATCACCACCCGCATGGGACTGATCGGCAAGCTGGGCAGGGAGATCTGACGCCCGGCGCGTCGGTGGCCGGCCCCCTGTACCGCCTCGCATCACGGGGCCGACCGACCCCGTAGCCCAGGGCTGAACCCAGGGAAATCACTGGGGTGCTCGCGATCGTCTCTTCGTAGCGTACAGAGCGACGGAGGACCGCTGCCGAACAACCGTTGTTCAGCAACGGAGCCGCACCCACGTGCGGCGGAAGGCCTCGTCGCCAAGCGTTTCCGATCTGTAGGGGGGACCATGCGGCCTTGCGCGCCGGCCCCAGCCTCTCGGTTCTTCTGCACCCTGATGCTGGGCTTGACCCTTGTGACCATGAGTGGCTGCTCATCGAACGATACGAATTCCCCGGGCCAGCATCCGGACCCGGTGATCTCCACGCCGACAGAGACCACACCGGAACCCGACCCCACACCGCCCGAGCCCGAGCCCGAGGTGCAGTGGTCCGTCCCCGACGACGTGGTGGGCGTCTGGTGCGGTGGCGCGAACGACGCACCGGACGGTCACTGGACGTATGCCTTCAGCGACGAAGGCGAGTTCGCGGCGCGGAACGAGAGGACCGGCTTCTCCGGTCATGTCGTTACCGAAGGGGACATCATGACCTTCTACGTGAAGGGGACCCGTCCCTTCCAATCGACGTGGTCAGTGGGCTACGAGCAAGCTCTCGGCGACAACCTCCTCTACCTCGACGGCTACAGCTACGTCCCGGGAAGCTGCGACTCCTAGGCACTGTCCGATGGGTCGCGTGACCAGCGCCGGACGCTCATCGTTTTGGCGGTTGTGGGGCGGGGTGATCATTCGGATACCGAGCGGGCTCGGGCTCGGCCAGAGCCTGACCTTCCGAAGAGCGTGGGGCGGTACAGGCGTTGGAAGAACCACCGCACCGTCACCAGCGGCGTCCTCTTCCGCCACCGACGTTGGTCGGCGGACGGCACTTGGCAGAAAATCCTGTGGGCCGTGCAAGCTGATGCCGACGTGCAGGGCCGGATCGACTGGAGCGTGGTCAGCGTCGGCTGCACAGTCTGCCGTGCCCACCAGCATGCTGCCGGAGCCCATCACCGGCCAGCACGGATACCAGGGGGTTCGGTGCAATTCCCGATCATGGAAGATGCATCGATGACCAGTGAGAACGAGGCAGGTCGAGTCCGGCAGGGCCGGACGTCAACAGGACTGTTTCGCCGATGAGTTGAGGCTTCGAACACCTCCCTCAGCGGCACGGGGCCCTTGTCCTTTGCGGGCACCGCCGCCCTCGCCAGATAACTGGCCATGCTGAAAAAGGCTCATTGCAACGGCCAGACTCCACGAAGCACGCAGGAGCCCCGGGCAGGGAAGTCCGGGGCTTTTGCTCGAACGCGCAGGCGACACCCTCTTGGTCGCCGGCGTGGACGACGTCACCGCCGAGTCCTCCGGCCTGGCAGGCCACCGCGCCCACCTCGCCGGAGCCCTGAACGGCGCCGACCCCGACCTGCCCGTCCTGCTCCTGGCACGCCAGCCCAAGTTCAGCAGCCGAGAGTGAGTACGTCTACGCGCTTGGTTGAGTAGAGCGCCTCATGAAGTGCACGAGGGCTGGCGACGACCATCGGCTCATGAATCCTCAGACCTACGCGAGGCTCTACGGCCCGTGGAAGCCGACTCCGTCGGCTACAGCCCGTCCAGGGGTCACGTTGCTGACGGCTCTGCTCGGCGCTGCCACGGTCCTGTCGATGGCATGGCTGACTTTCCTGGTAGGCATGATCGCACTGTGGGGTGCGGCGGAAGGGGCGGCCGTCGGTGGTTTTCTCGCGGAGTACGCGGCGGGCGTGGCCGGCGGTGCCGCGCTGCTCGCCGCGCTCGCCTTCGTGCCCGGGGTGCGTCGCACGACGCCGGCCGGACGGCGGCTGTTGCTGACTGCGGTTGCGTGTCCTGCCCCACTCGTTCTGGCTGTCGTGACCTGGCTCGGCGCTGGCTGACCGCTTCTCCTGCCTCGCATCGAACCGTTCACGGGGCGGATCACCGCAACGCCCGTGGTGACGAGGTACGCCGCCCGTCTATTCGCCGAACTGAGCACCGTACTTGGCGAGAGATGCCGGCCGGAGCGCCCAGCCACAGATGTTGTGACTGAGCGTTCAACTTGGCGGCCGGGCGCTCGATTTGCGAGGCTGAGCGTTCTGGTCGTTGAGGCGGGCGAGACCGTCAGTCGCCGGTCCGCGGCCGGTCGACGCGGTAGAGGTAGTGGGTCTGGTCATCGACCGGGTTGTCCGGCTCCAGGTTTCCGGTCCCGACCCGGCTGAGCCCTGCTCGCTCGAGCGCCCGCCACGAAGGGCGATTGGCTGCCACCACCGGGACGAGAACGCACGGGACGGTCGGGTGTTCGGCCCAGGTTCGCGCGATGACGGAGTGGATCATCGCCGTCCCGATGCCCTGGCCGGTCTGGCGGGGATCGCCGATCAGGTAGTCGATGGTCACCGTGCCTTCAGGTACAGGGACGATGGCCGCCAGCTCGGCCAGGTACTCGGGGTAGTCGTGCAGGCGTGAACGCTGTACGAGACCGACCGGTCGACCTTCGAGGAAGACGAGGAGGTCCTCCGAGGGCTCCTCGCCTCGGGCAGCGGGACCGAAGTCGCGTGCCACCGCTTCCGCTGTGGTCTCGTGATTCCACCAACGCCTCACATGGGGTTGCTGGAGCCACATGCGCAGCAGAGGGAAGTCCTGCTCCTCGATCCGACGCCATGTGATGTCCATGAAACCGCTCCGGGAATGCTCTCCACTCCTCGCAGGCTAACGTGCTGCGCGGACCATGCCCAAGGACTGCGCCAACCCAAGCGCTCCATGCGCCAAGTGGAATGCTCAGTCACAAGACGGAAGAATCAGCCGAGTACATGGCGCACCCTGGAAGGACGTCAATTGACATCGGACATAACCACGTTCACCCCCTCCGCGGAGCGCCCGCCCTCCCCCGTCCCCATCGGCTGGGCGGCCGTCGAGGACTGGCTCGGACTGCGGCTGCCGGCCGACTACAAGCGGCTCGCCGACCGGTACGGGCCGCTGGACTTCGGTGAGTACTTGTGGATCCACGTGCCGTGCGTCCAGCGGGACCGCTTCGACTACGGCGAGTGGCTGCGCGCGACGCACCGGGAGGCGCGGATCGAGGCACGGGAGCTGCCCGAGGCCGAGCGGCCCGTGCTCCACCCCGAGCCCGGCGGCCTGTTGGCCTGGGGCTGCACACGGGGCAGCGACGTACTGTTCTGGGACACCTCGGCCTCCGACGACCCGGACGAGTGGACCGTGGTGGTGCGGCACTCGGGGACGGTGCCGGGCAGTGGCCTGCTCCGCTGGCACCGGTACGACCTGACGCTCACCGACTATCTGCGGCACACCGTCCGCGACACCTGGGAGCTCCCTTCCCCTCCCGGCCCGCTGCTGGGCCCGCTGCCGGGCACCGTCGCACGGACCGCCTTCCTTCCCGACGCCGAGCCGTGGACCCCGCCCGCGCCGGTCCCGCCCCGGCTCACCGAGGCCGAGCGCCGGGTCGCGCTGGAGACGGGCACCGGGCTGGACGCGCTGCGGCTGCTGTCGCCGCGACCAGGGCGGCCGTACCTCGGCGACGGCTCCTGGGAGGGGCTGTTCGCCGAGCTGGGCACACGGCTGCCCGGTGAATACGTGCGGCTGATGGACGAGTACGGCGCCGGCATCTGGAGCGGTTGGCTGCGTTTCCACACCCCGCTCCGGACCGGCGAACGGCGTTTCCTCACGCACGTCGAGGACACCGTAGACGCCTACCGGCAGCTCAAGGACGGCCACGCGGAGTGGTACCCGCTGGCCGTCTGGCCAGAGCCCGGCGGCTTCCTCCCCTTCGCCAACTCCATCGACGGCGACTACCTCGGCTGGCTCACCGAGGGCGGGGATCCCGACACCTGGCCGCTGATCGTCTGGCCCCGCCACGCGGACCAGGGGCCGCCGCTGGAGGGCGGCCTGATCGACACCCTCCTCGACTGGCAGCGCGGAACGCTGGTCAGCCATGGGTTCGCCACCCTGGACGAGGACGACGACCCCGTCGAGTTCGCGGACTTCCGGTCCTGGGACGACCGCGCCTACTGGTGAACACTCAGCCGGCGACCACCCGGTGCCCGTCCGGCCGGCGCGCTGGGTGTCGAGCTCGCGCCGGCGTTGTGCGACGTACCGGCCGGGGCGATGCCCGTGCTGCCTTCGAGTCGCACTCCGACGTGCGCCACGGCCACCGGCCTGGCTGTGCGCTTTCCCTGGACGGCCGCAGCGAGTAAGCCCGGGACCGGCTCAAGCACCTATGCGAGCGGTGCACGCACATCGCCGAACCCACCCGCCTGGCCGGGGACTTCTGCCTCATCCCCGAATCCTCCGACGTCCTGAGGGACATCGACTTGGCGAATGGCTACGGATGGCGTCATGTGTCGGATGTGGCGCTGTCGCTGTCTCCGGATGGGTCGGTAGCCACAGCGCCGTTACCGGCCGCTGTCCTGATGAATTGTCCAGTGTCAGGCGACTGTTACTCCGCCTTCGGTGGAGTCGGTGGAGCGGCTGAGTTCCTCCCAGGCGTCGAAGTCGTCCTGGACGCGCTGGCGCCCGGCGGCGACCAGGCGCAGCGCGTCCGAGCCGAGCAGGATATGCACGGGAGGCTTCTCCACGTCCAGGAGGGTGAGGATGGCGTCGCCCGCGCGATCGGGGTCACCGATGCCCTGACCCGCGAGGGCCTGGCGGCGGGTCCGGATCGGGTCGAACAGTGCGTCGTAGTCGGCGATGCTGCGTGGTGCGCGGACCAGTGACCTACCTGCCCAGTCGGTTTTGAAGGCGCCGGGAGCTACGGCGGTGACCCGCACGCCGAACTGGGTGACCTCTTGGGCGAGGGTGTCGGTGATGCCTTCCAGGGCGTGTTTGCTGCCTTCGTAGAACGCCAGTCCGGGGAAGGTGGTGTGCCCGCCCATCGAGGTGATGACGAAGATGTGGCCGCCGCGCCGTTCCCGCATGCCGGGCAGGACCGCTTTCACGGTCGCTACCGTACCGAATACGTTGACCTCGAACTGGCGGCGCAGATCGGCCATCGATGACTCTTCGAAGGTGCCTTCGAGCCCGTAGCCGGCGTTGGCCACGAGCACTTCGATCGGGCCAAGTTCCGCTTCAGCGGCCCGCACCGTGGGGTCGATCCGGTCCGCGTCGGACAGGTCGAGGATGAAGGCCCGGGCGCGGTCGGGGTCCAGTGCCTGGAAGGCGGCCGCGTGCTGCTCGGTGCGTACGGTGCCCGCGACCCGGTGCCCGGCCGCCAGGGCTCGCCGGGCGATGGCCAGTCCGAGGCCGGTGCTGACGCCGGTGATCAGGAATGTCTTGCTCACTACGGGTGTCCTTTCGTGGATGAGTGCCAGGCCGCGGGACGTGCGTGGGCACGGCGGCATCGACCCCGCGGGGACGGCGGCGTCGTGTCTGGGTGGTGTTGGTGCTGGATCGGCCCGGTTCGGGCGGTGGTCAGGACTCGGCGGCGGTGTCCCGGGGAGTCGCGGTGGCGGCTTCGCTGCCCCAGCTGGCCAGCAGTCGCAGGCGCTCCTGAGATGGCGAGCCGGACGGCGCGCAGTAGACGACGAGCGATTGGCCCGGGTCGGCGACCGAGGTGAAGATCTCGTACTGCAGTTCCAGGTCACCGGCGACAGGGTGGTGGAGGCGTTTGAGGCCGGTGCTGCGTTCCTGGACGCGGTGTTCCGACCACCACGCCGGGAACTCGGGTGAGCGCATCATCAGCTCACCGATCAGGTTGGCGATGCGCTGGTTTCGCGGCTGGGCGGCGGCGGCCAGCCGCAACCCGTGCACGTAGTCGCGGGCGACACGTTCCCAGTCGCACCACACCAGGCGAGCACGGGGATCCAGCAGCGTCCAGCGCGCCATGCTGCGTTCCCGGCGCGGCAGCTCGGCCACATCGGGAAACAGCAACGACCACAACGTGTTCCCGCCGACGACAGTGAGGTTCCGGTCGGTGACAAAAGCAGAAGTCAGAGCCAGATCCATCGCCTCCAGCACCTGTCGCAGCGCCGGTCGTAGCCGTGACGAGTGCTCGGCCCGGTCCTTGTGCCCGGCTGTGGTGCCCGCGAGGGCGAACAGGTGCCGCCGCTCGATGTCATCGAACCGCAGCGCGTCGCAGAGGGCATGCAGTACCTGTTCGGACGGCTGCCGGGCGCGGCCTTGTTCCAGACGGGTGTAGTACTCGATACTCACCCCGGCCAGCTGCGCGACCTCCCCGCGCCGCAGACCGGCGACCCGGCGACCGGCGCCGAACTCGACCGGCAGACCGACCTCATCCGGCGTGAGTCCAGCACGGCGGGCCCGCAGGAAGTCGCCCAAGTCGTTTTTACCCATGCCCTAAGTCTGCTCGTCACCCAGTCGATCACCAAGGGCATAGCTGGCCCTGCCAGTACTACACACCAGGTCGTGCGAGGCCGTGAGACTCGGCAAGGTGCGCCGAGACCGCTGCGATGTCACAAAGACCGCACCACACGGCCCTGCCGTGCGACCTTCTCGATCACGACACCGGTCAGAGACGGAAACCGGAGTTTCAGCGGTTCAGGCGTACGATCCCCCACCGTGAAGGGCTACCCACCTCCGTGATCGTTCACGAAAGTGCCGAAGGACCAACAGTTCATGACCGTCGACCATGGGCAGGGGGACGTCGCCTTCCACCGCCACCCCGGCGCGGAGGTGCTCTTCACTCTTCCCGTCGAGGCTTTCGTGTACGACCCGGAAGAGACCTTGTGGAATGGAGCGGCGGCTACCTGACCCCGGACACGGCCGTCGTCACCCTGGACGGTGAGCGCCAGGACGACTCCACCGCCTTTCCCATCGCCGCACCGGGAAGGCTGACGGGCGGCGCTGCGACGGGCGTTCCCTCCCACACGGAACTGAGCGTTCAGTTGGCCAGCCGGGCCATCTACGGGGGTCTGACCGGTCTTCCGTGATGCCTACGGCTGAAGGAGGACGCGGGCTCTGAGCAGAGCGAATGAGGCTCGACCGTACATTTGCCGCTTGATCGTTCTAATTCTGTTGACGTGGCCTTCGACTATGCCGGAGCTGTAGGGGAGGGTGAGACCGGCGGTGACGGCGTGGAGGTCTTGGCGGATGGAGTCGGCGAAGGTGTCGATGGCCTCCGGGCCGCCCAGCTCGGCCTTCTGAATCCAGCCCCGGAGTAGGTGGCCGCGGCGATGGCGAAGCATGTCGGTGAACTCCCGCGCGAGGTCACAGGCCAGGGCAATCTCCGGGCAGGCATTCCGCACAGCGTCGAGCTGGGCAACGTCGGCGGGGTTGAGTATCTCCTGGGGGCGCATGATCCATGAGGTGATGTCGCGAAGACGCGGAGTCACCGAGCGGGCAGGGACCGCGATGCCCTTCCGGATGGCCATCACGTAGCGATTCACTACGTGGTATCCGCCGGTGTAGCCGAGGGCGAGCAACTCGCGACAGAGCTGCATCGAGCTGGTGCAGCCAGCCCGGAAGCGGTGCTGCATGTGCTCGGTGAACGGGTCGAGGACACCGTGCCCGCGGTCCTGCGCCGAGGCGAGAAGCCCTGCCAGTTCCTTGTTCCGGTAGCGTCGGACCGTCTTGCGGTCCAACTGCAGGCGGCGGCCGATGGCGTTCAGCGACAGGCCGGTGGCGGCGAGTTCGTTGACCTCCGCACGGCAAGTCTTCTCCACAGCCGTCGAGAGGTTCTGGAGAAGGTGGCCAGCGATCTGCCAGCTCCAGCGCGTCCGGGGCGGCCTGCCTAGTGGCCTTGGTGAATGCCATCAGGCGGTCTCGGCAGACGATTTCGGCGCCGGGTGCTCCTGCCTGAAGGTCTCAATGTCGACGAGGACGCTGCCGTAGGTCCGGCCCTTGCGGAAGGCGAACTCGTCGATGCCGAGTATCCGCGGTGCCCTGGCTGACACAGGTGGTGCTTTGAGCTGCCCAGCAGTGCAGTGCGTCGGCCATGGAGTCGCAACTTCGTGCAGAGGCGTTGACCCGGACGGTCCTCCAAGCTCCACCGCGACTGTCCTCATGGCTGACCGCGCCGCGGTCGAAGAACGGAGTCGTGGCTTGGTCAGACCCGCCGCCTGTTCGACGAATGTACGACGCCTGCACCGACCCTGATCGCAGAAGCAGCGACGCACGCGGAGACGCACAACCATCTTCCGGCCGGCGAGGGGCGACCCGGCTATGTGCCGCCAGTGACGGCTGTGAACGCGCACGCCAGGGTGGTCGCACTGCGGACACGTCCCGGCCGGCGCGCAAGCGGCGGCATCGACTATCAAGGCTCCTTCAACCACCGTCAGCTGCCGCACAGCGAGCTTCAGCCCAGGGAAGAGAACTCTTCGAACGTTTCGGCCTGCATACTCCGCCTGCGCGTCGGGTGGCTAGGAATCCGGAACGGAAGCGAAACAGGCAGCGGCGACCTCAAGTGCCTCACTCAGCGAGGACACCTCACGCCAGAACTCACCCGGATACATGGTCACTCGATAGCGGCCGACCTCCAGAGGCCAGATCTTCACAAGGCCCGATTCCAAGTCGAATGGCGTCCGGCACAGCATCAGACTCCTGTGGCTGATGTCTGGCCAGAACCTCCGCAGTTGAGAGTGTGCGTGGGCCGCCACAAGGAACGGTCGATCACGCAGGTGCCACTCGCTGGAAAGCAGCTCACGCCACTTCGCCGGAGCAGGGTCACCATCCTCGAACGCTTGCGCCAGCTCGCTCCAGCTCATGAACGGAAAGCGGTCGCGCAGCTCCCGCAGACTGCCACCCTGGTGCCACAGATTCGCGGCCCCCACCGCAGCGACAAGGTCGTTCGTCCACCCCTCCGAGGACGCGAAGCCACGGTGGCGGAGGATCCGTATGCAGAAGGAATCCTCCGCGCAAGGGGACACAACGACCGTTCCCCGATCGGTGCTCACCTCGGCGCCGGCGTCCCATCCCGAGCGAGTCCGCACCTCGCCCAAGTCGAAACCTTGAGCCAGTGCGATGTGCTCGATGCGCCGCACCAGATCCGCAGGCGACGCCGGATCGGGATCGGCCGCAACCCGCATCTCCGCCTCTTGGTCACCTGTTGTCATGTCCGTCCCCGTGATTGAGATGCCCCTTTCCTGCACACGATATGCCGCTCCACATCGGCATCGATCGGGTCCCCTGCCGGGCGTACTCATCACAGAAGACCGGTCAGAACCATCAACGGTGCTCAGTCACAACTGCACCGTCTGCGTATGGCCACTGCTCCTTTCGAGCGAGGCCCAATGCACCCGTCCCCCTTGGGGCGCGCTTCGGCGCGGTCCAGGTGGGCCGAGTGCGCGGCCGGATGGACCCATTGGGCTCGGGTGCTCCGACGGTCGGTCGCCCGCCGGCCGGCTGGCGGGGGTACGGTGCTCGTGTGGCTGCCCCGGACCAGCACACCACCTTAGGACGGCAACCAAGTGTCTTTCTTCACCATCGGCCACCGCGGTGTCATGGCCGCCGAGCCCGAGAACACCCTGCGCTCCTTCCTGCGGGCCGAACGCGAGGGGCTGGACGGCATCGAACTGGACCTGCACCTGAGCAAGGACGGGGAGCTGGTCGTCATGCACGACGAGACCCTGGACCGCACGACGGACGGCTCCGGTCCGATCGCCGACCAGGAGTTGCGGGAGCTCAAGAAGCTCGACGCCGGCCTCGGCGAGCGGATCCCCACGTTCGGGGAGGTACTGGACGCTGTCGGGCCGACGCTGCCGATCCAGGCGGAGATCAAGGACGTGGCCGCCGCCCGGTTGCTGGCCAAGGTGCTCGCCGACCGCGACCTGCTGGACCGGGTCTCGGTGCTGTCGTTCCACGACGTGGCCCTGATCGAGATCCACCGACTGCTGCCGCAGGCCCGCACCGTGCTGGTGGCAGGCCCCAGCGCGCACCGCGACACCTTCGTCGGCCGCGCTCAGAAGGTCGGTTCCACCCTGGTCAGCGTGGAGCTGTGCCAGCTGAACCAGGCCATCGTGGACAAGTGCGGCGCCGCCGGCATCGACGTCATGGCCTGGACCGTCAACGACGAGCGAGACCTGGCGCTGGCCCGGGCGCTCGGCCTGGTGGGCTGCGTGACCGACCAGCCCGGCATGAAGCGACTGGTCGAGGCCACGGCCTGACCTCAGGGTCCGGGACCGAACCGGCCGCCCGTGCGGCCAGACGAGAGCATGGACGCCGTGGTCGCAGTCCCCCGCCAGGGGGAACCGGAACCACGGCGCGTTCTCCGACGTCAGGGCCACGCTGGGCACCCAGCGGGACAACCACCGGATCTGGCTGCCACTTCTGGTGACCCATGCACCTGACCAGCGCGCAAGCTCGAGCCTCACTCCGGCGCACAGGGCAACGCGGCCGTCATGACCGCCCTGCTGCAGCCCGTCGCAACCAAGAGCGACCCACCCGCCGTCGGACCTGCCAGTACTCCAGTGCGACTTCGTGATCTATCCGGTAAACACGGTCTGGCCGACCTCGCCGTGGTCACCCTCGACCGACTCGAAGCCCCCATACACACCCGACTCAAGCGCCTCCAGCACCGGCCTGACCCTCGCGAACTTGCAAGTCCGAGCATCGTGGACCGAGGTAAGCCAGGCTCCAACAAGCACATCTTGTCCGATGCAGCCGGGCTGCCCCTCGGTGTCGCCCTCTCGGCCGCCAACATCCACGACAGCCTCGCACTGAAGCCGATGCCGGCCCACATCCACATCAAACACCGCACGCGTACACCCCCTCTCCAGGCCCACGCGGCTCCACGCACACAAGGCCTACGACGTCCCCAACCTGGTGGCTCGTCGGTTGCCGCCGGCCACCCCACCGCCACGACCGTGATCCCCGCAACTACCTGTCCTCCTCACCACGCAGGACACGCTCTTGGTGACGAAGTCGTTTGCATCAGCAGTTCACCGATGGCGTGGTGTGGTGATCGCCTGAATGCACTTCGGTGCTTGCGGTGCCTCTGGAGGGTCGAGCAAGGCAGAAGCCGTGTACGGTGTGCCGAAAAATGATCTACGGTTCCACGAACGCTGACCTTCTCAGGGGGATCCCATGCAGCAACGTCGACCCCGCGACCGCCATAGAGCGATAGCCAGAGCGATCGGTGCGGCGGGCGCGCTGGCCATCGTGTTGGGCGCAGGGGTGGCGCCGGCAACAGCCGCCGAGAAGCCTTCCGTAACCGCGACAACAGCCGAGTCCAACGGGTACGCGCCCTGGGCGCCTGAGAACGATGATGTCCGTGTCCACCGCAAGGCCGTCCCCCAGGCCGTTCCGCGCAGCAAGGCTGATCCTTCGCCCCTGCAGCTCAATCTTCCCGCGCCGACCGGGCGTTCCGCGGTGGGCATGGTCGGCCTGCACCTCGTCGACAAGTCTCGTACGGACCCGTACGTTCCAGGCAATCGTGTACGCGAGTTGATGGTGTCGTTGTGGTACCCGACCTCCTCCCCGTCCGGGCACTATCAGGCGCCGTGGATGTCGTCGGTGGCGGGGGCCCACTTCCTCAGCACATCGCTTGGCCTGACGCCGCAGCAGGTAACCGTGCCGCGAACCGCTGGCCATGTGCTTGCCCCGGTCGACACCAGGCACGGCAAGCTGCCCGTGCTGCTGTACTCGACCGGGCTGCACTCGGACCGTGCGATGGGCACTGCTCTCGTCCAGGATCTTGCCAGCCGGGGTTACCTCGTCGTCACCGTCGATCACACGCATGACGCCAACGAGGTGCAGTTCCCCGGCGGCCGGCTCGAGGTCAACACCATGCCGGCGGGCGCGCACTCCTCGGATACGCTCAAGGTGCGCGCCGCCGACATCCGCTTCGTCATCAACCAGCTCGGCACCATCGCCAAGGGAGGCGACCCGGACGCCGGCCACGCCAAGCTTCCCACCGGGCTGTCGCACGCCGTGGACACATCCCGCATCGGGATGTTCGGCTTCTCGCTGGGCGGCGGCGCGGTCGACACCGCCATGCAACTCGACCACCGGATCGACGCTGGCGCCGACCTGGACGGCCAGTTCTTCGGCTCGGCGCCGAGCAAGGATCTTGGCCGCCCTTTCATGCTGTTCAGCTCGGGCACCCACAACCGCAACAATGACGGGTCGTGGCGCACGTTGTGGTCGCACCTGAAGGGATACCGGGTCGACCTCCAGCTCCACGGTGCCACCCACCTGACTTTCTACGACAACGCGGTGCTGGCCCCGCAGTACGCGCCCCTGGTCGGCTGGTCCCAGACCACGCTCCAGCAGTTGTTCGGCACGATCGACCCCACCCGTGCGATCAGGATCCAGCGCGTCTACCTTGCCGCTTTCTTCGACCGGACGCTGCTTCACCAGCGTCGTCCTGTGCTGGACGGGCCCAGCGGAGACTACCCCGAGATCTCCTTCGTCCGCTGACCCAAGCTGGCAGGGATGAACACATGAGGCCGAAAGCGACGGACGGCCTGGAAGTCGGCGCTGACAGCGCAGTCAGCCGTCCGCAGCACCTGGTGCAGGGCGACGGGGCAGGCGGGCCAAGCTAACCGCCGACAAGCTGTCCTGGTTGCCGTAGCGGGCTGGCAGTTGGCCGACGGGGAGAGGCAGGAGATCCGCCAGTAAGTCGTGCTCTCCGCTTGTGCCCGCCGCCGGGCTCGGTCTGGTGCGTGCCCGTCGCGCGGCCGACGCCCCCAGGGCCAAGCGGGCGTACAGAAAGGCCTCAAACGGAAATCCGCCGCTCATGGCGGCACACGAGAGGTCGACTATCTGCTGCGCCTGCTCCCGAAAGAGCCCTCACTGCACAGACACCGCTTGCGTACGTTCTTCCGGCTGGCTCGGTCGGCCCACGCGGCCCCAGTTCCCCGTCTATCCGTCCTGGGCGAATCCGCCGGGGTCGCGTGCGATGCGTACGAGCAGTCGACTGGTGGTGTGCCGACGGAATTCGCCGCCTAGATTGAACCCCTGCTGCTGTACCTTGGCCGCCAACTCCGGAGTGAATCCGAAGTCCTTGGCCGACTCGACGACTGCGGAGGCTTGCCCCACAGTGCCGTCCACCAACGTACGGACCATGTCGCGAAGGATCGGCTCGGTGGCCAGGAAGGGGTGCGCCAGGGGATCGGATTCCTTCCGTTGCTTCGCAGAGGGAAGACGTTGCCACCGGTAGGTTGCGCGAGCGTGGTTGTGCCAGGAGAAGGCGGTTTCGGCACCCGCCTGCCCTAGCTTGATCTTTAACCTGTGCGGCGGGGTCGTGGGGTCGTTGACTTCTTCGTTCGCTGCTTCGTCGTCGGTGTTTTGCGGGGCGTGTGCACGTCGTG
>NZ_JBVJVY010000053.1:0-38718 GCF_055603265.1 Streptomyces sp. NPDC037288
CTGCCCGTCCTGCTCCTGGCACACCAGCCCAAGTTCGTCGACCGGGCGGCAGCCGCCGGCATCGACCTCCAGCTCTCCGGCCACACCCACGGCGGCCAGATCTGGCCCTTCCAGCACCTGGTCCGCCTCGACCAGCCCGCCCTCGCCGGCCTCAGCCACCACGGCACCCGCACCCTCCTCTACACCAGCCGCGGCACCGGCTTCTGGGGCCCGCCGTTCCGCGTCTTCGCCCCCAGCGAGATCACCCTGCTCGTGCTCCGCTCCCCGCACCTGCCCACCTCGCCGTAGCACTCGACGGGCCGGCACATCCGCTTGGAGCAGTCCACGAGCCGAGGGATGCGAAGTCGACAGATGACCAGGCCCGTCTCGCTGAGAACAAGATCCGGACCATTCCCGGGCCGACGGCTCCAACTAGCCATACGTGGCCACGTTTTACGCAGGTCAGCGACGCGTGACGCCTGTACCACCGCAGACGAGGAACCTGCTAAGCGCTCGACTCAACTGGCGAAGCATGACCGTCCGCCACATGACGGACCCTGACACGCCAACCGCACCACGACACTCGTCGGACTGACACAGCCGCTTCTATCACCCGGGCTTCGTCTGCGCTGCGGTACACAACTCGCGCCCCCGCAGGCCATCCCAACACTGCTAAGTCCGATCTGCGACTCATGCCGGAGTTCTACGCAACGTAGTCAGCACCAAGTCAGCACGGTAGGGGTGAGAAAGGGTGATGACATGGGCTTTTAGTCAGCACCAAACCAGCACGGGAGTCAGCACGGCGCCTTCAAATCATGCCGAACAACGCAACTCGGACAGCGCCCTTCGCGGCCTCATTGCGGCCGTCACCGAGGCTCTGGCAGCGCCCTCATGGGGGACGCATGCACTCCCACGCCCAGAACTATGGTGTCCCACCACATACGCCTTTGACCTGCACCTTCCTACGGTGTGGCGACACGCAAACGTCCCCGTCGAACGCCAGGAAGTGGTGCCGATGTCCTCCCCCGCGACCGCTCCACCAGCCCCGTCCAGCCTCCCCCGCATCGTCGCCGCCAGCCTCATCGGCACCACCATCGAGTGGTACGACTTCTTCCTCTACGGCTCGGCCGCCGCGCTGGTGTTCAACAAGCTGTTCTTTCCGGGCTCCGACCCGCTCGTGGGGACCCTGCTGTCGTTCCTGACATATGCCGTCGGGTTCGCGGCCCGCCCCTTGGGGGCGCTTGTGTTCGGGCACTTCGGTGACCGGCTGGGGCGCAAGAAGCTGCTGGTGCTGAGTCTGGTGATGATGGGCGGGGCGACGTTCGCCATCGGGCTGTTGCCCACGCACGCCACCGTCGGGGCCGCCGCGCCCGTGCTCCTCACCGTGCTGCGGCTCATCCAGGGGTTCGCGCTCGGCGGTGAGTGGGGCGGCGCCGTTCTCCTGGTGTCGGAGCACGGGGACGCGCGGCGGCGCGGCTTCTGGGCCTCGTGGCCGCAGACCGGCGCGCCGGCGGGGCAGTTGCTCGCGACCGGTGTGCTCTCGCTGTTGACCGCCGTGCTCTCCGACGACGCCTTCGGGACATGGGGATGGCGGGTCCCGTTCCTGCTCTCCGGCGTGCTGGTGCTCATCGGTCTGTGGATTCGGCTGTCCGTCGATGAATCGCCCGTGTTCAAGGAGGCGTTGGAGCGGGCCGAGGCCCAGCGCGCGGACGAGCCGGAGAAGCTGCCGCTCGTCTCCGTACTGCGGCATCACTGGCGGGACATACTGGTGGCGATGGGCGCACGCATGGCCGAGAACATCAGCTACTACGTGATGACCGCCTTCGTCCTCGTCTACGCCACCACCTCGGCCGGCGTCTCCAAGCAGACCGCACTCAACGCCGTGCTCATCGCCTCCGCAGTGCACTTCGCCGTCATCCCGGCCTGGGGCGCACTGTCCGACCGGGTCGGCCGGCGGCCGGTGTATCTGTTCGGCGCGGCCGGTGTCGGGCTGTGGATGTTCCCGTTCTTCTCGCTCGCGGACACCGGTTCGTTCGGGTACCTGGTCCTGGGCGTGACCGTCGGGCTCGTACTGCACGGCGCCATGTACGCACCCCAGGCCGCCTTCTTCGCCGAGATGTTCGCCACCCGGATGCGGTACTCGGGCGCGTCCATCGGCGCCCAGTTCGCCTCCGTTGCGGCGGGCGCACCGGCGCCGCTCATCGCCACCGCACTGCTCGACGACTACGGCAGCTCCACCCCGATCGCTCTGTACGTGATCGCCGCCGCGCTGCTGACCCTGGTCGCCGTGGGCGTGGCGCGGGAGACGCGGCACCGGGATCTCGCCCGCGTCGAGGCCGAGGGCGGCGAGTCCGCCGGTGCCAGTCCTGCCGCGCAGGCGCGGACGGTCTGACCGGTTCCGCACCCCTGACCCCCGTGCGGCAGGTCCGTACGGGGGTCAGCGTCTGTCCGGGGACGCCAACCGGTGCAGCCTCAGGGCCAGTTGGATCTCCAGGGCGCGGGCCGGGGTCTGCCAGTCCTCCCCCAGCAGCCGGCCCACCCGCTCCAGCCGCTGGGCGACCGTGTTCACATGGACGTGCAAGGCGTCCTTGGTGCGGGCCGGGCTCATCCCGCAGGCGAAGTACGCGTCCAGGGTGCGCAGCAGTTCCGTACCGCGTCGCTCGTCGTAGGACACGACCGGACCGACGGTGCGGTCGACGAAGCCGGCGACGTCCCGGTCGCCCGCGAGGAGTAGACCGAGGAAGCCGAAGTCCTCGGCCGCCGCGCCGTCCCCGGCGCGGCCCAGCAGGTGCAGCGCCTCCAGGCAGCGACGGCCTTCGGCGTAGGCGGCGGCGACGGTCTCGGGGTGGGCGGTGAGGTCGGTGACCGGGGCCGAGGCGCCGACCGTGACGGCTTGGTGGACGGCCGTGCCCAGATGGCGGGCCGTGCGGCGGGCCACCGCCGTGGCGGTGTCGCCGGTGGTGAGCGGCAGCAGCAGGACGGTGCCGCCGTCGCGTGCGGCGGCCAGGCCCTGCCGGGTCGCGGCGAGGTGGGAGGCGGCCGACCACAGGCGTCGGCGGGCCGCTGCCTCGTCGGCGTCGGCCGCCGGGCCGTCGAGGCGGGCGGCGAGCACCACATGGGTGGCGTCCAGGTCGGCGTGCAGCCGGGCGGCGCGTTCGCGCAGCAGGCGCGGATCCCGGTCGCGCGCGTCCAGCAGGTCGTCCAGCAGCTCGCCGCGCACGCGCTGTTCGGCCTCTGCCGCCGAGCGGCGGGCGAGCAGGAGCAGCGAGGTGACCATCGCCGCACGCTCAAGGGTGCGCTGGTCGACGGGGTCGAGTCCGGGGTGGCCGCGCAGGACCAGCGCGCCGAGGAGTTCGCCGCCGGCGGCGACGGCGGCGATCCAGTCGCTGCCGTGTCGTACGGCGTGTCCCTCGGCTCGGGATGCCTCGAGCGCCGAGGCCGGTGCCGCCTCCGCCTCGGCGAACTCGACGGTGCCGTCGAGGACTTCGGAGACGGCGGCGGACACGTCGTGCACCCCGCCGCCGCGCAGGACGAGTTCGGCGAGCCGGTCGTGGACGTCGGAGGCACGCTCGATGACGGCGCTGCGATCCCGGATGATCTCGTTGGCGCGCTCGAGGCCGGCCAGGGCCGCGCGGGTCTCGGTGAGCAGATTGGCGGTGTCGAGCGCGGCTGCGGCGAGCGCGGCGAAGGAGCCGAGCAGGGCGATCTGGGCGCGTTCGAAGACGCGTTCCCTGCGGTCCGCGGCGAAGAGGACGCCGATGACGTGCGGGCCGAGCATGAGGGGGACGCCGAGGATGGCGACCAGGCCCTCGTCGCGGACGCCGGCGTCGATGGTGAGGGTGTGCTGGAAGCGGGCGTCCTCGAAGTAGTCGTCCGTGACGTACGGCCGGGTCGTCTGGGCGACGAGGCCGCCGAGGCCCTCGCCCATGCCGAGGCGCAGTTGCTGGAAGCGGGCGGAGACGGAGCCCTCCGTGACCCGCATGTAGGTGTCGCCGCGTGCCGGGTCGTTCAGGGTGAGGTAGGCGACGTCCGTAGCGAGCAGGGAGCGGGCGCGCTGCACGATGGCTTGCAGGACGGCGTCCAGATCGCGCAGGCCCGCGAGGTCGTGGGCGGTCTCGAAGAGCGCGGACAGCTCGGCCTCGCGCCGCCGGCGTCCCTCCAGCTCGGCCCGCACGCGCAGGGCGAGCCGCTTGGCCTGTTCCAGCGCGGCGATCCGGTCGGCCGCCCTGCCCTGGGCACGGGCGAGCAGCACCGGCTGCTCGTACGCCTCCGGGGAGGCGTCGCGGGCCAGCAGCTCGAGGTACGCGGCCTCGGCGCTGCCGCCGGGTGCCGACTGAACGTGATCGCGAGACATGGTCACAGGATTCCGCATCGGCCGCCCGGCCCGTCAGGCCTGTGGAAAACTCCGGGGCCGGGCGCCACCGGGCCCTTCAATGGGCCGTCCATCCGCCGTCGAGCACCAGCGAGGTGCCGGTGACGAAGGACGCCTGCGGGCTGCACAGGTAGGCCACCGCTTCGGCGACCTCCTCGGGTTCGATGAGCCGCCGCACCGCGCTGTCCTTCAGCAGGACCTCGGACAGCACCCGCTCCTCGGGAATGCCGTGCGCCTGCGCCTGGTCTGCGATCTGCTGCTCCACCAGGGGCGTGCGCACATAGGCCGGGTTCACACAGTTCGAGGTCACTCCATGGGCGGCGCCTTCCAGCGCGGCCGTCTTCGACAGGCCCTCGAGACCGTGTTTGGCGGCCACATAGGCGGACTTGAAAGCGGAGGCGCGCAGCCCATGGACGGAGGACACATTGACGATCCGGCCCCAGCCCTGTGCGTACATGTGCGGCAGGGCACCGCGGATCAGGCGGAACGGCGCCTCCAGCATCACGGTCAGCACGGTGTGGAAGACCTCGGGCGGGAACTCCTCGAGCGGGCGGACCAGTTGCAGCCCGGCGTTGTTGACCAGCACGTCGGTGCCGGCGGCGGCGCGTTCGGCGGCGTCGAGGTCGGTGAGGTCCACGGCGTGCGGTACGACGGTGCCCGCGAGGTCACCGGTGCGTTCCGCCTGCTGGGCCAGCTCGGCCAGACCGGTCTCGTCCCGGTCGACGGCGCGCACCTGCGCACCGGCGGCGGCGAGCCGCAGGGCGCAGGCGCGGCCGATGCCGCCGGCCGCACCGGTGACGAGCGCGGTGCGGCCGCCGAGGTCGAGGGCCAGGGGCTGCGGGCGGAGGCCGGGCAGATGGCTGGGCGAGGTCATGTGCCGACCCTAAGCGGCACCCACCCGTCACCACATGTGGTGACCGCCCATACTTCAGCCCACAGCCGTAGGGTCAAACCATGTGGGTGTCTCGGACATGGCCTGCTTGATCCGGAAGCGGTCGACCTCGTGGAGATCGGGCAGCGCGTCGACCTCGAACCAGCCCACTTCCAGGGACTCGTCGTCGTTGACCCTGGCCTCGCCGCCCACGGCCCGGCAGCAGATGGTGATGTCCATGAACTGGCAGCGGTCACCGTTGGGGTAGGTGATCGGCTCCAGGGCCTGGACGAGGACGACCCGCTCGGCCACGCAGTGCACCGCCGTCTCCTCGAAGACCTCCCGCACGGCGCAGGCCGCAGGCTGCTCGCCCGGCTCCGGGATACCGGCGATCACCGCCCACTTGCGGGTGTCCGACCGCCGGCCCAACAGCACCCTGCCCTCGGCGTCGAAGACGATCGCGGTGATCCCGGGAAGCCAGAGCAGCTGCCGGCCGGCGGAGGCCCGGAGGGTGCGGATGAAGTCAGGAGTAGCCATGGGCCCGACCCTAACCGGCCGGGCCCGCGCTCTCCCGGCAGTTCAGGGAGCGTACGCACCATTTCGGAGGGCGTGTGCCGGTCGTAGGTCTCTCCGCCGGCGCGTGCCGGTCGCAACGTCTGCACCCCCGCTGGTTCGTGCCGGCCGTACGTCTCCACCCGGCCGCGCGTCCCGGCCGTACGTCTCCACCCCGTCGGCGCATCCCGCTCGTTCGGCTACACGGCACCCGCGCGCCGACGGCGCAGCCCCGACCCGATCGCCCAGCCGATCCCGCCGGCCGCGACCAGCACCAGAGCGATCTCCGGAAGGGTGCCCAGCTCGGTCGCCGGGGTCTTCGACGTGCGCAGCGGGACCTTCTGCACCAGATAGGCGGGCACGAACATGCCGGTCTTCTGGGTGATCTTCCCGTCCGGCATGATGATGGCGCTCACGCCGCTGGTCACCGGCACGGTCACCGTGCGGCTGTGCTCGACGGCACGGATCCGCGACATGGCGAGCTGCTGGTAGGTCATCTCGCTGCGGTCGAAGGTCGCGTTGTTGCTCGGCACGGAGATCATCTCCGCGCCGTGCGTCACGGTGTCCCGCACGGCCCAGTCGAACGCGGCCTCGTAGCAGGTGGCGAGGCCCACCTTGGCGCCGTTTATGTCGAACACGCCCGGCGTGCCACCCCGGCTGAAGTCCTGCCGGACCATGCTGGTCCAGTTCTTGTTGATCGCGCCGACGAGCCCGCGCAGCGGGAGGTACTCGCCGAACGGCTGGACCTGCCGCTTGTCGTAGGTCTGCGTCGGCCCCTTGACCGGGTCCCACAGGATCTGCTCGTTGAGCAGTTTGCCGTCCTTCTCGACGACGCCGCCGACCGAGACGGGCACACCGACCGCCTTGGCCGCGCCCTCGATGACGGCGGCCGCGTCGGGATTGGTGTAGGGGTCGATGTCGGAGGAGTTCTCCGGCCACAGCACGTAGTCGGGCTTCGGGGCCTTCCCCGCCTTGATGTCGGCGGCGAGCGTGAGCGTCTCACGCACGTGGTGGTCCAGGACGGCCCGCCGCTGGGCGCTGAACTCGAGCCCCGAACGCGGCACGTTGCCCTGGATGACCGCGACGGTCCTGGTGCCGTCCTCGGCCTTGTCGCTCACCAGGGGCCGGGCAGCGACCGCGCCCGCCACCGGAACGGCCACGCTGAGCAGCGCGGCGGCAGCGGCCCCGCGCCGCACGGCACCCGTCCGGCGCCGCTCGGCGACCAGCCGGCCGGCCTCGTACAGGCCGAATCCGCACAGCACGACCGCGAAGCCGAGCACCGGCGTGCCGCCCACCGCGGCGAGCGGCAGGAAGACGCCGTCCGCCTGCCCGAACGCGATCTTGCCCCAGGGGAAGCCCCGGAACGGCGCACGCGCGCGTACCGCCTCGCCCGCGATCCATACGGCGGCCGCCCACACCGGCCAGGCGGGCAGCCTGGAGACGGCCGCGACACCGACACCGACCAACCCGATGAAGACCGCCTCGATGGCGACGAGGGCCAGCCAGGGACCGGGACCGACCTCCACGCCGGTCCACACCAGCAGCGGCAGCAGGAAGCCGAGGCCGAAGAGGTAGCCGAGGCCGAGGGCCGCCTTCCCGTCACGGCCGCGCAGCACCCAGCCGAAACCGGCGAAGGCGGGCAGCGCCAGCCACCACAGGGGGCGCGGCGGGAAGCTGACGTAGAGCAGCACTCCGCAGAGCGCGGAGGCTACGGCCGGCACCAGGCGCAGCAGCCGGCCGCCGCGCACGCCGGAGGCGGAGGGCGACTGGAGCTGGTCCGACTGGTCCACGGAAGTTGCGGTGACGGTCACCCGGGTGAGTGTACGGCGGGGAACCGTGCCGCCGACAGCGCGGTACGAGGGCCGGTTACCGGCTCCGCCGGCCTCGGTTGTCCCTGGTCGCCGCGCTCCCCGGATCTCCTGCCCTCCGGCGCGGGCTCCGGAGTCCCTCCCTGAGTCAGGGGCCGGCACCGGCTCCCGGCGCCCGAGCGGAAAGAACCGTTCCGTCGCATCTCGTCCCCAAACCGGTCACCAGCCGCTACGGTGTGCCCAGCCCCGGCAGTGCCGCCGTATCCGGCGCCGTGCCCTGCCGTGGCCGGACACAGGTCGGGGACAGGCGCGAGGGGCGGCAGTGGGGGCGACGCAGACGAGGCCCGCGGCCCGGGTGGACGGGGACGCGGCCGGGGTCGGAGGAAACGTTTCTGACGGCACGGGCATGATCCTGCTCGGTGCCTGCGCCGCATGGTCGCTGATCACCGCGGCGGCCCACGACGGACGCCCCGAGGGCGTCCTGCTCGCGGTGCTCGCCGTGGCCGCCGGTCACGCCGCCGGCCGGGTCTCCGGGGCCCTGCTGCCACTGGCCGCGCCCTGCGCCGGTGCGGCGGCCGGGCTCGCGCTGGCCGTGGCGCTGCCCGGACTCTCCGCGGGCCCCCGGTACGCCGCCCCGCTCGGGCACGCCGGCGGCACCGCCGTCCTGCTGACGCTGGCCACCGGAGCCGCGTGCTGTGCCGCCTGGTCGACGTCCGTACCGGGGCTGCGGCTGCTGCTGCGGGTGCTCGCCGCCGGGATCGTGCCGGCCGGCGCGGTGCTGGGGTCGGCGGCCGGTTGTGCCGCAAGTGCGGCCGTGCTGCTGTGTTCGCTCGCCGCGGGCCCGGTGTCCCGCCGTGGCGGGTGCCTGCTGGGTCTGGCCGTGGCGGCGGCCCTGGTCGCCGGGACGACGTGGGCGCTCGCCGCGGACGTACTGCCGGGCGGCCTCGTCGGGGTCGTCGAGGGCCGGCTGACCGGGCACCGGGTGGCACTGTGGCAGGACACCCTGCGCCTGGCGGGCCGGAACCCGGGGCTCGGGGTCGGTCCGGGACGGCTCGGCGGGCTGGGCGGCACGGCGCCGCAGACGCTGTCCGCCGACGGCAAACCGCACTCCGCCCTGCTGCAGCTGGCGGCGGAGCAGGGCCTCGTCGGGGTCTTCCTGGTCGCCGCCGCGTTCTGCTGGGTGCTGCACGCGCTCTGGCGCTCTCCTCGCTCCACCCCGGTCGCCCTCACCGCCGGCGCCGCGCTGACGGCGCTGGCCGTGTGCGCCACGGTGAGCAACGCGCTGAGCTTCACCACGGTGACCGTGGGCGCGGGGCTGCTCGCCGGGTGGGCGACGGCGCGGCCGTGGCCGCGCAACGGCACGGAGCCCCGGTTCTGAGCGGAGTCCCGCCGCGCGCCGGTGCGCGGTGCGCGGCCTCAGCGGGCCGAACGCGGGCCGGTCGTCCGCAGCCGGGCTCTGATGACCCGTACCGCCGACTCCGCGTTGTCGACGGTGATCGTGAAGGTGTGGCCGTCCCACAGGCGCAGCACGACGCCCTCGCCCCGGCGTACGACGACGGCGGTGCCCATCTCGGGCCGCCACCGGTAGCCCCAGCCACCCCAGTGCCTGGGCGTGACGAGGGCGGTGAAGTCGGCACCGGCCACGTGCGAGAGCGGGATGCGGCGGCGCGGCAGCCCTATGTGACCGCAGCGGACCTCGAGGGACTCCTTGTCGAGCCTGAGATCGACGTGCACGAAGGCGAGCGTGCCGAAGAGGACCAGCAGACCGGCGGCGATGCAGCCCACGACGGACATCACCAGCGGGGCGACGCCGGAGGTCCACGCCGAGTCCACCGCCAGCTCGATACCGAGCGCCATGCAGGCCGCGCCGACCAGCGCCAGCAGCCACTGGACGCGGTTCGTGGCGCGCCCGGTCCAGACGTCGGGGTCCGGGCTGTCGTCGGCGTGGAGGCGGTCCCTCATGTTTATGAGGTTACTCAGGTTTCGCTGCGCGGGTAGGGCGTGGCGGAGGGTGACTGACCCGAGTGGGCCAGGGCGCACCCGGGCACGGTCGCGCGTCGCGCGGCCGGTCAGCGGACGGGGCTGACCGCCTGCAGGAAACGGCCTTCGCCGTAGGACAGAGCCGTGTCCGGGAGTGTGGCCTCGCGACCGCTGAGCAGCACCGTGAGGGTGGTGTCGGCGACGGCGGCCGGGTCCGGCTCCGCTCCGATCCGGCGCAGGGCCTGGGCGGCCACCGCCCCGGCGGAGCCGTGCAGTATGAGCGGCGGACGGCCGGGCCGCTGGACGGCTTCCCGGATGCGTTCGCCGACCAGCTCGTAGTTGGTGCAGCCCAGGACGACGGTGGTCACGTCCTCGGGGGTGCGCGCGGCGGCCGAGGCGATGGCGGCCTCGATCGCGGCCTCGTCCGCGTGGTGCACCGCGTCCGCGAGGCCGGGGCAGGCCACCTCGGTGACGGCCACTCCGCTGGCGAACTGCGCGATCAGGTTCCGCTGATAGGCGCTGCCCGTGGTGGCGGGGGTGGCCCAGATCGCGACATGGCCGCCACCCGCCGCGGCCGGCTTGATCGCCGGCACGGTGCCGATGATCGGCAGATCCGGTTCGAAACGGGCCCGCATCTGCGGCAGGGAGTGCACGGAGGCGGTGTTGCAGGCGACGATCAGGACATCGGGCTCATGGGCGGCGGCGGCCCCGGCCACGGCGAGGGCCCGCTGCGTGATGTCCTCCGGAGTGCGTGGCCCCCAGGGCATCCCGTCCGGGTCCCAGGAGAGCACGAGATCCGCGTCGGGCCGCAGCCGCCGTACCGCGGCGGCGGCCGGGAGCAGGCCGATTCCGGAGTCCATGAGCGCGATCTTCACCCGGCCACGATAGACGATCGGTCCGTGCGGCCCTCTCGGGTGGGGCAGACTGCGGGGGTGAGCGCCCTGCTGTGGATCACCGTCGTGTCGCTGGCCGCCTGGTGCTGGCTGCTGCTGTGCCAGGGCTTCTTCTGGCGCACGGACGTCCGGCTGCCGAGGCGCCGGGACCCGGAGGCGTGGCCGTCCGTCTGTGTGGTCGTACCCGCCCGCGACGAGGCCGCCGTGCTGCCCGCGTGCCTGCCGTCGCTGCTGACGCAGGACTATCCGGGCCGGGCGGAGGTCTTCCTGGTGGATGACGGGAGTACCGACGGAACCGGGGAGCTGGCGCGCGAGCTGTCCCGGCGGCAGGGCGGGCTGCCGCTGACCGTTGTTTCGCCGGGCGAACCGCCGGCAGGCTGGACGGGCAAGCTGTGGGCGGTGCGGCACGGTATCGGTCAGGCACGCGCGCGTGATCCCGAGTACCTGCTGCTGACGGACGCGGACATCGCGCACGCGCCGGACAGCCTGCGCGCGCTGGTGGCGGCGGCCCGTGCCGGAGGCTTCGACGTGGTGTCGCAGATGGCGCGGCTGCGGGTGGAGAGCGTGTGGGAGCGGCTGGTGGTCCCGGCGTTCGTGTACTTCTTCGCGCAGCTGTATCCCTTCCGGTGGATCGGCCGGAGGGGTTCGCGTACGGCCGCGGCGGCGGGCGGCTGTGTCCTGCTCTGCACCGCGATGGCGGAGAAGGCGCGCATCCCCGAGTCCATCCGGCACGCCGTCATCGACGACGTCGCGCTCGCGCGTGCGGTGAAGGACGCCGGTGGGCACGTCTGGCTGGGGCTGGCCGACCGGGTGGGCAGCGTGCGGCCGTATCCGCGGCTGCACGACCTGTGGCGGATGGTCTCGCGCAGCGCCTACGCCCAGCTGCGCCACAACCCGCTGCTGCTCCTCGGTACGGTCGCCGGGCTCGCGCTGGTCTACCTGGTGCCGCCCGCCGCGGTGGCCGTCGGGGCGGCGGGCGGCGGTACGGCGACGGCCGTCACCGGCGCTGTGGCGTGGGCGGTGATGGCGGGGACGTACCTGCCGATGCTGCGCTACTACCGGCAGCCGCTGTGGCTGGCGCCGCTGCTGCCGTTCACCGCGCTGCTGTACCTGCTGATGACGGTCGACTCGGCCGTGCAGCACTACCGGGGGCGCGGGGCCGCCTGGAAGGGCCGCACGTACACGCGTCCCGACGCCGTGCCCGACGAGGGCTGACCCCGGTCACTTGCGGCCGGGCGTCCAGTTCATGCCCCAGCCGTAGGCACGGTCTATGGTGCGCTGCGGGCTGACTCCGCGCTCCGGCACCAGGTACCGCGCCTCGCGCCGCACGAGGAGGTCGCCGCCCGTGTTGGTGATCAGGGCGAGCGCGCACACCGTGGAGGGGACGGTGCACTCGTCGAGCGAGAAGTCGATCGGGGCGCCGTGCTGCGGCTGGAGGGTGACGGTGGCGTGCAGGTCGGCGAAGGAGCTGGCGCCTTGGTAGACGGTGACGAAGACGAGGATGCGCCGGAAGTCCCGGGTGTGGTCGAGGTTGATGGTGAGGTTCTCGCCGTTCGCCACGGCACCGGTACGGTCGTCGCCGTCGAGGTGGATGTACGGCGGCCGGTGCAGCGACCCGAAGGCGTTGCCCAGGGCCTGGACGACGCCTTTGCGGCCGTCGGCGAGTTCGTACAGGGCGCACAGGTCGAGGTCCAGGTCTCCCTGTCCGCCTCCCCATCTGCTCCAACCGGAAGCCTCTTTGCGCATCCGCCAGTTGAGGTTCACCCGCATGGCACCGGAGGTGCCGCCCTGCTTGGCGAGCGAGACGGACGGCGCCGTCTTCGTGAGCGTGACCTTGGACAGGCGGACCGGCCGGGGCGCGGGAGCCGGAGGAGCCGTGGAAGGGGCCGAGGGCACGGGCGCGGGCGCCGGTGCCGGGGCTGTCGTCGGCGGGGGCGGCGGGGGCGTGGCCGAGGCCGCCGCGGTGGACGGTGCGGCGGGCTGGGGTTCGTCCACGGTGATACCGAAGTCCGTTGCCAGGCCTTCGAGTCCGCTGCTGTATCCCTGGCCGACGGCGCGGAACTTCCACGCGCCCTGGCGGCGGTAGAACTCGCCGAGCACGAAGGCCGTCTCGACGGTGGCGCCCGGACTGTCGAAGCGGGCGACCGTCCGTCCGGTCACGGCCTCGGTCACCTCGATGTAGAGGCCGGGGACCTGCCCGAAGGTCCCGCCGTCGGCGGAGGCGGCGAGGACGATCCGCTCGATCGTGCCCTCCACGCGCGCGAGGTCGACGCAGAGGGTGTCCGTCACCCCCGCACCGGTCGTCCTCTTGTCCTCGTGGCGCACCGCGCCGGACGGGTGGGCGGGCTGGTTGTAGAAGACGAAGTCGGCGTCGGAGCGGACCTTTCCGGTGGCGAGCAGCAGCGCGGAGGCGTCCGCGTCGGGCACGCCGGGTCCCGAGCGCCAGCCCAGTTCGACGCGCAGGGCCGTGGTCGGCACCGGTGTGTTCGACCCTTTCGGCATTGACATGTCCGCCCCCATCCGTGTCGGCTTCCGGGCACCCCGGGTCGTCCAGGTGATCCGTACCGGGACAACCTATTCCCGGGTACGGCAGGCTCCCATGCCGGCACCGGAAGATCGCCGGTCAACTGGCGGTAACCCCGTAGGAGCTCGCCCTTTACACGATTAAAACGTCGACCGACGTCCATTTTTGCCGAGTTCGCTCGGATTAGGGATCCCCGGTCACTGCAGGCACGGAAAACAACCCTCTTATCGGTCTCCCCAACGAGCACATCGTGGGCTTAACTTATGTGCCATGACCTCCCCCCGCTCCACTTATGGTGGCGGCTACTACTCCGCCTCCTTCCCGGACACCCCGATCTACGACTCACTCGTGGCCGAGCGGGGCACCCCGCAGATCGCCCCGATCCGGGTCCCCGGGTCCTACGACACGGGCAGCAGCCTGCCCGCTCTGCCGTCGGCACTTCCCGCCCTCCCGGCGGGCCCCTCGCCGCAGGCCCCCGCCTACGGCTATCCGCAGATGCCTCAGCCCGCACCGCTGCAGCAGGCGCCCACGGCCTACATCCCGCAACAGGCGAGCGCCCCGCGGGGCTACCCCGGCCCGCAGGCCCCGCAGCAGCAGCGCCCGATGGGGATGGGCACGGGATACGAGGCGATGCGCCCGGCCGCGCCGCGGCCCGCGCCGGCCCCCTACCAGGACCCGTACAACAACCAGCAGTACCGCGGCTACTGACCGGCGCACCGGCGCTGTCGGTGCCTCCTGGCACGATGGCGTCATGGAGAACGCCGAAGTGCAGTCGATTCACGTCCATCCGGTCAAAGCGTTCCGGGGCCAGGCACCCCGGGAGGCTGTGGTGGAGCCCTGGGGCCTGGCCGGAGACCGGCGCTGGACACTGATCGACGACGGGGGAAAGGTCGTCACACAACGCGAACAGCCGCGTCTCGCGCTGGCCGCCGCCGAGCTTCTGCCCGGCGGCGGCGTTCGTCTGTCCGCGCCCGGTCAGGCACCGCTGACGGTGTCGGTGCCCGAGCCGGCCGGCACCGTGCCGGTGAACGTCTTCGGCACGAAGGTCGAGGCGGTCCCGGCGGCCGAGGCCGCACACACCTGGTGCAGCGCCTATCTGCGCACGGACGTCCGCCTGGTCCACATGGACGATCCGGCCACCCGCCGCCCGGTCGATCCCGAGTACGCCCTGCCCGGCGAGACGGTGAGCTTCGCCGACGGCTACCCCTTGCTGATCACCACGACCGCCTCCCTCGACGCCCTGAACTCCCTGATAGCCGAGGGCGCCCAGGCCCACGAGGGCCCGCTGCCGATGAACCGCTTCCGGCCCAACGTCGTCGTCGCCGGCGCCGATGCCTGGGCGGAGGACCACTGGTCGCGGATCTCCGTCGGTGACGTGGTCTTCCGCGTCGCGAAGGCGAGCGGACGCTGTGTCGTCACCACCGTCGACCAGGACACCGCCGTGCGCGGCCGAGAGCCCCTGCGGACCCTGGCGCGCCACCGCAAGGCCGGCGCGCGGCTGATCTTCGGCCAGAACCTCGTGCCCCTCTCGACCGGCACGATCAGGGTCGGGGATCCGGTACGGGTGCTGGAGTAGCACCCGCCCCGGCTCGATGGCGGGGGAACCGGAGGGGGGTCCCCGTCGTTGGGAGAAGCACGAGAGATTCCTGAGAGGCCGCGTGCGGGACCGTCCGCGGCTGACGTGATGTCGCTCTCTCTTGCGCCGGGCCGCGGATGCGCGCCCGCGCGGGGGGTTATGACGGAGCGGGAGGGGGTGGGGACGTGCGGGCGATCAGTGGCCTGTGGCGCTGGCGGCGCAATCCGCTGCGGCGCACGACCGATCTGGCCGAGGCGTGGGTGGCCCTCGTGGCGCTCGTGCTGATCGCCGTGGCCGCGCCCGTGACCGCATGGCTGGTCGGCGCCGCCGCCCAGCATTCGCTGCAGCGGTCCGTGCGCGAGCAGCAGCGCACACGCCACCTCGTCACGGCCACGGTGATGCGTGACCTGGGTCAGGTCCCGCTGGAGACCGACCCCGACACCTCCACGGCGCGCGAGACCCACCGCCGTGTTCTGGCGGACTGGACCGCACCGGACGGCACCCACCGGCACGGCCCGACCCTGGCGGACCTCAAGTCCCCGCACACGGGGGACCACTTCAGGCTCTGGACGGACCCGCAGGGCCGAATAACGACCCGCCCGCTGGACTCCCCCACCGCGACGACACACGCGGTGCTCGCCGGGATCGGCGCGGCCCTGCTGGCCACGGGCCTGGTCGAAGCCGCCCGGCGGCTGACCGTCTGGCACATGGTCCGCATACGGTACGCACGCTGGGACCAGGCCTGGGACCGGGCCGGCCCGGACTGGGGCAAGGCGGGCACCGGCAGCTGACGGCCTTCCGGCTCTGGTCAACCCACCCTGCACGCACACGCTACGGTGGACCGGCCGAAGCGCTTTCGGCGACAACCCGCGGACGAGCGAACCGCAGAGGCACGCAGCTTCGGGAGTGCGAACGCGCACCAGCCCCAGGGGCTGAGCACGGTCGCGGTCCCGGCACCGGCGGCGCGGCCCCTCCGGGAGCGAGCCGTCAGGACGACGAGGTGGGGGCACAGCAACGCCATGGCACAGGGCACGGTCCAGGTGACGCACACCGGTACGTCGCGGTGGCGGCGCCGCACGGGCGAGTACGCCTCGCTCGCCGCCGCCCTGGAGGCCGCCACCGACGGCGACGTCCTCACCATCGCCCCGGGCACCTACCGGGAAAACCTCGTCGTGCAGCGGGCGGTGACGCTCCGTGGCCCCGAGGGATCACCCGGCTCGGTACGGATCGCGCCCGTGGACGGTGTGCCGCTCACCGTGTGCGCCTCCGCCGTGGTGCAGGACCTCCATGTGGAGGGACAGGACGCGGCGGCGCCCGCGCTGCTGGTCGAGGAGGGCACGCCCGAGCTGATGGACGTGCGGATCGTCACCCGGTCCGCGGCGGGTATCGAGGTGCGCGGCGGCGCCCGTCCCACCGTGCGCCGGTGCACCGTCGACAACCCGGCCGGCATCGGCATCGCCGTGCTCGACGGCGCGAGCGGGGTGTTCGAGGAGTGCGAGGTCGTCGCGGCCGGGCAGGCGGGCGTGGCCGTGCGGGGCGGTGCCCGCCCGCGCCTGGAGCGCTGCCGGGTGCACCACGCCTCCGGGACCGGGCTGACCGCGACGGGCGAGAACTCGTCGCTGGAGGCGGTGGGTTGCGAGATCTACGAGGTCCGCGGCTCCGGCGTGCAGGTCACCCAGCGGGCCACGGCTCATCTGACCGACTGCGATGTGCACCGCACCACCGCCGACGGCGTCACCCTGGACACGGACGCGGTGCTCACGCTCGCCGACTGCCGCATCCACGACATCCCGGAGAACGCGGTCGACCTGCGCTCCCGCTCGGTGCTCACGCTGACCCGCACGACGGTTCGTCAGTTCGGGCGCAACGGCCTGTCGGTGTGGGACCCGGGGACCCGGGTGGACGCCAACCAGTGCGAGATCTTCGACAGCACCGGGGACTATCCGGCGGTGTGGATCAGCGACGGCGCCACCGCCGTCCTCGAGTCCTGCCGGGTGCACGACGTGCCGGACGCCCTGTTCGTACTGGACCGCGGTTCGCGCGCGGACGTCGTGGACAGCGACCTGTCGCAGGTGCGCAACACGGCGGTGTCGGTGAGCGACGGGGCCACCGCGCAGCTCGACGACTGCCGGATCCGGGAGGCGGCGACCGGAGCGTGGTTCCGCGACCACGGCAGCGGCGGCACGCTGAACAACTGCACCCTGGACGGCACCCAGACCGGTGTGATCGTCACCAAGGGCGCCGATCCGACCATCGAGCGCTGCACGGTGGACTCCCCCGCCGAGGCGGGTTTCTACATCTCCGCGGGCGGTCGCGGAAGCTTCCTGAACTGCCGGGTCAGCGGCAGCGGCGGCTACGGCTTCCATGTGATCGACGGCTGCCGTGCGACGCTGCGCAGGTGCCGCACGGAGCGCTGTGCGCGCGGTGGTTACGAGTTCGCGGACGCGGGCCCGGACGCCGGGTCCGGGACGGGTCCGGTGGTGGAGGACTGCACCAGTGACGAGAGCGGCGGTCTGCGGCCGTCCCCGGCCCGCGAGGCCGCCGTACAGACGGTGTCGCACTCCCCCGGGGTGCTCGGTTCGATCCCCGGGCAGCGCAGCACGGAGCAGGAGCCCCTGATCGCCGCCGCCGCGCCGGACAAGCCGGTGCGGACGTCGAAGGACGTGCTCGGGGAACTGGACGCGCTCGTGGGCCTGGAGAGCGTCAAGCGGGAGGTGCGGGCGCTGACCGACATGATCGAGGTGGGCCGGCGGCGGCAGCAGGCGGGTCTGAAGGCGGCCTCGGTCAAGCGGCATCTGGTCTTCACCGGCTCTCCCGGCACCGGCAAGACGACGGTGGCCCGGCTCTACGGCGAGATCCTCGCCTCGCTCGGCGTGCTGGAGAAGGGGCACCTGGTCGAGGTGTCGCGGGTCGACCTGGTCGGTGAGCACATCGGCTCCACGGCGATCCGCACCCAGGAGGCGTTCGATAAGGCGCGCGGCGGTGTGCTGTTCATCGACGAGGCGTACGCGTTGTCCCCGGAGGACGGCGGGCGTGACTTCGGCAAGGAGGCCATCGACACCCTGGTGAAGCTGATGGAGGACCACCGGGACGCGGTGGTGGTGATCGTCGCCGGCTACACGGCGGAGATGGAGCGCTTCCTGTCCGTCAACCCCGGTGTCGCCTCCCGCTTCTCCCGCACCATCACCTTCGGCGACTACGGCCCCGAGGAGCTGCTCAGGATCGTGGACCAGCAGGCCGAAGAGCACGAGTACCGGCTGGCACCCGGCGCGTCCGAGGCGCTGCTGAAGTACTTCACGGTCCTCCCGAAGGGCCCGGCGTTCGGCAACGGCCGCACCGCCCGGCAGACTTTCGAGGCGATGGTGGAACGGCACGCGGGCCGTGTCGCCCAGCTGGACGACCCCAGCACCGACGACCTGACCCTGCTGTTCGCGGAGGACCTGCCGGAGCTGCCCTGAGCGTCCGGCCGCACACGTTTCCCGGTCGTTGAGCAGTCGAGCACCGGCCTGGCGGGCGTCACCGCGGGGCCGGCGGCTCCGGTCGCGGTGCCGGCAGTTCCGGGTGCAGCCGGCTCAGCAGGCGGGCCCGTGTGCGGCCGAAGGCCGGGTCCGCCTGGTAGTCCGAGTGACCGAGGATGGGCGCCGGGAGAGGGTGCTCGGGTGTGCGGCCGTAGATGAGCGGGTCCCGCAGAGGGGCGTGGTCGACCTCCGGGGTCACGCCGTCGGGGACGCGGACGGGGCCGCCGATGGGGTCGGTACGGCGGTAGAGGTTGCCCCAGCAGGCGACGTCGCGGTGCAGGGCGGCGAGCGCGGGCGGTCCGAAGTGGGCCGGGAACCAGCGGCCGTACAGGCGCTCCAGCGGGGAGCCGTAGGTCAGCAGAGCGATCCGGCCGCGCACGGACGGGGGCAGCTGCCAGGCGGCGGCCACGGCCAGGACGCTGCCCTGGGAGTGACCGGAGAGGACCAGACGGCCTCCGGTGCGGTGCGTCCAGGTCGCGACGCGCCAGGTCAGGTCCGGTACCGCGCGCTCGGCGTAGCAGGGCGGTGCGAAGGGGTGCGCGGCCCGCGGCCAGAAGGTGCCGACGTCCCACAGGATGCCGATCGTGCGCCGTGCCGAGGCGTCCTTGTAGGCACGCCTGCCCCAGGTCACGAAGAGCACAAAGCCGAGGCCGACCAGCCAGGATCCCAGCGCCTGCGAGGTCTCGGCGACGGCCTGGAGGGCGTCGTAGGTGCGGCGGGCCGCTCCGTCGGGCGTCGTCCGTGTGGTCAGCGCGCCGGCCAGCGCCACACCGCCGAGCAGCAGGGTGGTGGCGGTGAGCACGGCGACGACGAGGGGTGCCCGGTCGGTGAGGGTGGCCATCGCGCGGACATGGGCGATGGCGCGGGTACGGCCGGGGTCCTCGGGTTCGCCGGGGTGCTCGTGGCGGACGCGGTCGCGTTCGGCGCGGGCCAGCCGGGCGGTCTGCGTCCCCAGCCCGGCGGCGAGGAGCAGCAGGACCGCGAGCACCGGCGGGATCGTGGACGCCTGCCAGGTCAGCAGGAGGGGCGGCCCGGGGAGCAGGGCGCGGGTGCCGTCCAGCCAGTCCGCGACGCGCTGCGCGAGCCCGCCGGACATCACACCGCCCAGCGCGCAGGCGAGCAGCGCGACGGCCGGTCCGCCGAGGCCACGCATCCCGGCGCGCGGATCGGGAGTGCGCCGGTGCAGATACCGGGCCACCACGGCGAGCGCGACGACCAGCAGCCCCTGGGTCAGCATCAGGGCCCCGAAGGCCGGGTCGCCCGGCAGCCGCCCGGTGGACCGCCAGCCGGGGCGGGCCCAGCCGGCGTAGACCACGGTGAGCAACAGCAGGGCGAACGCGCCCAGCGGCAGGAGTCGTACGAGGTGCCGGTCGGTCTGCTGATCGAGGCGCATCTCGCTGCGGCCCCGGCGGCAGACCACGGCCACCACCGCCGCCGCCCAGGCCAGCAGGGCCGCGGTGAGCAGCCCGCTCACGCACTGCAGGGCGGCGGGGCCGCCCGGCTGGTGGTCGAAGCGGGCCGCCGGGGTCGCCAGGGCGGCGGCGACGGTCAGCAGGGCCGCCGCGGTGTGCGCGGCGCGCAGCCGGGCCACGAGGCGGCGCCCGTACCAGAAGCCGGGCATGGCCAGCGCGCTGCCGTCGGTGTCCGGTCCGGGGTCGTGGGACATCGGCTGGTGGGACTCGTACGCGCTCCAGGTTCGGTGCGAGAGGTACCAGAGCAGGCAGGTCAGCGCGGTCGGCACCAGCGCGGCAAGGGCCAGCCGGCGGCCGGGCAGGCTCCACCAGCTGCCGTGCCCGTCGAAGGCCGCGGAGGCACGGGGCGCGAGGAAGGTCAGCCAGGAGTGGCGTCGGACGCAGTCATGGACGCCGGCGCACTGCCAGGCCACCAGGTCCAGGGCCACCTCGCAGACGGCGGCCACCAGGAGCACGGTCAGGGTGAGGGCGGCCAGCCGCACGAGGAGGCCGTACAGACGGACGCCGCGGTGCCGGCCGGCTACGGCGGGGCGCATCCAGTGGGCGAGGTTGACCACCATGAACGGCAGCAACACCAGCCACAGGGCGCGGCTGCCGTCGCCGGAGGTGAGGTTGCACCAGACGTACGCCTCCCGGACCGGCTCGTCCCGGGATCCTTTCGCCGCCACGTCCTCGGCGCGCCGGAAGACGGCGGCCGTGTCGTCACCGGTGATCCGGACGGTACGCGGGTCGCCGAGCATCTTCTCGGGGGTGGTCCCGCCCACCCCGTGCACCATCAGCTCCAGCTCGGCCTCCGGCGCGGGAGGCGGGCCGGGCCGGTCGTCCGCCGGCCCCGCAGCGCTGTCCGCCTGCTCCCCACTGGGGCTTTCCCGTGTGCGGTCCACTGTTCTCGCACCCCCGTGACGCGCCCGAAGGCCTGTGCCGATGCGGGCCTAGGATCTCGGCTGCGCCGGCTGCGTGCACCCCTTGTCAGGGAATCTCCCCGATCCGGGTGACGGCGGCGGGAGCGCCGGGGCGCGGGTGGCACATGTGGCCCGAGGGGCACCTGCGGCCCGTGACAGGTGTGGCGCAACCCGTACCGACCCGTGAAAGGATGGGACGCCCGCGCATCTCCGCCGGATGGAAGCTCCTGGTCGGGGGCGGTGCGCCGGGTGTGTCGGACGGATGGCGGCGAAAGGACCGGAGCGTACGTGAGTGAGAATCAGAACCTCCTCGCGGAGCAGCGCCGCGCCCTGATCCTGGACGAGGTCCGGCGCCGGGGCGGTGTGCGGGTCAACGAACTGACCCGCAAGCTCGGCGTGTCGGACATGACCGTCCGCCGTGACCTGGACGCCCTCGCCCGTCAGGGTGTGCTGGAGAAGGTGCACGGCGGGGCAGTGCCCGTGGTCGAGGCGAGCACCCACGAGCCGGGGTTCGAGGCCAAGTCGGGTCTGGAGCTGACCGCCAAGGAGGACATCGCCCGGGCCGCCGCCAAGCTGGTCACCCCGGGCACGGCGATCGCCCTGTCCGGAGGTACGACGACGTACGCGCTCGCGCAGCACCTGCTGGAGGTGCCCGACCTGACCGTGGTGACGAACTCGGTGCGGGTCGCGGACGTCTTCCACGCGGCGCAGCGCACCTCGGGCCAGCGGCAGGGCGCGGCCACGGTGGTGCTGACCGGCGGCGTGCGGACCCCGTCGGACTCGCTGGTGGGGCCCGTTGCCGACCAGGCGATCGCGGCCCTCCACTTCGATCTGCTGTTCCTCGGGGTGCACGGCATATCGGTGGAGGCCGGTCTGTCCACACCGAACCTCGCGGAGGCGGAGACGAACCGGCGGCTGGTGCACTCGGCACGCCGGGTCGTGGTGGTCGCCGACCACACCAAGTGGGGGACGGTGGGCCTGAGTTCCTTCGCCGCGCTGGAGCAGGTGGACACGCTCGTCACCGACGCGGGGCTGCCGGCCGAGGCCCGGGCGGAGATCTCGGAACACCTGCCGCGGCTGCTGGTGGCGGGCGAGCCGGACGCGGAGGGCCACTACACCGACGACATCTGACGGTGTGCCAGTTAGGCTGGCGGCGCAACACCCCGTTCCGCGAAGGGGCTTCCCGAGGGGGTTTCGCACCATGGCTCATCGTCTGCGCCCGGTCGGTATCGACTTCGTCGAGACGGCCCCTGTACGCCTGGTCTTCGCCCGGGAGATCGCCGCGGAGCCGGAGAAGGTCTTCCGCGCGCTCGCCGAGGACCCGGCCGGCTGGTCGGAATGGTTCCCCGGGGTGGCTTCCGTCCGGCCGGCCGGCGGCGGTCGCGAGGTGCGGCTGCGCGGCGGCGGCCGCTTCGAGGAGTCGGTGGTCGCAGCCAAGGCGCCGGAGCTGTACGCCTATCGCGTCGACGTGACGAACATGCCGGGCGCGCGCGCCTGGGTCGAGGAGTGGCGACTTGCCCCGGCCGGCACCGGGACCCGGGTGCAGATGACCTTCGCGCTCGACGGGACGGCGGCGTTCCGCCTGCTGTGGACTCTCGCCCGCCCGGGGCTGGGCCGCGCCTTCCGCGGTGCGGTCGCGCACCTGGACCGGCGCCTGGGCTGACCCTCCCGCCGGCTCAGTCCGGCCACACCCCTGTCGTCAGCAGGGTCTCGATCGCCGCCGTGTACGGCGTGACGTCCAGGCCCTGCGCCGCGAGCCAGGCGTCGGAGTAGTACTTGTCGAGGTAGCGGTCGCCCGGGTCACACAGCAGGGTGACGACGCTGCCGGTACGCCCTGCGGCCACCATCTCGGAGACGATCTTCAGCGCGCTCCACAGTCCGGTGCCCGTGGAGCCGCCCGCCTTGCGGCCGATGGCCCGCTCCAGGGCGCGTACGGCGGCGACGCTGGCCGCGTCCGGGACCTTCATCATCCGGTCGATCGCGCCGGGCACGAAGCTCGGCTCCATGCGCGGGCGGCCGATGCCCTCGATCCGGGAGCCGCAGTCGCAGGTGACGTCCGGATCGCCGGTGGTCCAGCCCTCGAAGAAGCAGGAGTTGTCCGGGTCGGCGACGCAGATGCGGGTGTCGTACTGCATGTAGTGGACGTAGCGGGCGAGGGTCGCGGAGGTGCCGCCGGTGCCGGCCGTGGCGACGATCCACGCGGGCTCCGGGAACCGCTCCAACTCCAGCTGACGGAAGATGGATTCGGCGATGTTGTTGTTGCCGCGCCAGTCGGTGGCCCGCTCGGCGTAGGTGAACTGGTCCATGTAGTGGCCGCCGGTCTCCACCGCGAGACGTGCGGACTCCTCGTACATCTTGCGGGAGTCGTCCACGAAGTGGCACCGGCCGCCGTGGAACTCGATGAGTCGGCACTTCTCGGCGCTGGTCGTGCGCGGCATCACCGCGATGAAGGGCACGCCGATCAGCTTCGCGAAGTAGGCCTCGGAGACGGCGGTCGAGCCGCTGGAGGCCTCTATCACCGGTCGGCCGGGACGGATCCAGCCATTGCAGAGGCCGTAGAGGAACAGGGAGCGGGCGAGGCGGTGCTTGAGGCTTCCGGTGGGATGTGTCGACTCGTCCTTCAGATAGAGGTCGATGCCCCAGTGCTCGGGGAGCGGGAAGCGCAGCAGGTGTGTGTCCGCCGAGCGGTTGGCGTCGGCCTGGACCTTGCGGACGGCTTCTTTCAGCCAGTCGCGATAGGCGGCGTCGCTGCGGTCGACGTCGAGGGTCGCGCCGGTCCGGGTCTGGTGGGTGGTGCTCACGGCGGTGCTCCTTACGCTGGGCGCCGACGACGCCTCGCGCGGCCGGCACCCTCGAGCATAGGCATCTTTAAGACCGCTTCCCACCTGCATAAACGCATCTTTGAGCGACCCAAAGCCGCCCTGGGGCACAGGCGCGCGAGGCGTCCGGGGGCGCATTTGGCGGGAGTGCTCCGGGCGGCTGCCACAGGCGCCCCGCGTGTACTGGTGCTCCCGGCCGCACGGAGGCAGACTGCACGCGACGGGACGGTCGTCCGTCGGACGGGGCCCTGACGGGGGCGCACACTGGATCGCAGAAGCACACGGGCAAGGGGGCGGCGAAGGATGGCGGAGCCTGAGTTCACGGCCAAGGGCGTGCGGATCGGCAAGCGGCTGCGTTCGCTCACCCGGGCCGGGCAGGTCCGGATCAACGACGGCAGGCTGGAGTTGCTCACCAGCTACGGCAGCGAGATCGACAGCGCGCCGGTGCAGGCGGTGCGCGCCTCCAAGCCGTGGTTCGGGCCGGACGACAAGGCACTGGCCGACCTCAACGGCAAGCGGTACCTGCTGACGCTGGGCGAGCGCGACCCCGCGCCGGGCGAGCCGGGTCCGCCCGCGGCACGGCGGTTCATCGAGGCGGTGCGGCGCGCCGCCGGGCGCGGCGGCTGAGGAAACGTACGGCCGCACACGCTGGGCCGTACGGCCGCGCACCTGTGAGCAGCGGTCCGTTGCGGCGAGTTGCGGACGGGCATCCGCTGCGTCACGCTGGTCTCACGTCACTCTGGGTTTACCGGCGATAACGCTGCGAACCAGCCCGCCGGCCATCAGCAGGCGGACGTTTGGACGCAAACACCCTGCTGGATCCGTTGTTCTCCGTGTTCTTCCGGTCCCTTTCGGACCTCTACATCGGGGAGTCGCAGCCGTGATCAGTCACCCGAGCAGGCACTGCACGGTGGAGCTCCAGGCCCTGCCGTCGCGGATCGGCCAGGTCCGCAGAATCGTATCTGCACAGTTGCGCTACTGGCACATGGACGCGTTGATAGACCGGGCCGCGCTCGGTGTGACGGAGCTGCTGAGCAACGTCCACCGGCACGCGAGGCCCGACAAGTCGTGCACGGTCGAGCTGGAGCTGGCACCGGACCGGCTCACCGTCTCGGTGCGCGACAACGATCCACGGCTTCCGGTGCCGGCCGACGCCGCGGTCGCGCCCGACGCCGGCCCGCTGGCCACCTGTGGCCGGGGGCTGGCCATGGTGGCGGCGGTCAGCGAGAGCTGGGGGGCACGGCCGGACGGCGAGAACGGCAAGGTCGTCTGGTTCACGCTGTCCGCACCGGCGGTGGTGCGGCCGCATCCGGCGAGTGTGCGGCGCCGCACGGCGGAGCCGCGACCGACGGCCAGGGCCGCCCCTGTCCACTCCGCTATCCCGGTGGCCGCCGCGGCACCGGTCGGTGCGGCAGCGCCCATAGGCGCCGTAGCGCCGGTCGCCGCAGCGTCCGCGGGCGCCGTCGCGCCCGGTGCCGCCAGAACGCCGGTCGGCGCCGCGGCTCCCGGTCCCGCCCTGGCGGGCGCGCCGGGAGTGTCCGGGACATAGGCCTCCCGCACCGGTCGGCGACTCCCAGCCGCCCGGGCGAGGACCTCACGGACGTCGATCCACTCCCGGTCGCCGCGCCGCCCGGCCAGGTCCAGGGGCAGGGTGATGTTCTCGGCGACGGTCAGCGTCGGCACCAGGTTGAACGCCTGGAAGACGAAGCCGACCCGGTCGCGGCGCAGCAGCGACCGGCGGCGGTCGTCGAGCGCGCCGAGCTCGGTGTCGCCGATGTAGGCGGCGCCGGAGGTGAGCGTGTCGAGGCCGGCCGCGCAGTGCATGAGGGTGGACTTGCCGGAGCCCGAGGGACCCGTGATCGCGGTGAAGCGTCCGGCGGGAAAGGAGACGCCGACGCCGTCCAGGGCGCGTACGGCGGTGTCGCCGCCGCCGTACACCTTGACCGCGTCCACGACGCGGGCCGCCGCCCGCGGTGCCGTCGTCGTGGTCATGCCGCGCCTCCCTTGCCCGTGCGGCCGAACCGCTCCTCCAGGACGGACAGGCGGCGCCAGTACTCGTCCTCGTCGATCTCGCCCGAGGCGAAGCGGCGGCCGAGCACCGCGAGCGGCGAGTCCCCCGCGGGCCGTCCGCCGTCCGTCGAACGCCAGGGGCCGCCGCGGCGCAGGCCGGTGCGCCGCAGGAAGGTGACGGCGCCGATCACGACGGCCACCCAGATCAGCGGGAAGAACAGGATCCACGGGCCGGGTCCGCCGCCGCCCCAGTCGGCCAGGTTCTGCATCGCGGGTCATCTCCGTTGTCGCCTCGGTCTTCCCCGCTCTTCGGGGCTTGCCACGAGACTCCCTCCGGCAGGGGGTCCGGGTCGTCGTGCGGCCGGCGGCAGTGCGCGTACCTCGGCGGGAGTACGGGGGCGGGGTGCGGCTGCTCCCCCGGGACCGGCGGGCTGTAACTACTAGTATGTACAATGAGTGCATGAGCACCCCGGAACGACTGATCGAGTCCACCCGTGAACTGCTGTGGGAGCGCGGGTACGTGGGCACGAGCCCCAAGGCGATCCTGGAGCGCGCCGGCGCCGGCCAGGGCAGCATGTACCACCACTTCAAGGGCAAGCCGGATCTCGCCCGGGCGGCGATCCGGCGCACCGCCGACGAGCTGCGCGCCTCGCTGGAGCGCGTCCTGAACGGGCCGGGCACGCCCTACGAGCGGATCGAGGCCTATCTGCTGCGCGAGCGTGACGTGCTGCGCGGCTGCCCCGTCGGCCGGCTGACCATGGACCCGGACGTGATCGCCAGCGACGAGCTGCGCGCACCGGTGGACGAGACGCTCGCGTGGATGCGGGAGCGGATCGCGGGACTCGTCGAAGAAGGCAAGCGGCAAGGGCAGTTCGCACCCTCGCTGGACGGTGAGGAGATCGGCGCGGCCGTCCTCGCGACCGTACAGGGCGGCTATGTCCTCGCCCGCGCCTCCGGCTCCCCCGCCGCCTTCGACGCCGGGGTGCGCGGTCTGCTCTCCCTGCTCGCCCCCCGAACCCCCGGACGGGAGAACTGAGTCACGTGCACATCACCAGGCGGCGTCCCGACACCCGGCAGGGCCCGGCGGAGAACTTCACCGGCACGGTCTGGCTGGACGAGATAGCCGCGCCCCCGGCTCCGTCCCGGCTGCGCATGTTCAACGTCCACTTCGCCCCGGGCGCCCACACGGCCTGGCACCGGCATCCGCACGGGCAGGTGCTGCACGTGCTGGAGGGCGAGGGGCTGGTGCAGCGCGAGGGCGGTGAGGTGGAGGCGATCCGTGCGGGCGACACGGTGTGGATCGAGCCGGACGAATTGCACTGGCACGGCGCCGCGCCCCGCACCTTCATGACCCACCTGGCGGTCGTGGAGGCCGCCGAGGACGGCACGACGACCGAGTGGCACGCGCACGTGGCCGCCCACCCCGCCTGAGACTGAGACCCGAGAAGGGACCCGGGACATGCACGCCATGCAGTACGAGTTCACCCTGCCCGCGGACTACGACATGGGCATCATCCGCTCCCGCGTCGCCCGTGTCGCCCCTGTGCTGGACGACTGGGACGGCCTCGGCATCAAGACGTACGTGCTGCGCGAGCGCGGGGTGCACGGCTCGCCGGTGAACCAGTACGGGCCGTTCTACCTCTGGAACACGATGGAGGGCATGAACGGATTCCTGTGGGGAGGGTCCTTCCAGCGCCCCGTCGACGACTTCGGGCGGCCTGCGATACGACAGTGGACCGGCCTGGCGTTCGAGGAGGGCGCCGCCACCGGTTCCGCACCCTCGTTCGCCGTGCGCCGGCGCCAACCGGTGCCGGACGGCGTGGAGTTGGCGGCATTCATGGCGGACGCGGCGGCCGAGACCGGGCGGCTGGCGGCGGAGGACGGCGCGGTGCTGGCGGCGTCCGCCGTCGACACGCGGGCCTGGGAGCTGGTCCACTTCTCGCTCTGGGAGCACGACACTCCCAAGGCCGACGGTGACCTCTACCAGGTGCTGCACCTGTCCGCCCCCGGCCGGGACCGGCTCCCGCGCGGACGGCAGTGGTGAGCCGGGTCCGCACGGTACTCGGCGACATCCCGCCCGAGGAACTGGGCGTGTGCGACGCGCACGACCATCTCTTCCTGCGCAGCCCGCAGCTGCCCGGGCAGGAACTGCACGACGTGGCGGCGGCGCGGGCCGAGCTGGCCGCGTTCCGGGCGGCGGGCGGAGCGGCCGTCGTCCAGTGGACGCCGTACGGAATGGGACGGCGGACGGCGGAGCTTGCGGAGCTGTCCCGGGCCACCGGTGTGCGGCTGGTGTGCGCCACAGGGCTGCATCAAGCCGCGCACTACGACGCCGAGTTGCTCGGCAGGCTGCGCGGTACCGGCCTCGCCGAGCTGTTCGTGTCCGAGCTGACCGACGGCATCGGTACGACCGGGGTGCGTGCCGGTCTCATCAAGGTGGCGGGCGGCTTCCACGCACTCGACGCGCACGCCCGCTGGACCATGACGGCGGCGGCCGAGGCGCACCATGCCACCGGCGCGCCCATCGCCGTGCACCTGGAGCTGGGCACCGGCGCGCTGGACGTGATCGACCTGCTGTGCGGCGAGTTGGACGTGCCCGGCGACCGGGTGATCCTCGGCCATCTGAACCGCTTCCCCGACCCGGTGGTGCAGCACCAGGCCGCCGCGTCGGGCTGCTGGCTGGCCTTCGACGGGCCCTCCCGCGCCCACCACGGAACCGACTGGCGGATGCCGGAGGCGGTACGGGCCCTGGCGGAGGCCGGTTTCGGCGACCGGCTGCTGCTCGGCGGCGACACCGTGGTCCCCGGCGGCCGCTCGGTCGACGGCGGGCCCGGCATGCCGTATCTGCTGCGCAGGGCTCGGCCGCGGCTCGAGCTGGAGTTGGGTGTGGAGCTGGTGGACCGGGTGCTTACCGATCATCCAGGGCGGGCGTTCGCCGTCGACTGGCGGTGACTGCCCTTCTGTGGCTGGTCGCGCAGGTCCCCACGCCCCCGACGGATCTGCGCGCCGGCCCGGCTGGACGAGAGCGAGGCGGGTGTGGCCGTGGCGGGTGTTCCGGCGCGGTTGCCGGATCCCCTGGTCGGCCGGACGGTCACGGTCACCGGCCTGGTGCTGTTCGTGCCGCCGCACCGGGGCTGGTGCGCGAGGCGGCCGACCGCTGGTTCCGCGGTCAGGGCCGGGTGCCGGCCCTGGCTTGTGATCGGGGTTGGTGCCCCGGGTGCGGGCTCAGGCGTCCGTGTAGGCGCCGAGTACCGGTCGCAGATAGTCGACATGCGGTCCGTCGAGCGGCTCCAGGCCGGTGGTCGGGCCGATCAGCTCGATCCGGTCGAACTCGGGGTCGCGGCCCCGGGCGGTCTCCGTCCTCACCAGCTCCGCGTACCGGTCGTGCAACTCCCCTGCGGGCCGCGGCGGGGCGGTGAACACCACGCCGACGTTGCCGCCACCGCCGCGGGTGGTCAGCCACGCCGTCAAGGCGTCGGCGGGGGTGTCGGAGCCGATCTCCTCGGCCAGTTCGCGGGCCGCGTGCGCCCGCAGCGTCATGAGATCCAACCCGCCGTCACCGTCAGGCGGTTCGACGGTGCCGCCGGGCAGCTGCCAGCGGCCCGGAGCCGCGGTCGAGGGCGCCATCCTGCCCACCGTCAGGCGTCCGTCGTCGGCCGGCTGTGCCACGGACACGAACAGGGACGCGTACGCGGGAGCGTCGGGCACCTGGCGCAGGGCCCGGTACCGGTAGGTGGCCCGTGCCCAGGACAGCACCAGGCCGTCGGCGCCGTCCCGTTCGAGTCCGGTCAGCGCGGCCACCGGGCCGTCGAACAGGGCCGGGTTGGCTCGTACGGCCTGCTCCCACGCGCGGTCCATCGCCGATCGGTGGCGGCCCGACAGCTCCGGCAGGGCCGTCTCGACCAGGCGGATGCGGCGGGCGGGCAGGATTTCCACGGCCGAAGCGGTCACCGCAGCGCGCCCAGGGGGTCGTCGAGCACCGGCTGCCAGGCCAGTTCGGCCGCCCCGACGAGGCTGTTGTGGTCGAGCGTGCAGGGCAGGATCGGTACGCCGCCGCTCTGGCCCCACAGGCTGCGGTCGGCGACGACCGCGCGCAGCCGACCGGGGTCGGCGTCCAGGAAGGTGCGGTGGAGGCCGCCGAGGATGATGCGGTCCGGGTTGAGGATGTTGACCAGGCCGGCCAGGCCCAGGCCCAGCCGGTCGATCAGGGCCTCGGCGGCGGTACGGACGGCCGGGTCGGCGTACTGCGTGCGCAGCAGGTCGCCGGCCTGCTGGAGCAGGGACACCTCGGGGCCCGGCTCACGGCCGGCCTCGACGAGCAGGGCCAGCGGGTCGGCCTCGACGTCCAGACAGCCGCGGCTGCCGCAGTGGCAGGGCCTGCCCTCCGGGTTGACGGTGAGGTGACCGACCTCCAGGGCGAGTCCCGAACTGCCGGTGTGCAGGCGGCCGTCCAGCACCAGCGCGCCACCGACGCCCCGGTGACCGGTGGCCACGCACAGCAGGTCCCGGGCGCCCCGCCCGGCGCCGTGCCGGTGTTCGGCGAGCGCGGCGAGGTTGACGTCGTTGCCCGCGAAGGCCGGGCCGCTGATACCCGCGGCGCGGACGCACTCCGCGAAGATCCGCCGGACCGGTGCGCCGACGGGCCAGGCCAGGTGCAGCGGGTTGAGGGCGAGGCCGTCCGGTTCGGCCACGGCGGACGGCACGGCGAGTCCGGCGCCGACGCAGCGGCGGCCGGTCCTGCGCAGCAGTTCCGCACCCGCCTCGACGACCGAGCCGAGCACCTTCGCCGGGTCCGCGTCGACGGTCTCGCAGCCGGGCGCGGTCGCCACGATCCGCCCGCCGAGACCGACCAGCGCGGCCCGGAACCCGTCGGCGTGGACCTGCGCGGCGAGGACCACCGGGCCGTCCTCGGCGACCTCCAGCCGGTGCGAGGGCCGGCCCTGGGAGCCGGCCGCGGCGCCCGGCCGGGCGTCCACCCGGATCAGCCCGAGCGCCTCCAGCTCGGCGGCCACCGCCCCCGCCGTCGCCCGGGTGACCCCGAGTTCCGCGGTGAGCACGGCCCGGGTCGGCGCCCGCCCGGTGTGCACCAGCTCCAGCGCGGGTCCGAGCGCGCCGCGCCCCCGGTCCAGCCGCGCTCTCGAGGTGGTCCTCTCCCCCGCCGTCCGGGGATCCGCCTTGCCGCTCATGAAGGCGAGTCTCCCATGATCCGCACCCGCGGTGGCCGGCGCCGCCGGCCAGGCCTGTCCGGCGGATCAGGTCGCGGGACGGTGACGGCGCCTCATCGGCGCAGGGGAGCGGGATCCGGCGCGTCCGGGTGCAGGGAGGAGGGCGTCGACGCGATGGGGCCCCGCGTCCACGGCAGGATCCGCCGGACAGGGCCCTACAGGCCGCTCACCCGCAGGGTGATGTTCAGCCGTCCGGCCAGGCCCAGCCCGGGCGGGGCCGTGCCCGGGTGCACGCGCGGTACGCCGTGGTAGGCGAGCCGGGAGGGACCGCCGAAGACGAACAGGTCCCCGCTGCGCAGCTCGACGTCCGTGTAGGGCTTCGCGCGTGTCCCGGTGGTGCCGAAGCGGAAGACGCAGGTGTCGCCGAGGCTGAGGGAGACCACCGGCGCGTCCGCCTTCTCGTCGCTGTCGCGGTGCATGCCCATGCGGGCGTCGCCGTCGTAGAAGTTGATCAGCGCGATGTCGTACGCGTACGGCTCCTGCGGGCCCAGCGCGGTGACCGCGGCGCGCCGGCCCAGCTCGCCGAGCCAGGCCGGGAACGGTTTCACGGGGGCGCCGTCACCGTCGACGGCCGTGCGGGCGTAGGCGTACGGGTACCAGTGCCAGCCCAGACAGACCTGCCGGGCGGTCATCGTGCCGCCGCCGGGGGTGCGGACGGTGCGCAGGCCGGCCGGTGGCCGCGCCCACGCGCGGCAGGCGGCGAGGAGGTCGCGCTGCCGGCCGGCGTCCAGCCAGTCCGGGACGTGCACGGCGCCCGGCGCGACCTCCGCGCGCTCCCTGGCAAACAGCTCCGCGTCCACACCCCCATCCTGCCCCACCACTCCTGAGCTGCGGCTCGGCTAGCCTGGGAGGCACGATGAGCGACCGTATGACGACACCGTGGGGCGAGATCGAGCTGTCCCGCTTCCCCGAGGATCCCCGCGACCGGCTGCGCGCCTGGGACGCCTCCGACGCGTACCTGCTGCGGCACCTGGCCGAGGAGGGGGTGCCGCTCACGGGCTCGGTCGTGGTGCTCGGGGACCGCTGGGGCGCGCTGGTCACGGCGCTCGCGGAGCACCGGCCGACGCAGATCACCGACTCCTTCCTGAGCCAGGAGGCGACCCGGGCGAACCTGGCGCGGGCCGGGGTCGAGCCCGGTGCCGTCCGGCTGCTCACCACCCAGGATCCGCCGCCGGAGCGGGTGGACGTGCTGCTGGTGCGGGTGCCGAAGAGCCTGGCGCTGCTGGAGGACCAACTGCTGCGGCTGGCGCCCGCCGTGCACCCGGACACGGTGGTCGTCGGCACCGGCATGGTGAAGGAGATCCACACCTCCACGCTCCAGTTGTTCGAGCGGATCATCGGGCCGACCCGGACCTCACTGGCCCGGCAGAAGGCCCGGCTGATCTTCTGCACCCCGGGCCCGGCGCCGGACCGGCCCGAGAACCCGTGGCCGTACAGCTATGTGCTCCCGGACGGCATCGGCGCGGTCTCCGGGCGTACGGTCGTCAACCACGCGGGCGTGTTCTGCGCCGACCGGCTCGACATCGGCACCCGGTTCCTCCTGCGGCACCTGCCCGGACCGGGAGCGGGCCGCGTCGTGGACCTCGGGTGCGGCAACGGCGTCGTCGGTACGGCGGTGGCGCTGGCGGACCCGACGGCCGAAGTGCTGTTCGTGGACGAGTCGTTCCAGGCGGTGGCCTCGGCGGAGGCGACGTACAAGGCGAACGGCGTGCCCGGGCACGCGGAGTTCCGGGTCGGGGACGGGCTGGCCGGGGTGGCGCCGGGCACTGTGGACCTGGTCCTGAACAACCCGCCGTTCCACTCCCACCAGGCGACGAGCGACGCGACGGCGTGGCGCATGTTCACGGGGGCGTTGCGCTCGCTTCGGCCGGGGGGTGAGCTGTGGGTGATCGGGAACCGGCATCTGGGGTATCACGTGAAGCTGAGGCGGCTGTTCGGCAACTGTGAACTGGTGGCGAGTGACCCGAAGTTCGTGGTGCTGAGGGCTGTCAAGAGGGGCTGAGCCGCGGACGGACGCCTAGCCGAGGACCCCGATGATCCGCCGGACCTCGGTAGCCATCGCATCCCGGCCCACGCTGAGGTACTTGCGCGAGTCGACCGCTTCGGGATGGGCGGCGAGGAAGTCCCGGATCGCGCCGGTCATGGCAACGTTCAGCGCCGTGCCCACGTTGACCTTGGCGATGCCACCGGCGACCGCCGCGACCAGGCCGTCGTCCGGCACGCCGGAGGAGCCGTGCAGGACGAGCGGGACGGACAGCGCGGCGGACAGCCGTTTGAGCAGGCCGTGGTCGAGGGCGGCGGTGCGGGTGGTCATCGCGTGCACGCTGCCGATGGCGACGGCGAGCGCGTCCACGCCGGTGCCGGCCACGAAGTCGCACGCCTGGTAGGGGTCGGTGCGGGCGCCCGGTGCGTGGGCGTCCAGCGGCGGCCTGCCGTCCTTGCCGCCGACCTGACCCAGCTCGGCCTCGATCCACAGTCCTTGGGCATGCGCCCAGTCGGCGGCGGCCCGGGTCGCGGAGAGGTTGTCGGCGTACGGCAGCCGGGCCGCGTCGTACATCACCGAGCTGAACCCGGCGTCGGGCGCCTGGCGCAGCAGATGGTCGCTCTGCACATGGTCCAGGTGCAACGCGACGGGCACGGTGGCGCGTTCGGCGGCGGCGACGGCCGCCCGGGCCAGTGGCAGCAGCCGCCCGTAGCGGAACCTGACGGCGTTCTCGCTGACCTGGAGGACGACGGGTGCACCGGCCGACTCGGCGCCGGCGATGACGGCCTCGACGTGTTCCAGGGTGATGATGTTGAACGCGGCGACGGCGGAGCGGGTTGCGGCGGCGGCGGTGACCAGCTCGCCGGTGGAAGCGAGGGGCACGTGAGGTGTCCTTCCGGGGCGCGGGTCGGGGCTCAGGAGGCGAGGATCACCGAGCGGGTGAGATGACGCGGCTGGTCGGGGTCGAGGCCGCGGGCGGCGGCGACGGCGACCGCGAGCCGCTGGACGCGGACGAGTTCGGCGAGCGGGTCGAGTCCGCCGTCGATCCACAGCCCGCCGGTGGCCCGGACCTGTTCGGCGAGCCCCCCGGGCGCCTCGCCGAGCATCCAGGTGGCCGTGCCCTCGGTGGTGATGCTGATCGGTCCGTGCCGGTACTCCATCGCCGGATACGTCTCGGTCCAGGACAGCGAGGCCTCACGCATCTTCAGCCCCGCCTCGTGGGCGAGCCCGACGGTCCAGCCGCGCCCGAGGAAGGTGAACTGGGTGCAGGCGACCAGTCCTTCGGGAAGAGGAGTGGCGAGGGCCGTGCGCGCGTCGGCGACGACGGAGTCGGTGTGCAGGCCGAGGTGGGCGCGCAGGAGGGTGACGGCGGTGGTGGCGAACCGGGTCTGGACGACGGAGCGTTCGTCGGCGAAGTCCAGCACGACGAGGTCGTCGGCGGCGCTCGCGACCGGGGTGTCCGGATCGCCGGTGACGGCGGTGGTGCGTGTCCTGCCCTCCAACTCGGCCAGCAGTTCCAGCACTTCGGTGGTGGTGCCGGAGCGGGTGAGGGCCACCACCCGGTCGTACGACCGCCCGTGTGGGAACTCGGAGGCCGCGAACGCGTCGGTCTCGCCCTGGCCGGCGCCCTCCCGCAGGCCGGCCACCGCCTGCGCCATGAAGTACGAAGTACCGCAGCCCACGATCGCGATCCGCTCCCCCGGCCCCGGCAGCGCGTCCCGGTACCGCCCCGCCGCCTCGGCCGCCCGCATCCAGCACTCGGGCTGGCTGTTCAGCTCGCTCTCGACATGTGTCATGCCCATACCCTCCCCCTTGCTGATTGTTCCTGCAAGATATAGCGAGCTTTCGAGCACAATCAAGCATTCGGGCGCAGAGTGAGGTGCGCTAGGGTCACCGGGAACACGTCAGAACGGAGGCTGCGGATGTCCCGGGACGCCCGCTGGAAGGCGCTGCTGGACCTGCTCGTCGAACGCGGCCGGCTCGAGGTCGAGGAGGCGGCGGCCGAGCTGGAGGTCTCGGCGGCGACGATCCGCCGGGACTTCGACCAGCTCGCCGAGCAGCAGATGCTGGTGCGCACCCGGGGCGGAGCGGTGGTGCACGGGGTGTCCTACGAACTCCCGCTCCGCTACAAGACGGCCCGCCGCGCCTCCGAGAAGCAGCGCATCGCCAAGGCCGTGGCCGATCTGCTGGCGCCGGGCGAGGCGGTGGGCCTGACCGGCGGTACGACCACCACGGAGGTGGCCCGCGCCCTGGCCGTACGCGGCGATCTGTCCAGCGCCTCGCCCGCGCTGACCATCGTCACCAACGCGCTCAACATCGCCAACGAGCTTGCCGTACGGCCCCAGTTCAAGATCGTGGTGACGGGCGGTGTGGCGCGCCCGCAGTCGTACGAACTCATCGGCCCGCTCGCCGACGGGGTGCTCGGGCAGATCACGCTCGACGTGGCGGTGCTCGGTGTCGTCGCCTTCGACGTCACACACGGCGCGGCGGCCCATGACGAGGCCGAGGCCGCGATCAACCGGCTGCTGTGCGAGCGCGCCGAGCGGGTGGTGGTCGCCGCGGACTCCAGCAAGCTGGGCCAGCGGGCGTTCGCCCGGATCTGCGGGGCGGAACTGGTGAACACGCTCGTGACGGACACGGCGGTGGGGCAGGAGACGGTGCGGCGCTTCGAGGAAGCGGGCGTCCGGGTCCTGGCGGTGTGACGGCCGGCGACCTCAGAAGGCGCCGAGGTCGGCCTTCACGAACCCCGCGCCCCGCTGGTCGTTGCAGCCGAACAGCGGCCGGTCGGCCGGGTCGGGCCAGGCCTGCTGGGCCTGGAGCGCCACGCTCACCAGGGTCAGCAGCAGGTCGACGTCGCTCGCGGCGTCGAGGCGCAGGGTCACCCACTGCGAGCCGGGCACGATCCGGATCGCCCCCGCGTCCCTGAAGTCCTTGGCGAACCGGCGGACGGCCCGGTCGGTCAGCCGCAGATCGACATCGCGGTCCGAGTGGAAGTGGGCGATCTCGCCCTGGGCCGAACTCACCGCCTGTCCCAGGCCGCAGCTCGGGACCGCCTGCCTCAGGTCGGGCCAGGTCGCCAGTTGCGCGAGCGCGCGCGAGGCCAACGTCATGGGGTCATCATGGACCGCTCACCCCTCGGCAACCAGCTCGTGAGCAAGCATTAACCGACCTGTATCCGACGGCTGCACGGGTCCGGAGACCGCGAAAGTACGCAGAACGAGCGGGCCGGCACACCGTGTTGACGCCGCCGCCGTGCCGGGAAAGCACAAGTCGCCGCAGGTCAAGCCGCCTCGGTCCATGCATGGACGGGCGGCCCTGGCAGCGCTGTGTCCCGAGCGGCGCATTGCCGGCCAGGGCCGCCGCAACCTCGGCACATCTCTTGCCCACTCCCCGCGTACCTGCCTAGGCTGACTTTGTGCCGCAAATAAACAAAACCCTTCCGCACAGCGCCGTGCCGGGTGACAGCCGTGATCTCACCCCCCTCCGCGCCGCCCTCACCGCGTTCTTCGCCCTGGACGGCTTCATCTTCGCGGGCTGGGTCGTCCGTATCCCCGCCATCAAGGAGCAGACCGACGCCTCCGCCGGCGACCTGGGGCTGGCCCTGCTCGGTGTCTCCGCCGGTGCCGTGGTCACCATGACCCTCATCGGGAGGCTCTGCCGCCGCTACGGCAGCCATCCGGTCACCGTGGTCTGCGCCGTCCTGCTCTCCCTCAGCGTCAGCCTCCCCCCGCTGACCCACTCGGCACCCGCCCTCGGCGCCGTACTCCTCCTCTTCGGCGCCGCCTACGGCGGCATCAACGTCGCCTTCAACAGCGCCGCCGTCGACCTGGTGGCCGCGTTGCGGCGGCCGATCATGCCGACCTTCCACGCCGCGTTCAGCCTCGGCGGCATGATCGGCGCCGGTCTCGGCGGGCTGGTCGCCGGCGCGCTCTCCCCGGCCCGGCACCTGTTCTGCCTCACGCTGACCGGGCTGCTCGTCACGGCCGCCGCGGGACGCGTCCTGCTGCGGCAGGAGCCGCCCGCTCCGGCGGACCGGCTTCCCTCGCCGAAGGCGGCACCGGAGCGTGCCGCGCCGCGGCGGGCCGGTGGCCGCGGGCTGGTCGTCGTCTTCGGGCTGGTCGCGTTGTGCACCGCCTACGGCGAGGGTGCCATGGCCGACTGGGGCGCGCTCCACCTCCAGCAGGACCTCGCGGCGTCGGCCGGCGCGGCGTCGGCCGGGTACGCGTGTTTCGCGCTGGCCATGACCCTGGGCCGGGCCACCGGCACGGCCATGCTGGAGCGTCTCGGCCGGGCCCGTACGGTGATCGCCGGCGGCACCGTGGCGGCGGCGGGCATGCTGCTCGGCTCGCTCGCGCCCTCCGTGTGGGCGGCGCTGATCGGCTTCGCCGTCACCGGGCTCGGCCTCGCCAACCTCTTCCCGGTCGCCGTCGAGCGGGCCGGCGCACTGACCGGCCCGTCCGGCGTGGCCGTCGCCTCGACACTGGGCTACGGCGGCATGCTCCTCGGGCCGCCCGCCATCGGGTTCATGGCCGACTGGTTCTCCCTCCCGGCGGCACTCACCAGCGTCGCGGCACTGGCCGCCGTCGCCGCGGTCATCGGGGTGTGCACGCGACGGGTGATGGGCGGCTGACGCGGAAGCGGGTGGCTGGGCTCGGAAGCCCACGGATGGGCGGTTGCCGCGGTGCGTGAGAACGGACCATCCACGCGGAGCGTGAGGGTGGAGGGTCCGGGCGGACCCGTGACCGCGGAGGACCCAGGCGAAGCCCTGACCGCGGAGGACCCAGGCGAAGCCCTGACCGCGGAGGACCCAGGCGAAGCCGTGACCGCGGAGGACCCAGGCGGAGCCGAAGGACGGGCCGTCGGCGCGGAGGCCTGTGGACGGACGGTCGACGCGTAGCCGCGAGGACGGACCGTCCCCGCGGAAGCCGAGAGGACGAGCAGTCGGCGCCTGGCATCGAGAACGGAGGGCCCACGCGGAAGCCGAAGGACGGGCAGTCGGCGCGAAGCCGAGAAGACGGGCAGTAGGCGCGTAGCGGAGAGGACGGGCGGCGGTGCGTGCACCGCAGTCGGCGGATCCTCGGTCACGGCTGCGCCGTGACAACACGGGGCGTCCGGATGCCGGCGTCCGCGAGTGGCGTTCGAAGCGCGGTCAGCCGGTCATTCGACCGTGTCGCGACATCACGGGGCCTCCGGATGCCGGCGCGCTGCAGCGCGGGCACGCCGTGCCCGCCTTGCTCGGCGCACCCTGGTCGCCATGGCCCGGGCCGCGCGACCGAACCGTACCGGGGGGCGGCAACCAGCCGTCAGCTCACGCCGGAAGCGCCGGTCCTCGAGCGCACTCCATCCGGCACACTCACCCTCATGGACACTGCCGACTTCCTTCAGACCCTGGACCGGGAGGGCCGGCTGCTCGCGGGGGCCGCCGCCGCGGCGGGGACCGACGCCAAGGTGCCGACCTGCCCGGAGTGGCAGGTGCGCGACCTGCTGCGGCACACCGGCGCGGTGCACCGCTGGGCCGCGGCCTTCGTCGCCGACGGACACCCGCAGCCGCGGCCCCTCGGCGACCCGCCGGACCTCGACGGCGCCGAGCTGGTGGACTGGTACCGGGACAGCCACCGCATTCTGGTCGACACCCTCGCCGCGGCACCCGCCGACGTGCGGTGCTGGACCTTCCACCCGGCGCCCAGCCCCTCACCGCTGGCGTTCTGGACCCGCCGGCAGGCGCACGAGACGACCATCCACCGCTACGACGCCGAGGCCGCGCGCGGCGGTACGGCGTCGCCGATCGCGCCGGACTTCGCGCTGGACGGCATCGACGAGTTGCTGCGCGGTTTCCACGCCCGGCCCAAAAGCCGCGTGCGCACACCGGAGCCACGCCTGCTGCGGGTGCGGGCGCCGGGCGCGGGGACGGACGCGGTGTGGACCGTACGGCTCACGGCCGAGCCGCCGGTGGCCGTGCGCGAGGAGAGTGGGCAGGCCGAGGCCGAACTGTCCGGACCGGCCGACGAGTTGTACCTGGCCCTGTGGAACCGCAGGCCCGTACCCAGCGTGTCCGGCGATCAGTCGCTCGCCGCGCTGTGGCGGGAGAAGGGCGGGATCTGACGCCTGATCAGTCGGCGTCGCCCAGCATCCGGGCCAGCACCGGGGGGGGGGGGGGGGGGGGGGGGGGGGGGGGGGGGGGGGGGGGGGGGGGGGGGGGGGGGAGGAGAAACAGAACGGACCTCGGTCACCGG
>NZ_JBVJVY010000054.1:0-34794 GCF_055603265.1 Streptomyces sp. NPDC037288
GTCCTGACCCAGCTGCTGCGGCTGCGCTCGTACCCGTGCGTCGAGCGCAGGCTCGCGGCGGGCCAACTGGAGCTGCACGCCTGGTACTACGAGGTGCACACCGGCACCGTACGGACGCACCGCCCGCAGACCGACACCTTCGAGTCCCTGTGAGCGCGCCGATGACCAGCAAGAACCTGATATCCCGCTTCCCGTGTCCGCGGCAGGACCTCACCGCCTCCCTCGTCGTCTTCCTGGTCGCGCTGCCGCTGTGCGTGGGCGTGGCCGTCGCCTCGGGGGTCCCGGCCGAACTCGGCCTGGTCACCGGCATCGTGGGCGGCCTCGTCACCGGGCTGATGCGCGGCAGCAGCCTGCAGGTGTCGGGGCCGGCGGCCGGCATGACCGTCCTCGTCTTCGAGGCGGTCAAGGAGTTCGGCCTGCCGGCGCTCGGCGCGCTCGTGCTCGCCACCGGGCTCCTCCAGGTCGGCATGGGCCTGCTCAGGCTGGGCCGCTACTTCCGCGCCATCTCGGTCTCCGTCGTCGAGGGCATGCTGGCCGGGATCGGACTCGTGCTCATCGCCGGGCAGTTGTACCCGGCGCTGGCGGCCAAGGCACCCGACTCCGGACCGGGCAAGATCGCCGGGCTCCCGGGGGCGTTCCGGGACGTCCTCGGCAACGGCGCGGCGCCGGCCTCGCTCGCGGTGTGCGCGGGCACGGTCGCCGTACTGCTGCTGTGGAAGCACGTCCCGGCCAGGGTGCGTACGCTGCCCGGTCCGCTGGCCGCGGTCGGCCTCGCCACGGTGGCCACGTTCGCACTGGACCTGCCGGTGGCCACGGTGGAGGTGCAGGGCCTGCTGGGCGCGGTCCAGCCGCCGCCGCTCAGCGCGTTCGGCGAACTGGCGGGCGTCGGGATGCTCGGCACGGTCGTCGCCTTCACACTGATCGCGTCCGCCGAGTCGCTGTTCAGCGCGGCGGCCGTGGACCGGCTGCACTCCGGGCCGCGCACCGAGTACGACAGGGAACTGGTCGCCCAGGGCGCCGGCAACACCGTGTGCGGGCTGCTGGGCGCGCTGCCGATGACCGCGGTGATCGTGCGCAGCGCGGCCAACGTCCAGGCGGGCGCCCGTACGAAGGCCTCCCGGGTCCTGCACGGCCTGTGGCTGCTGCTGTTCGCCGCACTGCTGCCCGGCGTGCTCGCGTACATCCCGATCCCGGCGCTCGCGGGCATCCTGGTCTACTCCGGCGCCAGGCTGGTCCCGGCCCGGGCGCTGGCGGTGCTGTGGCGCGAGAACCGGGGCGAGGCACTGGTCCTGTCCGTCACGGCGGTCTCGATCGTGGCGGTCAGCATGTTCGAGGGCGTGCTGATCGGTCTCGCGCTGGCCGTGGTCAAGACCGCCTGGGAGGCCTCGCACGTCAAGCTGGAGGTCGTCGACAAGGGTGCGGGACCGGTCGACGCACACCTGTCCGGCAACGCGACCTTCCTGCGGCTGCCGAAGATCCTGGACAGCCTGGAGTCCCTGCCCCAGGACCGCCCCGTCCGCCTCGACCTGTCCGGCCTGCACCACCTGGACCACGCCTGCCGTACGGCCCTGGAGAACTGGGCGGAACGGCACAGCGCGGCGGGCACGGAGCCGGTGCGGATGACGACAGCCGCGTAGGTGAGCGCCCAGCCGGCCGGGAAACGAGCGCCAGGCGACCCGGCCGGCCGGGCACCATCGCCGCCAAGCCGTGGCCTCGCGGCCGGGCGCGGGCATATCGTTGCAGCAACAGACAAACGGACCTCTGTGCGAGGAGGTCATCATGCTCCAGGATCTGCTGGGAGCGATCGCCGCCGCCGCCGGTGTCGGCGTGGTGTACCTGGCGATGGCGGCCCGCGTGGTCAAGCAGTACGAACGGGGCGTGCTGTTCCGGCTCGGGCGCGTCACGGGTGACGGACGGCCGCCGGGCCTGACCCTGATCATCCCCTTCGTGGACCGGCTGCTGAAGGTCAACATGCAGATCGTGACGCTGCCGATCCCCGCCCAGGAGGGCATCACCCGCGACAACGTCACCGTCCGCGTGGACGCGGTCGTCTACTTCCGGGTGGTCGACGCGGAGAGCGCGCTGGTGAAGGTGGAGGACTACAAGTTCGCGGTCTCGCAGATGGCCCAGACGTCCCTCAGGTCGATCATCGGCAAGAGCGACCTGGACGATCTGCTCTCCAACCGCGAGAAACTCAACCAGGGCCTGGAGCTGATGATCGACAGCCCGGCCGTCGGCTGGGGCGTCCAGGTGGACCGCGTGGAGATCAAGGACGTGTCGCTGCCGGACACGATGAAGCGGTCCATGGCCCGCCAGGCCGAGGCCGACCGCGAACGCCGCGCCCGGATCATCAACGCGGACGCCGAGTACCAGGCCTCCAAGAAGCTGGCCGAGGCCGCCCAGCAGATGGCCGACACGCCCGCCGCACTGCAGCTGCGGCTGCTGCAGACGGTGATGGCCGTGTCGGCCGAGAAGAACTCCACACTGGTCCTGCCCATCCCGGTGGAGCTGCTGCACTTCCTGGAGCGGGGCAACCAGCAGCAGCTCGCGTCCAAGAGTGACGGAGAGGCCCGCTCCGGCTAGCGTGCCGCCGGTCCACGGCTACGGCTGGCGTGCCGCCGGTCCACGGCTACGGCTGGCGGAACCGGCGGGCTCGGGCGCACCATGCCCTGGTGAAGGAAAGCGCGAAGGATCTCAGGGAGTTGCTGCGCCTTCCGCCCGGCGAGCCGGTGGTGCTTGCCGGGTACGACGCGCGGGCCACTCCCGGCGCCCCGGGCGGGAAGCGGGCCGGGCTCGCCGGCAGTGCTCGTATGGGCAAGCACCTGGCGAACCTTCAGGAGCGGCTGTGGGCGGCGGGCACGGCGGGGGACCGGCGGCGGGTGCTGCTGGTGCTCCAGGGGATGGACACCAGTGGCAAGGGCGGCACGGTCAAGCACGTCATCGGTCATCTCAACCCGTCCGGCTGCCGGATCCAGGCGTTCAAGGCGCCCACCGAGGAGGAACGGCAGCACGACTTCCTGTGGCGGGTGCGCGCGGCCCTGCCCCGGCCGGGCGAGATCGGCATCTTCGACCGCTCGCACTACGAGGACGTCCTCATCGCCCGTGTACGGCACCTGGCCCGGCCCGCCGAGATCGGCAGCCGTTACGGCCTCATCAACGACTTCGAGCGCTCCCTCGCCGACGACGGAGTGACCGTGATCAAGTGCTTCCTGCACGTGTCCTACGAGGAGCAGCGGCGCCGGCTGCTGCGCCGCCTGGACCGCCCGGACAAGCACTGGAAGTTCGATCCCGGCGACATCGACGAGCGCACCCTGTGGCCCGCCTACCAGGAGGCGTACGAACTGGCCCTGGAGCGCTGCGCGGCGCCGTACGCGCCCTGGTACCTCGTACCGGCGGACCGCAAGTGGTACCGGAACTGGGCGATCAGCCGCCTGCTGCTGGAGCACCTGCGGGAGATGGACCCGCACTATCCGAAGGGCGACTTCGACGTGGCGGAATGCCGGAAGCGGCTGCTGAAGGGCTAGATCCAGAAATACCGGCGCGTCGCTGCCGGTTTTGGGCTATTTTCACATAATCTCCGTGACTGTAAGAGGTCGCCCCGTTGCAGACCGCATCCACACTCACGTCATGGAGATGACATGCACAGACTTCGCAGGGCTGCCGTGCTCGTCGCGGCCCTCAGCACCGTCGGGCTCGTCACCGCCGGCACGGCCTACGCCGACGAGCACGAACACGGCGACGACCACGACAAGGGGGGGTGGCACGTCATGCAGAGTTCCAACTGCAAGGACCACGACCTGAACGTCGACGTGCTCGGCGAGGTCGGCATCCTCAACGGCCTGCTGGGCAACGCGCTCAACGGCGAGGGCGACCCGGGTGCCCAGGCGACCCACATCGGCTCGACCATGGGCTGCAGCAACAAGGCCTGACACAGGCCGGCTCGGACTCCCTGACGGCGGGAAGCGGCGGCAGGCCGGACATCCGGTGGGCCGGCCCGCTGCCCACCGCCGGCAGGGGACGGGCGTGGTGACCTCACGCGCAGGTGCGTGTGAGGTCACCACGCCCTCACCACGTTCGGGGGCGATCGCTGAAGGTGCCGCGGGTGGGTACCCGGCGGCCATGCAGGAGCAGCGGCACGTCACCGACTCGTACTGGCTCCGGACCGCACCGGCGCCGCCCCGCCCCGCCCTGGCCGAGAACCTCGACGTCGACGTGGCCGTCGTCGGCGCGGGCATCGCCGGACTGAGCACCGCCCACGAGCTGACCCGGGCCGGCCTGCGGGTGGCGGTACTGGAGGCCGGGCGGACGGCGGCCGGGGTCACCGGCTACACCACCGCCAAGCTGACGGCCCAGCACACCCTGGTCTACGACCGGCTGCGCCGCACCCGCGGCCCCGAGGGGGCACGGCTGTACGCCCGCTCCCAGTCGGAGGCGATCGAGCACGCGGCGGCACTGGTGGCCGAGTTGGACATCGCGTGCGAGTGGGAGACCCGGGACGCGTACACGTACGTGCGGGACCGGGCGCGCGTGGACGAGCTGCGGGCGGAGGCGCAGGCGGCGCGGGAGGCGGGACTGCCGGCCGCGTTCACCACGGAGACCGGGCTGCCGTTCCCGGTGGCGGGCGCGGTCCGGGTGACCGGGCAGGCGCAGTTCCACCCGGTCAGGTACCTGAGGGCGATCACCGACGACCTCGTCGCGCGCGGTGGCCGGCTGTACGAGCAGACACGGGTCGTCGGGCTGCAGGAAGGCGGCGAGCCCTGCCGTGTGACGACCGAGTCGGGCCACACGGTCACCGCCCGGGACGTCGTGATCGCCACCCACTACCCGGTGTTCGACCGGGCCCTGCTGTTCGCCCGGCTCTCCCCGCGCCGCGAGCTGGTCGTGGCGGGTCCGCTGGGCCGGGGCCCGGATCCGGAGGGCATGTACATCACGCCGGAGGAGAACACCCGCTCGGTGCGCACCGCGCCGTACGGCGGGGACGGGCAGCGGCTGCTCGTCGTCACCGGGGAGCACTTCACGCCCGGCACCGGCGATGTGCGGGCCGGCTTCGAGGGGCTCGCCGCCTGGGCCGAGGAGCACTTCCCCGGGGTGGTCCTGGACCACGCCTGGGCGACCCAGGACAACGACTCCACCGACACCGTGCCGCTGGTCGGCCCCTTCCACCCGGGTGCCCGGCACACCTGGGTCGCCACCGGATTCGGCGGCTGGGGGCTGAGCGGCGGGATCATGGCCGGACTGCTGCTGACGGCGCTGATCACCGGCCGGGACTGCGCCTGGCGCGAGCTGTACGACCCCCGGCGGTTGAAGTCGGTGGTGCGCGAGGCGCCGTCGCTGCTCAGGACACAGGCGGAGGTGGCCCGGCACTTCGTGGGCGACCGCCTGAAGCCGCCTGCCTCGGTGGACGACCTGGCCCCCGGCGACGGGGCGGTGGTCCGGGCGGACGGCGGCCGGCTCGCGGTGCACCGGGACGAGGAGGGCGCGCTGCACGCGGTTTCGGCCCGCTGTACCCACCTCGGCTGTCTGGTCTCCTTCAACCGGGCCGAACGCGCCTGGGAATGCCCCTGCCACGGTTCCCGCTTCGCCGTCGACGGCACGGTGCTCCAGGGCCCGGCGGTCCGGCCGCTGGAGCAGCGGGACCTCTGAGGTCACCCCTGAGGTCACCGCTGAGACTGCGCCGGAAGCGCCCGCCGGGCGGGGGACCGCATCACCCCACCGCAGGACAAATAATCACACAAGTCGTCAGTTAGTCATATTTTCATAACGTGATCCCACAACTATGCCATATCACCGCCGTCTGTGCCCTGGGCGCGGCCCTCGCCGCCTGCGGTACCGCGGACCCGGCGGGCAGCGCCCGCCGGGACCCGGCCGAGTCCCCCGTCCCCGCCTCCCCGTCCGCCTCGCGTCCGCCCGTGCTGACCCCGGGCCCCGGCGGGCTCACCCCGGTCTTCGAGCACGGTCCCCGCACCCTGGGCAAGACCGTCGCGCTGACCTTCGACGCCGACATGACCGCCGACGAGGGACCGCGCGCGGCGGCCGGCGAGCACTTCGACAACCCGGATCTCATCGGCACCCTGCACGCGCTGAAGGTGCCGGCGACGATCTTCATGACCGGCCGGTGGGCCGACGAGTACCCGACCGAGGCCCGCAGCCTCGGCCACGACCCGCAGTTCGAGGTCGCCAACCACTCCTACAGCCACTACGCGTTCACCAGCGACTGCTACGGCCTGCCCACCGTCGACGCCGGCAAGATGCGCTCGGACGTGGAGCGGGCGTACGCCTCCCTGCACAAGGCGGGCGTGCCGCACGCGCTGCCGTACTTCCGCTTCCCCGGCGGCTGTTACGACCAGCGGGCGCTGCGCGCGCTGAGCGGGCTCGGGGTGACCGCGGTGCAGTGGGACGTGGTGAGCGGCGACGCGTTCGCCACGGACGCCGACGCCGTCACCCGGCAGGTGCTGGACGGGGTGAAACCCGGCTCGGTGGTCGTCATGCACTGCACCCGCAGCGCCGCCCCGACCACCGAGCGGGTCGTCCGCGCGGTCGTACCGGAACTGCGCAAGCGCGGCTACCGGTTCGTGAAGGTCTCCGAGCTGATCGGCGAGACGTCCGGCCACCGGTGACCGTCCTACGCTGGAGGCATGAGCGACGAGGACTACTGCACGATCGTCGACGCCGCCAAGCCTCCCCAGGCCGACGGCCCGCCGTACGCCGAGTGCGTGCTGTGCCGGGAGCCGACGGAGTACCCGGAGTCGTACAAGGGCATCACGCTGTGCCCCCGGTGCGAGTGGCAGGAGGCGCAGCGCACCGCCTGCTCAGGGTGACCGGTGCTGCTGCCGAGCCGCGCGGCCCCGGCCGGCGGCAGCACCGGGAGCGGGCCGGTGGCCGGGCCGAGCGGGTCGAGAAAGGGCCGGCCGTGGGCGGTCCCCCCGGCGGAGGCGCAGGGCATGTGCCGTCGAGCGCGGTGTACGTCGCGTCCGGTGGCCCGGCACCAGCGGTTGCGGTTCGCCGGGCGGGCACGCGGCGACGGCGGCCTCGTCTGCGGCGCCTGCCGCGGTGACCGCATGTCGGACGCGGCTGCGCGCCCCTTAGGGTTGGCTGGCGTGAGCCAGAGTCTGCCGTCCCCCGGAGTCAGTCCCTTCCAGGCCGAGCGCACTCCTCGTGACGAGGCGCCGCAGTTCGTGCTGCCGCTCGTCGTGCGGATCGAGCGGAGTGCGCCGCCTGCTCGTACCGATGCGCTGGAGACGGCCGCCCGGGCGGTGCTCGTGCTGCTCGGGGACGAGCGGGCACACGGTGGCGGGGAGTGGGCCGAGGCCGTGCGGAACTGGGAGGACGCGCGGATCCGCAAGGTCGTCCGGCGGGCCCGGGGCGCCGAGTGGCGGCGGGCCGAGGCACTGCCCGGGATCACGGTGACCGGCAAGTCCGCACAGGTACGCGTCTTCCCGCCGATCCCGCTCGACGGCTGGCCCAAGGACCTGGCGAAGCTGCAGGTGTCCGGCACCGAGCTGGACGATCCCGAGCCGCCCGTCGGGGCCGATCCGGCACAGCCGGTGCTGTGGCTGAACCCGGAGCTGGAGATGTCGGCCGGGAAGGCGATGGCCCAGGCCGGGCACGGTGCCCAGCTGGCCTGGTGGGCGCTGCCCGACGCCGAACGCACCGCCTGGCGGGACGCGGGCTTCGGCCTGGCGGTCCGCGCGGCGGACCCCGCCGACTGGCCGCGGCTGACCGGCAGCGGGCTGCCGGTGGTCAGGGATGCCGGCTTCACGGAGATCGCCCCGGGCAGCTGTACGGTCGTCGCCGACCACCCCGCGCTGCGCTAGCCGGGGCCGCTCCCCCGGATCCCGGGCGACGCGGGGCTGAACCTCAAATGTTGCTCTGAACCGGGTGAGCAGGAGGTTCGGAGCCGGTCGCCGGGGCCATACCCCCCTCGTTCGAAGGAGGGGTGGAACCATGCGCCGACTGGGTACGGGGATCGGCTGGCGGCCGGAGACAGCGGACGCCGTGGAGCGCATGCCGGGCATCGACTGGGTGGAGGTCGTGGCGGAGAACGTCTGCCCCGGCCACCTTCCCGCATCGCTGCTGCGGCTGCGCGCACGCGGGGTGACCGTGATCCCGCACGGCGTCTCCCTCGGCCTCGGCGGCGCCGACCGCCCGGACGAGGGCCGGCTGAGGGCACTCGCCGAGCGGGCGCAGGAGCTGGAAGCGCCGCTGGTCACCGAGCACATAGCGTTCGTCCGCGCGGGCGGTCCGCTCACCGCCTCGCCGCGCCTGGAGGCCGGGCACCTGCTGCCGGTACCGCGCACCCGGGACGCCCTCGACGTGCTCTGCGAGAACGTGCGCATCGCCCAGGACGCCCTTCCGGTGCCGCTGGCCCTGGAGAACATCGCCGCGCTGTTCTCCTGGCCGGGCGAGGAGCTGACCGAGGGGCAGTTCCTGTCCGAGCTGGTCGAGCGCACCGGCGTACGGCTCCTGATCGACGTGGCCAACCTGCACACCAACCACGTCAACCGCGGCGAGGACCCGGCGCGGGCGCTGGCGGAGCTGCCGGTGGAGGCGATCGCCTACGTCCACGTCGCGGGCGGCTTCGAGCGAGACGGGGTCTGGCACGACAGCCACGCGCACCCCGTGCCGCGCCCGGTGCTCGACATCCTCACCGACCTCGCCTCGCGCACCGCACCGCCCGGTGTCCTGCTGGAACGGGACGAGAACTTTCCGGAACCGGCCGAGCTGGAGCGCGAGTTGGCGGTGATCCGGGGGGCGGTGGCGGCTGGGCGCGGGCGCGCGCACGGGGCTGCCGGGGCTGCCGCCGGCGCCGGCTCGTCGGGTGGGGGTGCCACGGTTCCGGCGCGGCCGGCGGCCGGCGCGCGGGAGCGGGTCGGGGTCGCCCAGGCCGCCGTGCTGTCCTCGCTGGTGGCCGGGACACCGGTGCCCGAGGGCTTCGACCGGGTGCGGATGGGGGTGCAGGCGCGGGCGCTCGCGGCGAAGCGGGCGGACGTGGTGGCGAAGGTGGCGCCCGAGCTGCCGGTCATGCTCGGTGGCGGGTACCGGGCGGCGTTCCTGGAGTACGCGCGGGTACGGCCGATGGATGGGGGGTACCGGCGGGACGCGCTGGACTTCGCCGGTCATCTGCTGAAGGCCGGGCGGCCGGAGGACCCGGGGGCCCGGCGGGCGCTGCGGGAGTGGTGGCTGGACCGGGCGGGCCCAGTGCCGCGGTCCCATCAGCGGGTGGCTCGGATGGCGCGGAGGGTGCTGCAGCGGCACCGGGGCTGAGCGGGAGCGGGCTCGCTCACCGGCACCGCGGTCCCTTGAGGGGGCGCGGGGAAGCGCGGCAAGCGACCACGACGCACCCGCAGCCGCCGACGCAGCGTGACCGCCCGCTCCCTGTCCGCAGGAGCGAAAGCCCCGTGGGAACCCGCAGTAATATGCCAAGCCGCACCACCCCTGCACACTCGCGTTCGGTGCGCTACAGGAGGCGCCATGCGACCCCGACCCCCGGTCAAGGGCCGAGGCATATTCAGCGGCACCGGACTCGTCATCGCGGCCCTCGCGGCGACCGCGGCGGCGCTGCTGTACCCGCTCTGGTCGTACGCCGACCGCCAGGACGCGGCCGGCGCGAACGTACTGAGCGCGCAGACCGTCACCACCCCGTACGGCCCCCTGTCGGCACAGGACCGGGACTTCGTCACCAAGGTCCGGCTGGCGGGGCTCTGGGAGCTGCCCGCCGGCGAGCTGGCGGAGCAGAAGGGGACCACGGCAGCCGTACGCACCGCCGGCCAGCACCTGGTCGACGGCCACACCTCGCTGGACGCACATGTGCGCACCGTCGCCACCCAGCTCGGCGTGCCGCTGCCGAACGAGCCGAACGAGCAGCAGAAGCAGTGGCTCGCCACCCTGAGGGCGGCGAAGGGGGAGGACTTCGACCGCCGGTTCGCCGACATCCTGCGGCTCGCCCACGGCCGGGTGTTCGCACTGGTCGCCCAGGTCCGGGCCGGCACCGAGAACTCCCTGGTCCGTGATCTCGCCGACGACGCCAACGCGACCGTCCTGGACCACATCAGGATCCTGGAGGCGACGGGGTACGTCGACTTCGGGGCGCTCGCGAGGGAGCTGGCGGCCTCGCCGACGCCCGTCCCGTCCCCGCCGGTGGCCGCGCCGGGCGCCGCCGTGCCGGTCGTGCCTTCACCGGGCGAGTCGTACTCCCTGCCGCCCGCCGCCGCCAGCCCGCCGCCCGCGACGGTCAGCCCCTGACCTGGGCGCGAAACGGAACGTCACATACCGCTAACACTCTGTCCGGATGATGAACAGGGCATGGTGTTCACCCAGGCCTCTGGCATAGAAACACGTCATGTTCTGGGTCCTTCTCCTGCTCCTGGCCTGGGCTTTCGCCGGTACGGCGTGTACCCGGCTGTGCCTGGCCGCCGTCCGCGCCGCGGCCCTGGACACGGATGCCGCGACACCGGACCGGGGGTGCGATCTGACGCTGTACGAGGCGGCCTTCCTCTCCGGCGGCCCGGCCCGGGTCGCCGATGTGACCCTGGTCTCCATGGCCCGCCAGCGGCGCCTGCTCCTCGCGCACACCGGCTGGGCCACGGTGGTGGACCCGCGGGGGCGCGACGAGATCGAGCAGTCCGTCATAGGGGCCATAGGGCCTGAGGGACAGTCACGGATCGCGCCCGTGCGGGCGCGGGCGGCCGGCGCCGAGGCCGTGCGGCGGCTCGCCGACCGGCTGGTGCGCGCCGGTCTCGCCGTCCCCGACGGCGCGGGTACGACCGTGGGCACCGCCGTCCGCCAGGTGCGCGCCGCCGCGCTGGCCGTCGCGGCGCTCGGCCTGACCGCGCTGCTGCTGCCCGTCCAGAGCGGGACGCCACGGCTGCTGGTCGGTCTGTGGTTCGCCCTGCCCCTCACACTCACCCTGAGCTGCCTGGCCATCGCCCGGTTCGAAGTGCATCCGTACGCGCGCTGGGCCTCCCCGGCCGGGCAGCGCCTGCTGGGCGCGCTCATCCGCAGGCCGGCCGGCGACGAGCGGTCGTTCCTCACCTCGGTCGCCCTGCGCGGGATCCGCGCGATCGGCGAGCCGGAGCTGCGCGCCGCGTTCACCCACCGCGACCAGCCCTGGCGGGACTGACGGCGGCTTCGGGGGCGCATAGGGGGCATTGGCGCCGACACCGGCCCGATGGTGCTTGCCTTCACCGACGGCCGACCGAAATATCCCTTCTGTTGCGCCGGGCCGTGGCAGCCGTGCCATCGCCGCCGTTGCACCGAAGGGATACGCGATGCGAGCTGCCGCCCTGTACTCGGCCGCCGGGACCCTGCTCCTGACCACCCTGGCCGCGGCCCCGGCAGGCAGCGCGACCGCCACCGGAGCCGCGGCCGGTGCCCCCGGCGCGGCCGAGCTGCGCGGCACCGGGGTGGCCGTGGCCCGCGCCCGGACGGACGGCATCGCCTTCGGCGCGTGCTCCCCCGCCGACGTGCCCCACGCGCCGAAGAACGTGCGGTGCGGCACGGTGACCGTCCCGCTCGACTACGCCCACCCGAACGGCAAGCAGATCACCCTGACCGTCAGCCGGGCCCTGGCGACCCAGAAGGACCCGCACAACAGCAAGCGGAAGGTCCCCCGGCAGGGCGCCCTCGTCTACAACCCGGGCGGCCCCGGCGCTTCCAGCATGTACTTCCCGCTGGCCGGCACGGCCCCGGAGTGGAGGCGGATCGCCGCCGCCTACGACCTGGTCGGCTACGCCCCGCGCGGCGTGGGCCGTTCGGCGCCGCTGTCGTGCAAGGACCCGAAGCACTTCTTCAAGGCTCCCACCGCGGCGCCGGCGCACCCGTCGGAGGCGTTCAAGCGCGAGCGCATCGCCGAGGCCAAGGCGTACGCGCGCGGCTGCGCCCAGCGCTCCGGGGACAAGCTGCGCCACTACACCTCCCTGAACAACGCCCGGGACCTGGACGTGCTGCGGGCGGCACTGGGCGAGAACCGGCTGACCTTCCTCGGGGCGTCGTACGGCACCTACTTCGGTGCGCTGTACGCGACGCTGTTCCCCGCGCACGTACGGCGCATGGTGCTGGACTCGGCGGTGAACCCGGACCCGGCCAAGATCTGGTACCGGAACAACCTCGACCAGTCGGCCGCGTTCGAGGAGCGCTGGGCGGACTTCCGGGACTGGATCGCCCGCCACCACGACGTCTACAGGCTCGGTGACACCGCCGAGAAGGTCCAGCACAGCTACGACACCGCGCGGGACCGGCTGGCCGCCAGGGCGGCCGGCGGGAAGGTCGGTCCCGGCCAGCTGCAGAACGCGTTCCTGCGGGCCGGATACTACGACGACTTCTGGCCGAGCCGGGCCCAGGCCCTGTCGGCGTATCTGCACGGCGACCCGAAGCCGCTGGTGGAGCTGGCGGCGCCGGACCTGAAGACGGCGGCGGAGGCGGAGAACGGCAACGCGGTCTACACGGCCGTGGAGTGCAACGACGCGCCCTGGCCGACGGACTGGAAGGTGTGGGACCGGGACAACACCCGGCTCGCCCGGGTGGCGCCCTTCGAGACCTGGGACAACGCCTGGATGAACCTGCCGTGCGCCTTCTGGCCGGCGCCCCGCCAGCAGCCGCTGGACGTGCGGACCGGGATGGGTGAGCTGCCGCCGGTGCTGATCCTGGCGGCCGAGCGGGACGCGGCGGCGCCGTACCCGGGTGCGCTGGAGATGAACCGGCGGCTGGCCGACTCGGTGCTGGTGACCGAACGGGACGCGGGCACCCACGGCATCGGGGGCGGCGCCAACAAGTGTGTCAACGCGTACCTCGACGCCTACCTGCTGGAGGGGCGGGTCCCCGGGCGGCGCGCGTCGTGCGCGCCGCACCGGTTGCCTCCGGCGGTCGGGCCGGCGAAAGAGTCCCCTCGGAACGCTCTTCGCGGTGGCCGGCGTTAGGGGGCCTGCCGGGGTGCCACGGTCTGCCGTCGGGCGGCGCTGTCAGGCGAGGCCCGCCACCAGATCCGCGATGCTCTTGCGGCGGCCCGTGTAGAACGGGACCTCCTCGCGGACGTGCATCCGGGCCTCGGAGGCGCGCAGGTGGCGCATGAGGTCGACGATGCGGTACAGCTCGTCGGCCTCGAAGGCCAGGAGCCACTCGTAGTCGCCGAGGGAGAACGAGGCGACCGTGTTGGCGCGCACGTCCGGGTAGCCGCGGGCCATCTTGCCGTGGTCGGCGAGCATGCGGCGGCGGTCCTCGTCGGGCAGCAGATACCAGTCGTAGGAGCGCACGAACGGGTAGACGCTCACGTAGTTGCGGGGCGTCTCGTCGGCGAGGAACGCCGGGATGTGCGAGCGGTTGAACTCGGCCGGGCGGTGCAGCGCCATGTTCGACCACACGGGCTCGAGGGCGCGGCCGAGCTTCGTGCGGCGGAAGAGGTTGTACGCCTCCTGCAGCTGGTCGCTGGTCTCGGCGTGCCACCAGATCATGAGGTCGGCGTCGGCGCGCAGGCCGGAGACGTCGTAGGTGCCGCGGATCGTCACGTCCTTGGCGGCGAGCTGGTCGAACAGCTCCTGGACCTCGTCGGCGTAACCGGCGCGGTCCTCCGGCAGGACGTCCTTCAGCCTGAAGACCGACCACAGGGTGTAGCGGATGACCTCGTTGAGGTCCTTGGCCAGCTTGCCCTTGTTCGGGATCCTGCCGGACTCGGTGGTGGGGGCGTCGTCACTCATGGTCCCTATTCTCCCGCTCCGCCGTGCAGGCTCTGCACCGGGTTGGCCGTAAGCTCCCGGAGCCCGCTCAGGTCACCGCCCAGCTGATCCACCGCCGCGTACGCGCTCGCGATGCAGGCCGGGATGCCCACGCCGTCGTACTGCGCGCCGCACACGGCGAGGCCCGGCAGCTTGGCGACGTGCTCGCGGATGCGGGCCACGCGCGCGTGATGCCCGACCGGGTACTGCGGCAGGCCGTCGGTCCAGCGGGTGACCCGGGTCTGAAGGGGTACCGCTTCCAGGCCGGTGGCCTCCCGCAGGTCGTGCCGGGACACCTCGGCCAGGGCGGCGTCGTCCCGCTGGAGGATCTCCGTCTCGCCGTACCGCCCGACGGACGTGCGCAGGACGACCACGCCGGGGTCCTCCTGGGCGATCCAGCCCCACTTCTGCGAGGCGAAGGTCGAGGCCTTGATGGTGCGTCCGTCGACGGGCGGCACGAGGAAGCCGCTGCCCTCCGGGAGTTCCAGGTCCCCGCGCCGGTAGGCGAGGGTGACCAGGGCCATCGAGGCGTACTCGACGGCGGCGAGTTCGGTCGCCGCGGCCGGGGCCTCGGCTCGCAGGAGGCCGGCGGCCGCGCTCGCGGGGACGGCGACGACGACCGCGTCCGCGTGCAGCACGCGGTCACCGGCGACGACGCGCCACGCCGCGTCCGCGTCCCCGGGTGCGCCCGCGCCCGCGCTCGGGGTGCCCGGCTCCGCCGTCCCGCCCCGGCGCAGCTCGCGCACCGGCGTCCCGGTGAGGATCTCTGCCCCGCGCGCCCGCACCGACTCCGCGAGCGCGAGCGGCAGGCTGCCCACCCCGCCCTCGATGCCCATGAACACGGGCCCGGTCTGCTGGGCGGCGGCGGCCTTCGCCTGGATGTCACGGACGGCTTCGGTCAGGGACGCGTGCGTGCGGGCGGCCTGGAAGAGCTGCGGGACGGCCGAGCGCATCGAGATGCGGTACGCGTCGCCCGCGTACACCCCGCCGAGCAGGGGCTCGACCAGGCGGTCGACGACCTCGCGGCCCAGCCGGGCGGCCACGTACTCCCCCACGGCCACGTCGTCGCCGACCTCGGTGCGCGGCAGGTCGGTGTCGCGCTCGATGCGGGCGAGGCCCTCGTCGGACAACACGCCGGAGAGCGCGGCGGCGGTGCCGGGCACGCCCATGACATGGCCCTTGGGCATGGGGCGCAGGGCGCCGCGGGTCCAGATCGAGGCGGTCGCGGTGGCCGGCGGCTGGAGCCGCTCGGCCAGGCCGACCTCGCGCGCGAGGGCCACCGCCTCGGGCCGGCGGGCGAGCATCGACTCGGCGCCCAGATCGACCCGCACGCCCGCGATCTCACCGGGCAGCAGCTTGCCGCCGACCCGGCCGGAAGCCTCCAGCACGGTCACGCGCGTGCCGCGCCCGAGCAGCCGGTGGGCGGCGGCCAGCCCGGCGATACCGGCTCCGATGACGACGACATGCCCCGTACGCGTACCCGTTGCGCTCATGCCCCCCACTCTCTCAGACCCCACCGACACTCCCCCCAGGACCCGAGGTCCCGGGCTGCGCGGCCCACCACCAGGTCGTGGACGTGGACAGCCGCGTCACGTGTTCGTCGTGATGCCGCGCCGGATCACCGCCGCGCTCGGCGCGGTCCTGCCGTTCACGCCCTTCGCGGCGCTGCTGACGCTGCTGTGGCCGCGGGCCGTGCAGCCCGGCCGGGACCGGCATGCCCCCGCCCCGTAGCGTGTTCCCATGAGCATGAGCGGTGGGCGGGACGGCAGCGGCGGGGAACGACTGGTCGTCATCGGCGGCGACGCCGCGGGCATGTCCGCGGCGTCGCAGGCGCGCAGGCTGAAGGGGCCCGGCGAACTGGAGATCGTGGCCTTCGAACGCGGCCACTTCACCTCCTTCTCGGCGTGCGGCATCCCGTACTGGGTGGGCGGTGACGTCCCCGAACGGGACGCCCTGATCGCCCGCACGCCCGAGGAACACCGCGCGCGGGGCATCGATCTGCGGCTGCGCAGGGAGGTCACGGAGATCGACGTGGCCGGACAGCGGGTACGCGCGCGTGACGTCGATTCCGGCGCCGAGTCCTGGACGCCGTACGACAAGCTCGTCGTCGCGACCGGTGCGCGCCCGGTCCGCCCCGACCTGCCCGGCGCGGACGCCCCCGGGGTGCACGGCGTGCAGACCCTGGACGACGGCCAGGCCCTGCTGGACACGCTGGCACGCACGCGTGGGCGCACCGCGGTGGTCGTAGGGGCGGGCTACATCGGCGTGGAGATGGCCGAGGCACTCCTTCGCCGCGGCTTCGAGGTGACCGTCGTCAACCGCGGCAGGGAACCCATGTCGACGCTCGACCCGGACATGGGCCGGCTGGTGCACCGGGCCATGGAGGGCCTCGGCATCACCATGGTGAACGACGCCGAGGTCACCAAGATCCTCACCGGGCAGGACGGCCGGGCCCGCGCGGTCGCCACACAGGACGCCGAGTACCCCGCGGACGTGGTGATCCTCGGCATCGGTGTGCGCCCGGAAACCGCGCTCGCCGAGGCCGCGGGCCTCCCGCTCGGCGCGCACGGCGGCCTGCTCACCGACCTCGCGATGCGGGTGCGCGGCCACGAGAACATCTGGGCCGGCGGCGACTGCGTGGAGGTGCTGAACCTGGTCTCCGGCCAGGAGCAGTACATCCCCCTCGGCACCCATGCCAACAAGCACGGCCAGGTCATCGGCAGCAACGTCGGCGGCGGCTACGCCACCTTCCCGGGCGTGGTCGGCACGGCGGTCAGCAAGGTCTGCGACCTGGAGATCGCCCGCACGGGCCTGCGCGAGAAGGACGCCCACCGGGCGGGCCTCCGGTACGAGACCGTCACCATCGAGTCCACCAGCCGCGCCGGCTACTACCCCGGCGCCTCCCCGATGACGGTCAAGATGCTCGCCGAACGCCGCACCGGCCGGCTGCTGGGCGTCCAGATCGTCGGCAGGGAGGGCGCGGCGAAACGGGTCGACATCGCCGCGGTGGCGCTGACCGCGCAGATGACGGCGGACCAGATGACGGCCCTCGACCTGGGCTACGCCCCGCCCTTCTCACCGGTATGGGACCCGGTACTGGTGGCAGCGAGAAAGGCCGCGGCGAAGGTTCGCGTTTCCTAGGCGGTCCCACTGATCCGCGGCAGAGCGGACACGGCAGCCGGCTGCTCCGCGGACGGCTTCGCATGAGTGGCCGTCGGCCGGGCGGACCGCAGTCGGTAGCTCACCGCCTCGTCCAGCGTCACCGGCCGCTGCATCTGCGAAGCGAGCCGCCCCGCTTCCTGGCCGAGCCGTGCGACGTCCTCCCACGGGAGCCGTACGACCAGAGAGATCTCCGCCTCGCCGTCGGGCAGAGCATGCATCGGAGTAACTCGTTCGCTCATCGCCTGTCCTCACATCGGTTGACGAGAGATACGCACGTCCGCACCGCACCGTTCACCGATTCGCGCGCCCCGTCCCGGGCACTACTTCTGTGTGGTCATCCCCGTCCATGACGTGAACCCGGTGCGCCGCACCCCGTGGGTGACGTACGCGCTGATCGCCGCGAACGTCCTCGTGTTCATCACCACGCCCGGTCTGGCCGGCTCCGTGGCCGGTGGCAGCGACCTCGCGCGGCTGTGCCATCTGCAGGCCTTCATGGACCACTACGCGGCGGTCCCCAGAGAACTGATCCACCATCAGATACCCCGGCTGGTCCCGACGGGAGACGTCGGTGCGGGCCCGCACGGACCGGGCTGCGTCGTGGCCCGGCCGTCCTACGACAAGTCGCCGCCGCTGTCGGTCTTCACGGCGATGTTCCTGCACGGCAGCTGGCTGCACCTGCTCGGAAACATGCTCTTCCTGCTGATCTTCGGCAACAACGTCGAGGACCGGATGGGCCACATCCGCTTCCTCCTCTTCTACGTCGTCTGCGGGTACGCCGCCGGGTACGGCTTCGCGCTGCTCAACGCCACCTCGGGGGACCCGCTGATCGGCGCGTCGGGCGCGATCGCCGGGGTCCTCGGTGCCTACATCGTGCTGTGGCCGGGGGCGAGGGTCTGGGTCCTCGTCCCGTTCCTGGTCTTCCTGCCGCTCAGGCTGCCCGCCTGGCTGGTGCTGGGCTTCTGGTTCGTGCTGCAGGCGGTGTACTCGTCCGGGCACGGCGTGTCCGGGGCCGGCACGGTGGCGTACGCGGCGCACGTGGTCGGCTTCGTGGCCGGCATGCTGCTCGCCTGGCCGCTCAAACCCGGCACCCCGCCCCCGCCGGAGCCGCGCGGCCTGCTGTTCGGCAGGCGGGCACGGCCCCGTTACACGTGGTGAGTCAGCGCGCGGTGGCGGTGTGCACGTAGTCCACGAGTCGGGTCAGCGCGTCCGGGTCGGTGTTCGGCATGACCCCGTGGCCGAGGTTGAAGACGTGACCCTCCAGGCCGGCCGCCGCGTCGAGCACCTCGCGGGCCCTGGCCTCGACGGTGTCCTTGTCGGTGAACAGGACCGTCGGGTCGAGGTTGCCCTGCAGCGCCTTGCCCGGGCCGACACGGCGGTGCGCCTCGTCCAGCGGGATGCGCCAGTCGGCGCCGACGACGTCCGCGCCGGCCTCGCCCATCAGCTTCAGCAGCTCACCGGTGCCGACCCCGAAGTGGATGCGCGGGACTCCGTAGCCGGAGACGGCCTCGAATACCTTCGCGGAGGCGGGCATGACCGAGCGGCGGTAGTCCGCCGGGGCGAGGGCGCCGACCCAGGAGTCGAAGAGCTGGACGGCGCTCGCGCCGGCCTCGATCTGCACCTTCAGGAAGGCGGCCGTGATGTCGGCCAGGCGGTCCAGCAGGCCGGCCCACAGCTCGGGGTCGCCGTACATCATCGCCTTGGCGTTCTCGTACGTGCGCGAGGGACCGCCCTCGACCAGGTAGCTCGCGAGGGTGAAAGGCGCACCCGCGAAACCGATCAGCGGGGTCGGCCCCAGCTCCCGGGTGAGCAGCCCGATCGCCTCGGTGACGTAGGGGACGTCCTCGGGCGTGAGGTCGCGCAGCCGGGCCAGGTCGGCGCGGGTGCGGATGGGCTTCTCGACGACCGGGCCGACGCCGGGCTTGATGTCGAGGTCGATGCCGATCGCCTTGAGCGGGACGACGATGTCGCTGAAGAAGATCGCCGCGTCCACGTCGTGCCGGCGCACCGGCTGCAGGGTGATCTCGGTGACCAGCTCGGGCCGCATGCAGGACTCGAGCATCGGGATGCCCTCGCGCACCTTGCGGTACTCGGGCAGGGAGCGGCCGGCCTGACGCATGAACCACACCGGCGTGTGCGGCACGGGCTCGCGCCTGCACGCCCTGAGGAAGGCGCTGTCGTACGTCGCTGTCGGCTGCATGGTGTCGTTGGCGGTCACGGGGCAAGTCTCGCACGACGGCGGCGGGCGACGGCGCGGGGTGTCTTGCCCTGCACAAGGGCTCGCTTCCCCTTACTCTTCCCCGCATGGCTGCGGCTCACGGACGAATGTCGGACAGCGCTGACGGAATGGACGACGTGAAGGACACCGAGGAGGCGGACCGGCGCGCGAGCACTTCGGGTCCGCCGGCTTTCCGGGCCGCGGTCGATGCCCTGCGCAGCTGCCGGCTGCGGCCACAGGTCGAGGTGGAGCCCACGCCCGCCCCGCAGCGGCTCGCCCCGTACGCGTACGCGCTGGAGGCCGTGGTGGTCGACGGCGAGCAGGAGCTGGCCGACGGCCGGCTGGTGCTGCTGCACGATCCGGCGGGCCATGACGCCTGGCGCGGAACGTTCCGCCTGGTGACGCTGGTGCGCGCGGAGCTGGAGCAGGAGATGGCGGCCGATCCGCTGCTGCCCGAGGTGTGCTGGTCGTGGCTGACGGGGGCGCTGCAGGCGCGCGGGCTCGGCTACGGCGAGCCGAGCGGGACGATCACACGCGCGAGTTCGCACTACTTCGGCGGTCTCGCCGACCGTCCGCCGGCCTCGCAGATCGAGATCAGGGCGTCCTGGACGCCCCGCGAGGGGCTCGGCGGGGTGCCGGACACAGCCTCCCACCTGGCCTCCTGGTGCGATCTGCTGGCCCAGGTCGCGGGGCTGCCGCCGGCCGGTCCGGGCGACGCCTCGGTGGTGACGCTCCCGCAGCGCAGGGGCCCGCAGTCGCGGTGACGGCGCGATGATCCCGCGGTGATCCCGCGGTGATGTCACGATGAGCCGACCGGCGGGTGCCGGGGGCTTCATCCGCATGGGCGCCTTATTGACCATCTCTTTGTCGATACGGCCACTTTCCGACCCGGAATCGCACCCGCTCGGGCCGACTCGATCTTCGGATGATCGATCGTGCGTCCGAATTGCGCAGATTGTTACTCACTAGATCGTGATCTTTCTCTAAAGGCGGACGAGTTTGCTGCCGAAGACGACTGTGACCTTGAAAGCACGGTTCGTCCCGGCTTCCTCCCCACAAGCCGGCCCCGTCCCCCCACCCAGGAGGCCTGGTGTCCGTTCTCCTCGAGCAGCCCGCAAGCCTGGTCGCCTACCGCCCGAACAAACCGACCGCCATGGTGGTCGTGGCCGACCCGCGCGTCCGCTCCACCGTCACCCGTCATCTGTGGGCTCTCGGCGTGCGCGATGTCATCGAGGCCTCGTCCGTCGCGGAGGCCCGCCCCCGCATCGGCAACCCGCGCGACATCTGCGTCGCCGACGTCCACCTGCCCGACGGCTCCGGCCTGACGCTGCTCTCCGAGACCCGTGCCGCGGGCTGGCCCAACGGGCTGGCCCTGTCCGCCGCCGACGACATCGGCGCCGTGCGCAACGCCCTGGCGGGCGGGGTCAAGGGGTACGTCGTCACCGGCACCCGTACCAACATCGGCCTGCCCGCCCGGCCCGGCGCCGCCCCCCTCGGCGCCGCCCGGATGCACCGCCGCCCCCCGGGTGCCCCGAGCCACCCGGGCGGCTACCGCGAGCTGTCCGGACGCGAGGTCGAGGTGCTGCGGCTGGTCGCGGAGGGCCAGTCCAACAAGGCGATCGGCGTCTCGATGGGCCTGTCCGCCCTGACCGTCAAGAGCCACCTGGCCCGCATCGCCCGCAAGCTGGGCACGGGCGACCGGGCCGGCATGGTGGCCGTCGCCCTGCGCACCGGGATCATCCACTGAGCCGTTCGGAGCGCGACCGGTTCACTCACGTGAACCGCACCTTTCACCGGCCTGACTGGTTTACGACCCTCCGGCGCCCGTCGACGGAACGTTCCGGCGACGGGCGACGTCCACGCACGGATACCCTTGACAGGTGACCGACGCCCAAGACACCGCAGCAGACAGTTCCCTGCGCACCACCGGAGGCACTCCCCCGGACGACGCCGGATCTTCTGTGACAGGGGCGCCGACACCGCTGCTCGAACCCCGCGAGGGCATTCCGCCCGTCGTCGCCGACGAGGCCGCCCTCGCCAAGGCGGTCGCCGCCTTCGCCGCGGGCTCCGGCCCGGTCGCCGTCGACGCCGAGCGCGCCTCCGGCTACCGCTACGGCCAGCGGGCCTACCTGGTGCAGCTGCGCCGGGAGGGCGCCGGAAGCGCGCTGATCGACCCCGTGGCCTGCCCCGACCTGTCCGGGCTCGGCGAGGCGCTGTCCGGCGTCGAGTGGGTGCTGCACGCGGCCACCCAGGACCTGCCCTGCCTGCGCGAGATAGGCCTGGTCCCGACCCGGCTCTTCGACACCGAGCTGGCCGGCCGGCTGGCCGGGTTCCCCCGGGTCGGCCTCGGCGCGATGGTCGAGGGCGTCCTCGGTTTCGTCCTCGAGAAGGGCCACTCCGCCGTCGACTGGTCGACCCGGCCGCTGCCCGAACCGTGGCTCAGGTACGCCGCGCTCGACGTGGAACTCCTCGTCGACCTGCGCGACGCCCTGGAGAAGGAACTGGACCGGCAGGGCAAGCTGGAGTGGGCCCGGCAGGAGTTCGACGCGATCGCGGCCGCGCCGCCGGCCGAGCCGAGGAAGGATCCGTGGCGGCGTACGTCCGGGATGCACAAGGTACGGCGGAGGCGGCAGCTCGGTGTCGTACGGGAACTGTGGGAGACCCGGGACCGTATCGCTCAGCGGCGGGATGTGTCCCCCGGCAAGGTACTGAGTGACGCGGCCATCGTGGAGGCCGCGCTCGCCCTGCCCGGCACCGCGCACGCGCTGGCCGCGTTGAACGGTTTCGGCCATCGCATGGGGCGCCGGCAGCTGGAGCAGTGGCAGGCCGCGGTCGACCGGGCCAAGGCCCTTCCCGACAGCGCGCTGCCGCAGCCGGGGCAACCGGTCACCGGGCCTCCGCCGCCGCGGGCGTGGGCCGACAAGGACCCTGCCGCCGCGGCCCGGCTGTCCGCGGCCCGGGCCGGGGTCACGGCTCTCGCCGAGCAGCTCACCATGCCCCAGGAGAACCTGGTCTCCCCGGACACGGTCCGGCGGATCTGCTGGGAGCCGCCGAAGGTGGTGGACGCCGGGTCCGTGGGGGCGGCACTCGCCGGGTACGGCGCGCGTCCATGGCAGGTGGAGCTGGTCACACCGGTGCTGGTGACCGCCCTGACCGCACAGGGGGCCTAGAGCTCTCGCCGGAAGGCGCCGTCGGCCGGCGCCGGCCTGATCCGAGAGGAAGGCCCTGGCCGCCGTAGCACTTGATCACGTACGGCGACCGCGTCGGGCGACACGTCGTCGAACGCCATCGGCTGCGGTGCGGCCGGGCCTGGGGGCTATGCGCCTTCCTTGCTCAGGGAGCTCGGGTCGGCAGCGGGCGGTCGGGGAGCCGCGGCGAGGGGGGACCTGGCGAAGGCGCGGGCCAGTTTGCGCTGGAAGGCCAGCTCGGCTGCCAGATCCTGCGGCTGGGCGATGCGCGGGGTGTTCATGTGCTCGACGGGCTCGCGTTGCTGCGCCTTGGCGCGCAGCGCCTCCTTGAGCTGGGCGGCCTCGACGACGGCGGCCAGGTCGTCCTCGGACAGTCCGGCAGCGGTGGCCCGCCTCCGAGCCTCGTCCGCCACCGCTGGGTCCATCCAGGTACGCAACACCCACTGAGCGTCGCGGATCTCCACCACACGCCGGTACAACCGGGTACGGAGATCCGCCCCCCGTTCCAGGACGAGGACCGGTTCGGGCACCTGTGCGGTCACCGCGCGGTGGAGCGGAGCCAGTTCCCGGTGGGTGCGGCGCAGGTCGAACCAGTTCCAGGCCCAGCTGAGGTAGCGCCCCCAGTCCGGCAGCGTCCAGCCGACCGTCTTCACCACCGTGCCCGCGATCGCGAGCTGGGCTATCGGCTCCCAGGGGTGGCCTGTGGCATCGAACTGGGCGACAACGATGTCCGCGATACGACAGCCGGTGTAGATCATGGCGAAGGGCATGGACACTGCGACCAGGCGCAGTCCACGCCGGAGCCAGGGGGTGGGCGCGATCTTGGCGTACCGCCAGCCCATGATGCCGATGTCGATCTGGTTCGCGGCGTAGCCCAGCAGGTAGATGGCGAGGTAGGCGGGGTAGTACTTCGCCTTGGTCAGGGCGAAGTCATCGGGACGTTCGCCGAGGCTGCTGGCGGTGAAGAACAGCGTCACCATGCTGAGGAGGATCACCGCGAGGGCGGCCAGGCGGGGAATGGCCCTGCGCCAGGCGACATCTCTGCTGTGGGACAGATGCAGCAGGACCAGCTGCTGGCACGCGGCCGACAGGATGACCGTGCTCTGGGAGAGAAGGCCCGAGAAGTTGACGATCCCGACGGCCCGGCTGGTCGCGACCCAGACAGCCGGAGTGGAGATGGTGAAGGTGACGAACAGGAAGAAGAAGTTGCCCACCAGCCCGAGCTGTGTCGGTGAGCGATCGGTGCGTATGACCCGCAGTTTGAAGACCAGTGCGAGCAGGGAGACCAGCGCGCACCCGGGGTACAGGAAGCTATTCATCTTTCCTTCGATGGGTGGGGGGTTCCAACGCTGCGAGTCGGGCGGCCACCTCGCGTGCTTCCGGGGGGACGTCCCACGTTCGCCGCGGAGCCCACGTGGCGACCTGACGTCCGATCAGGGAGCCGACGAGTTCCGCCTCGATTTCGGCACGCGAGTGCGAGTGCTCGCGGCCGAGGACTCGTCGCACCAATTGCGGGTCCAGCGAGGGAAGAAAGAGCCGGGTGGCTTCCGGGGTCATCACCGGGGCTGATTCGTGGCCGCAGACCAGGTGCCCGAACTCATGCAGGATGACCTGATGCTGGTGTACGGGAGCCAGCCGCTGCTCGAAGATGATGTGGTTCTCGCCGTCGGCGAACACCCACAGTCCGTCGGGGCTGCCCGGGGGCAGCGGCGACGGAACCAGGTGGATCGGCTGTCCACGGAGTTCGGCGAGATGAGCGCACAGCGCCTGCACCGTCATCTGGTGCGTCGGTAGATCGAGGTTGCGCACCAGGTCCTCGCAGTGCTGCCGGAGGCTTGCCGCTCTCCGGCGGCCAGGTCTGCGCCGCCATATCACCACGATCACTACTTCTGTATGTCACGGGATGGTGGTTCGTCCGGAGAGGAAGAGAACTCTCTCAAGGTGTCGCGGGCAGCTTTTGCGGAGCGAAGGATCCCTGTGACGAGTTCCGACAGTTCGGACAGGGATGCAGCGGACGGGTCCAATGCGGAAGAGGTTCGCAGTGCCACGCTCTGCACACCGCGCCGCTGGAGTTCCTTCACGGTTTCCAGCTCTGCGTTGACCAGTGCGAAGACTTCCTCGTCGAGGAAGTACGCCCACCGCTGAATGCCGAGGCTGTGCGCGACTTTCACCAGGGTCTCGATGGTCAGGTTCGTCCCGTCCGCGGACTCGGCCGACGCCAGGGTCCGCTTCGAGACGCCGGCGCGCTCGGCCAGCGCCGCCAGCGTGAACGGGCCTTCCGGGTGATGGTGCCGGACATGGCGGAGGCGGGCGGCGATCGCCGTCTTCGCGGCGCGCATCTGCCCATCGAGAGCGCTGATCGACGTCTCGTCACCTGCACCCTGCTGATGGTTCACAGTTCCCCCACCTCTCAATGCAGCAGGGTGCACCAAGTTACAGCACGCAACTACAACCGGGCGGGCAGGGGGACTTCAGGCCAAGTCCAGCCGGTCGACGACGGTGCCGGCGGCGTCGGCAGGTCCAGGCCCTCCGGTCGGGCCCGCGACCTCATTGGTGCAATATCCTGCATCCGGGAGGCGATTTGTTGCAATGGCTCGCGCGACCTGCTTATCCTCCTCAGGAGATCACGAAGGAGGCGGGGTGCATGCTGAGAGCTCCTGCTGTAAGGGGAGTTGTGGGCGTTGCCGACAACTCGGCCCGCTCACGGGCATGAACTCCGAAGAGTCACCCTGCGCCTCCTGGTAGATACAGGCAGCAGCCGCTCCACTGATGGGACGCAGTGCTGCGCAAACCGAGTACATAACACTGTCGGCAATCGAGCCGTGGCAGACCGTGACAACGACGAGCACGGTGGCCCTTGACGGCTCGTTACTCGCCGAAAATCTAGGGGGAATTTCGCATGCGAGGCATGAGAAGCGCGATGCGTTGCTGTCGCAGCACTGCCACTGCCGGCCACTGATCAAGTCGCCGAACGCCGAGTACGCGGCGCCTGCATACGTCCGGTCGACAGGAAACCTCACGTTCTGGGTTGCCTTCGGGACGCTTTCCAGCGGGAGCCGTTGATTAAACCTGTATGACGGTTGCGCCGGTTGGCGATCCGCGAAACCTTGCGCGGGTGCGCCCGAATTCCGGCGTTTTTCAAACCTGCCCCGTCGGCAGGCGTGTCCGGACAATCTTGGGTTCAACGGGGAACTATGGCCATGAATGTCGGTCGAGGATGGACGCGGACGTCGGATTTCGCTACCAAGGAGGCTTTCTTGAAGCTGTCGGAAGAGATGCTGGCCCAGTACCACCGCGATGGATTCATCCTTGTACCGGAGGTCTTCTCGCAGGCCGAGCTGGCATCCGTCAAGAGCGCGCTCGCCGAGGACGTGACGGTCAAGGGGCCGCACCTGGTCACGGAGGACGACGGGGAGACGATGCGGGCGGTCTATGCCTCGCACGCCCGGCACCCGCTCTTCCGTGACCTCGTCTCCTCCGAGCGACTCCTCGGCCCGGCCATGCAACTGGTGGACCAGGACCTCTACGTGCACCAGTTCAAGGTCAACACGAAGCGGCCCTTCGGTGGCGAGTCGTGGGCATGGCACCAGGACTACCCCGTGTGGCGCGACGCCGACCGGATGCCGGAGCCGCGTGCCGTGAACGCGGCCGTCTTCCTGGACGACGTCAACGAGTTCAACGGACCGGTGGTCTTCCTCCGCGGATCGCACCGGCTCGGCTCCGCGGCGAGCCGGCGCCGGCAGGGCGACGAAGCGGCGGAGCACATCGACCCGCACGACTACATGCTGTCCACCGACGACCTCTCCCGGCTCGCCGGGGTGCACGAGATGACCAGCCCGAAGGGGCCGGCCGGGACCGTCGTGTTCTTCTCCACGGAGATCGTGCACGGTTCGGCGCCCAACATCTCGCCCTACCCCCGTGACTTGCTGATCACGACGTACAACGCCTCGTCCAACGCCCCCCGCCCGCTGGGCGAGCCGCGTCCGGAATACCTCGTGGGCCGGGACACCACGCCGCTGGTGCCGCATGCGAGGCCTCTGCAGGCCGTGGCCGCGTCCGCGACCGGAGCGGGCGCATGACGCCCGGTCAGTCCGCCGCCGCGGCGGTACTGGAGGAGTTCGGACGGCCGGTCGTGATCCGCCATCTGCCCGTACCCGAGCCGGGCGCGGGCGAGATGCTCGTCGACGTCGGCTACGGCGGCATCTGCGGAACCGATCTGCACCTCCAGCAGGGGCACCTGCCGATTCCCACCCCGCTGACACTCGGCCACGAGGGCCTCGGCACCGTCCGTACCCTCGGAGCCGGGGCCGCACGCGATGCGCTCGGTGCGGAGCTGCGGGTCGGCGACACGGTGATGTGGGCCTCGTCGATCGCCTGCGGCCGGTGTGTGCCGTGCCGGCAGCACCGCGAGCCCACCTTGTGCGAGGCGCGCCGGACCTACGGCGTCAACCGTCCGCTCACCGAAGGGTCCGGACTCGCGGGCGCTTGGGCGGAAAGCATTCTTCTCCACCCGGGCGCGGTCGTCGTCAGGCTCGACCCGGACATCGACGAGCTGGCCGCCATGTCGCTGGCGTGCGCCGGACCGACCCTGGTGCACGCCCTGTACGAGCGGCGCCCCGTGCGGATCGGGGAGACCGTGATCGTCCAGGGCAGCGGACCGGTCGGCCTGGCCGCCGCGGCGCTCGCGCAGCTGGCGGGCGCGGCCAAGGTCATCCTGATCGGCGGCCCGCGTCAGCGGCTGGAGCTGGCCGCGCAGTGCGGCATCGGCGACCACCACATCGACATCGTGGCCGACGCGGACCCCCGGCAGGCCCTCGACCAGGCCCTCGCGCTGACACCCGGAGGCGCCGGCGCGGACCTGGTCATCGAGTGCGCGGGCGTGCCCGCAGCGGTCGCCCAGGGCCTGACGCTGGCCCGGCGCGGCGGCTCGTACCTCGTCGTCGGCCAGTACACCGACAGCGGCGACACGCTGCTCAACCCCCACCAGATCGTCCACCGGCAGCTCGACATCCGCGGCTCCTGGGCCTTCAGCGGTGCCCATCTGGTCGAGTACGTGAGGCTGCTCCCCGCACTGTGCAGACGATTCGACCTGCGCAGCCTGGTGGTCCCCTTCCCGCTGGCGGACGTCCGGCAGGCCATGCAGGCCGTCGCGGACGGCACGGTCGTCAAGGCCGTCCTCCGAACGTCCTGACCCCCTTCCCGCGACCCGACCGCCCGCCATGTGCGCACCGCGCACGGCCCGAGGAGCAAGACATGCACGGCACTCGATCCGAGGACACCGAACTCTTCGGTGATGCCTACATGCAGGATCCGTACAGCGTGTACGCCCGGTTACGCGCGGCCGGCCCGGTACACCGGGCGACGACGCCCAACGGCCTGCCCGTCTGGGTCGTCACCGACTACGACGAGGTCCGCGCGGCCCTCACCGACGAGCGTCTGTCGAAGGACGCCGGCCGCATGAAGGCCCTCGTCGACCGCAAGCTGGCCTCCGTCAAGGGCCCCTCGTCGGCGTCCGAGACGCTGGCGGCCAACATGCTCAACTCCGATCCTCCCGACCACACCCGGCTCCGCAAGCTGGTGGTCAAGGCGTTCACCACCCGTCGCGTCGAACAGCTGCGGTCGCGCATCGCCGGCATCGCCGGCGAACTGCTCGACGGGCTGGAGGCGCTCGGGAAGAACGGCGACCCCGTCGACCTCGTCAGCAACTTCACCTTCCCCCTGCCGATCGCGGTCATCTGCGAACTGCTCGGCATTCCCCTCGCGGAGCGCGAGACCTTCCGTGAGTGGTCCAAGGCACTGGTCGGCTCCGGTCCGCCGGAGGCCGCACGGCACGCGTCCATGGCCATGGGCGGATACCTGATGCAGGTCATCGCGGCCAAGCGCGCACAGCCGGCGGACGACCTGCTCTCCGACCTCATCCAGGTCAGCGACGACGGGGACCGGCTGGACCGGCTCGAAGTGGTCTCCATGACGATGCTGCTCCTGGTCGCCGGCCACGAGACCACGGTCAACCTCATCGGCAACGGGATCCTCGCACTGCTCCGCCACGACGACCAGCGGGCGGCACTGCGCGCGGATCCGAGCCTGGCCCGGGGCGCGGTGGAGGAACTGCTGCGCTATGACGGCCCGGCTCCGATGGCCACGATGCGGTTCACCGCCGCTCCGGTGGACATAGGGGGCGTCCGCGTTCCGGCCGGGGAAGTCGTCTTCCTGGGGCTGGCGGCGGCCAACCGCGACGGGCGGAAGTTCGACCGTCCCGACGAGCTCGACATCACCCGCCCACTCGGCGGACACCTCGGCTTCGGCTTCGGAATTCACCACTGCGTCGGCGCTCCCCTGGCCAGGCTCGAGGCGGAAGTCGCCATCGGCGCGTTCCTGGAGCGCTTCCCCGAGGCACGACTCGCCATCGAACCGGATGCGCTGAAATGGCGGTCCAGTGTGATCATGCGCGGCCTCGAGAAGCTGCCGATCACCTGGGCACGCACCGAGTAAGCCTTTCCCGCCACCACACCAGACAACGAAACGAGGACTGAAATGGGAACGGACGACCTTCAGAGCGACGCCAACCTGCTCAGGGTGAAGAAGACCGTGTGCGATCGGCTCGAACTCGACGAGAACGAGGTCACCCTGACCAGCCTCTTCCACGAGGAGCACGGCGCGGACTCCCTCCAGGCCATCGAGATTCTCGCTGCCCTGGAGGAGGAATTCGACATAGAGATCGACCAGGCCAACCTCGTGCGCATGGTCAATCTGCAAGGTGTCTACGAGGTCGTCGCCGAAACCCTGGGCTGGTAATTCCCGTGTCCTCCATCACCAACGAGCAGGAGACTGATGTCCATGGCTCCGCCTGACGTCATGCCGGGCGCCTCGCCACGCCGAGTGGTGCTGACCGGTCTGGGTGTTGTCTCGAGCATCGGCACCGGCGCCGAGGAATTCGCCGCGTCGCTGCGCGCCGGACGCAGCGGCGCCGGGCCGATCAGCCAGTTCGACACCGCCGGTTTCGCGCACTCCAACGGCTGCGAAGTCACCGGGTTCGAGCCCGAGCGCTGGATTTCCGAGCTCGATCCGGAGAGCTTGGGGCGGGCCACCCAGTTCTCCGTCGCGGCGGCCCGGATGGCCGTCAGGGACGCCGGGCTGACCTCCGCCGCCCTCGATGGCCGACGGGGCATCGTCTCCGTCGGTACCACCGACGGCGAATCACACGACCTGGACCGGCTCGTGGCGGCGGAACTGCGGGACGGCCTGGAGAACCTGCCCGCGGAGATCGCCGGGCGGGTGAGCCCGATGCGGCTGTCCACGGCCATCGCACAGGAACTCGGGCTCACCGACGTCGAGACGACGGTGATGGCCACGGCCTGCTCGGCCGGAAACTACGCGATCGGCAGTGGCTTCGACGCGGTCCGTTACGGCGAGGCCGACTTCGCCCTGTGCGGTGGCGCGGACGCCATCTGCCGTAAGACCTTCACCGGTTTCTACCGGCTGGGCACCATCGCCCCGGACGTGTGCCGGCCCTTCGACAAGGACCGCAAGGGAATCCTCACCGGAGAGGGCGCCGGTGTGCTGATGCTGGAGCCGCTGGAATCCGCGCTGGCCCGCGGTGCGCGTATCTACGCCGAAGTTCTGGGATACGGCATGAACTGCGACGCGTATCACCAGGTGGCGCCGCAGCAGGAAAGCGTGACGCGCTGCATGGAGCTGGCTTTGAAAGACGCTGGCATCGACCCGAGCCAGGTCGATATGATCTCTGCACACGGGACCGGCACCAAAGCCAATGACATCACCGAGACCCGGGCCATTCGCGATCTCTTCGGAGAAAATCCGCCGCGCACGGTATCGATGAAGTCGATGCTCGGTCACACCATGGGCGCGGCGAGCGCACTCTCCGCCATCGGCTGTGCCCTGGCGATCACCAACGGATTCATTCCGCCCACCATCAACCATGTCGCCACCGACCCGGAATGCCGGATCGACTGCGTTCCCAACGAGGCCGTCGAGGCGGACCTCAGGATCGTCCAGAACAACGGCATGGCATTCGGCGGGAACAACGCCGTCGCGATATTCGGCAAGTACGAGGACGAGAGGAACTCCCAGTGATGGCCCAGGGCCTCTCCAGTGGTCGCCGCCTTGTCATCACGCGGTGGTCGGCCATTTCTCCCTTCGGGTTGGGCCGAAACGCCTTCCAGGACGGCATTCGTACCGGCCGGAAAACGGTGTCCGCCGTCGACGCGGAGCAGTGGTCCACCCCGGACGACCACGCCTGTCTGGTGCCTGACTTCTCCCCCCGCGAACTGCTGGGCAAGAAGGGCACCCGGGACATGGACCGGGTGACGGGGCTGGCGGTCGGCGTGACGGCGCAGCTGTTGGCCGAGGACGCCGGCGCCGGCGCGCCGATCCCCACCGGTGAGGGCACCGGTCTGGTGCTCGGCACGACCACCGGCAGTGCCGAGAGCATGATGGGCTACACCCGCACGTCGATGCGGAAGTCCAAGCCGTTCCTGGTCGACCCGGCGCTGATGCCGTACGCGGTGATGAACTGCGCGGCCGGGCAGTGCGCGATCTGGCACGGTCTCAAGGGGCCGAACGCCACGCTCGCCGGCGGCCAGTCCGCGGGGCTGCTCGTCCTCAACTACGCCCGCCGGCTGCTCGCTTCCGGTCGGGCCGAGAGAATCCTGTGCGGCGCGGCGGAGGAGTTCTCCAACGCGCGTTCCTGGATCGAACACCACCGCCGCGGCCGGACACCGGCCGAGACGGTCCTCGGCGAGGGCAGCGCGATGTTCCTCATCGAGACGGCCGGGCAGGACACGGCAGAGCGTCCGCCGCTCGCCGAAGTCATCGACGTGCGGTCCCGCGCCCATGCCCCGGGCGCCGTCCGGGAGGCGCTCGCCGCCTGTGTCGCAGACGTTCTGCGGCGCACCGGCCTGCGTCCCGAGGACGTGTGGGCCGTCGTCCCCTCCGGGGTGAAGACCCAGGCCGCCGCCGAGGAGAGCGATGCGCTGCACGCGACGTTCCGGAGCGCGGACACCCGGTGGATCAATGTGACCGATCTGCTGGGCGACACCGGTGCCGCCGGCGCGGCGTTCCAGATCGCCGCGGTCCTGAGCGTCGCGGACACCGATCCGGAGGCCGCCGGGAAGGTCGCACTGATCACCTCCGTCGACCGGGACGGCACCGTGGCCTGCGCGCTGATCAGGACCGGGGGTGAGCACCGATGAGCGACGACCGGACGCACGACGCGAAGGAGTCCGGGGCCCGCCGCGTGGCCCTGGTCAGCGGGGGTTCCCGAGGCATCGGCCGGTCGGCGGTGCTGCGACTGGCGCAGGACGGCTTCGACGTGAGCTTCTGCTACCGGTCGAACGCCGCCATGGCGGAGTCCCTCCGGCAGGAACTCGCCCACCTTCCGGTCCGGACGCTGGCCGCGCAGGTCGACGTCGCGGACGGGGAGGCGGTCCGCGCCTGGGTGACCCGCACCGAGAAGGAGTTGGGCCCGATCCAGGCCGTCGTCACCTCTGCCGGCATCACGAGGGACAAGCCCCTCATGCTCATGAGCGATGACGACTGGCACCAGGTGCTCGACACCAACCTCGACGGCAGTTACCACGTCAACCGAGCCGTGGTGGTGCCGATGATGAAGCGGAAGTCGGGCTCCATCATCAACCTTTCCTCGGTCTCCGGCGTGTACGGAAATCCCTCACAGGCGAACTACTCGGCGTCGAAGGCCGGAATCATCGGCCTCACCAAGGCACTGGCCAAAGAGGTGGGGCGGTTCGGCATCAGGGCCAACGTGGTGGCACCCGGACTGATCGACACCGACATGACCGACGCCCTGAGCGACAAGGCCAGGGAAGAACTGCTTCAGGCAGTTCCGCTCCGGCGTTTCGGCCGCGCGGAGGAAGTCGCCGATCTGATCTCCTACTTGGCCTCGGACGCCGCCGCGTACATCACGGGCAGCGTGCTCGAGATCCACGGTGGAATCACCCTCTGACGGCGCGTTCTGCGCTTCTCAACGGCTTATTGACAGTGAAGACAGGAGCAAGACGTTGTCCGGTGGCCGCCGCGGAACAGTCATGCCGTTGACCTCGGCACAGCGCGAAGTGTGGCTCGCGCAGCAACTCGATCTGGACAATCCGATCTACAACGTCGGCGGCTATCTGGAGATACTCGGCCCGATCGACCCGGCCCTGTTCGAAGCGGCGCTTCGCCAGGCCGTCGGCGAGGCCGAGTCCCTCCATGTCCGGTTCGTCGAGCAGAGCGGCGAACCCGGGCAGATCCTCGACCCCGCGCCGGCACCGTGGCCCCTCCACCACATCGACGTCAGCGGCACCCCTGACCCCCGCGCCGCCGCCGAGGAGTGGATGCGGGCCGATCTGGCCGAGCCGTACGACCTCACGCAGGCCCCGCTCTTCCGCCAGGCACTCTTCACCGCCGGCCCCGACCGCTTCTTCTGGTACCAGGGCACCCACCACATCGTGCTCGACGCCCTGAGCGTCTCCCTCGTGATCCGCCGGGTGGCGGAGATCTACACGGCGCTCGTCGACGGCCGGACGGTGCCGGCCACCCGCTTCGGGTCGCTGGCCGAGCTTCTCCAGGACGAAGCGGACCACCGCCGGTCCCGCCGGTACGAGAGAAGCCGGGCCTACTGGCTGGACCGTTTCAGCGACGCCCCGGAAGCCGCCCGGCTCGCCGCCCCGCCCACGTCCATGCCGTCCACCTTCCTCCGGCGCACGACCTACCTCCCGCACGCCGTCTCGGAGTTGGTGCGCAAGACGGCCGCGAACACCGGGACCACCGTTCCCGGCACCATCACCGCCGCCGTGGCCGCGTACGTCCAGCGGATGACCGGCGCCGAGGAGGTCGTCCTCGGCCTCGCCGTCACCGGCCGCGACAGCGGCCGGCTGCGCCGCATCCCCGGCATGCTCGCGCACGCCGTACCGCTCCGTCTGCCTGCCGGCCCGGGTACGGCCATGGCGGACCTCATCCGGCGGACCTCGCAGGAGACCTTCCAGGCACTGCGTCACCTCCGGTACAGCAGCGACGAGCTCCGCCGCGAGCTGCCCGCCCTCAGCGGACGACAGGGGATCTTCAGCCCCCTCGTCAACTACATGTCGTTCGACTACGACCTGCGCATGGGGCCCCACCGCACCCATTTCCACGGCATCTCCAACGGACCCGTCGAGGATCTCTCGATCGCCGTCTACGACACTCACGACGGTCAGGACATCCGCCTCGACTTCGACGCGAACCCGCAGCTCTACACCGAGTCCGAGCTCACCGCGCAGCAACTGCGCTTCCTGCGCTTCCTCGAATCCGCCCTCGCCGCGGACGCCGAACAGCCCATCGCGCACGCCGAGCTGCTCTCCGCCGCCGAGCGTGACCGGCTGGTCGTGCAGTGGAACGACACGAGCCGGGACGCGGTCATACCCGCAGTGCTGTCCGACGCCTTCGAGGCACAGGTGCGCGCCACGCCCGCCGCACCGGCACTGGTCTTCGACGCCACCGAGCTGTCGTACGCCGAGCTGAACGAGCGGGCCAACCGTCTGGCACGCCTGCTGATCGCCCGGGGTGCGGGGCCCGAGCAGCTGGTGGCGCTGGCCGTGCCGCGCTCGGCCGAACTGATCGTCGCCGTGCTGGCGGTCCTGAAGTCGGGCGCCGCCTACCTGCCCCTGGATGTGGAGTATCCGGCGGAGCGTCTGGCGTTCATGGTGCAGGACGCGAGCCCGGTGCTGATGGTGACGACCGCCGCGGCGGCCGACCGCCTGCCGGAGGGTGTCGCGCGCGTGCTGCTCGACGATCCGGCGGTGACCGGCGAGCTCGCGGCACTGCCGACGGGTGACGTGACCGCGAGTGAGCGTCGCGGCGTCGTCCTGCCGCAGTCCCCGGCCTACGTCATCTACACCTCCGGCTCCACCGGCACCCCCAAGGGCGTCGCCGTTTCGCACACCGGCGCCGCGAGCCTCGCCGCACAGCAGGCCGAGGGACTCGGCGTCGGCCCGGACAGCAGGGTGCTGCAGTTCGCGTCGGCGAGCTTCGACGCGATGTTCTGGGAATGGTGCATGGCTCTTCTGGCCGGCGCCACCCTGGTGGTCGCCGCCGACGAGCGCCTGGTGCCCGGACGTGCCCTGGCCGAGCTGGCCGCCGAGCACCGCATCACCCACGCCACGATCCCGCCCGCAGCGCTGGCGACCATGGCCGCGGACTCCCTGCCCACGGTGGCGACGCTGGTGGTCGCCGGCGAAGCGCCGTCGGCCGCCCTCGTGGCTGACTGGTCCCGTGGCCGGACGATGATCAACGCCTACGGTCCGACCGAGAGCACCGTCTGCGCCACCATGAGCGGCCCCCTCTCCGGGACGGGCACGCCCTCGATCGGCGGACCGATCCGGAACACGCGGGTGTTCGTGCTGGACGCCGGTCTGGCTCCGGTACCGGTGGGGGTGGCCGGTGAGCTGTACCTCGCCGGCGACGGCCTGGCCCGCGGCTACCTCAACCGCCCCGGACTGACCGCCGAACGCTTCGTCGCCAACCCCTT
>NZ_JBVJVY010000055.1:0-29855 GCF_055603265.1 Streptomyces sp. NPDC037288
AAACGCCCGGTTACATTCCGAACCCGGAAGCTAAGCCTCACAGCGCCGATGGTACTGCAGGGGGGACCCTGTGGGAGAGTAGGACACCGCCGAACTCCTTTTACAGCTCCGGCTCTTGGGCACTGCCCAGGAGCCGGAGCTTTTTTGCGTTGAGGTAGGGTCAGGGAGCATCGTTGGCTCGTTTCGCACAGGAGGCCCCCGGGTGGAGGTCCAGGAGACCCGTGTCCAGACAGACCGGGTCCTCACCATCCCCAACATCCTCAGCATGGCACGGCTCGTCGGCGTACCCCTCTTCCTGTGGTTGATCCTCAGGCCCGAGTTCGGGGGTCCCAAGAGCGACGGCTGGGCTCTTCTCGTGCTCGCTTTCAGCGGGATCAGTGACTATCTGGACGGCAAGCTCGCCCGGCGCTGGAATCAGATCAGCAGCCTCGGCCGGCTCCTCGACCCCGCCGCCGACCGGCTGTACGTACTTTCCACGCTGGTCGGTCTCACCTGGCGGGAGATCCTCCCGGTCTGGCTGACCGCTCTCCTGCTCGCGCGAGAGCTGATGCTCCTGGTGATGGTGGGCATCCTTCGCCGGCACGGGTATCCGCCGCCGCAGGTGAACTTCCTCGGGAAGGCCGCCACCTTCAACTTGATGTACGCCTTCCCCCTGCTGCTCCTTAGCGACGGAACCACGTGGATCGCGTCAGTCGCCGCTGTTTTCGGATGGGCGTTCGCCGGGTGGGGTACAACCCTCTACTGGTGGGCAGGAGTGCTCTACGTGGTACAAGTCCGCCGATTGGTTCGCGCGGACGCCATGGCCGATTGAGCTCGGCGATTGCCCGGACGTGCGCCTCGATGGCCCGCGGTGGAAAAGTGCGGGACAATCTGGACGGGTGAAGTCGGCTAGACCGTCGTCTCTTGGAGGAGGACGCTTCCGACATGAAGGCCGTCGTGATGGCCGGGGGCGAAGGCACCCGCCTGCGCCCCATGACCTCTAGCATGCCCAAGCCGCTCCTGCCCGTGGTCAACCGCCCGATCATGGAGCACGTGCTACGGCTGCTCAAAAGGCACGGGCTCACCGAGACCGTAGTCACCGTCCAGTTCCTGGCATCGCTCGTCAAGAACTACTTCGGCGACGGCGAAGAGCTCGGAATGGAGCTCACTTATGCCAATGAGGAGAAGCCACTCGGTACCGCCGGAAGCGTCAAGAACGCCGAAGAGGCGTTGAAGGACGATGCTTTCCTCGTCATCTCCGGTGATGCCCTGACCGACTTCGACCTCACGGAGCTGATCAATTTCCACAAGGAGAATGGCGCCCTGGTCACGGTCTGTCTGACCCGGGTGCCCAATCCGCTGGAGTTCGGCATCACCATCGTCGACGAGGAAGGCAAGGTCGAGCGCTTCCTGGAGAAGCCGACCTGGGGGCAGGTCTTCTCCGACACGGTCAACACGGGCATCTATGTGATGGAGCCCGAGGTATTCAACTATGTCGAACCGGATGTTCCGGTCGACTGGTCCGGCGACGTCTTCCCGCAATTGATGAAGGAAGGCAAGCCGATCTACGGCTATGTAGCCGAGGGCTACTGGGAGGACGTCGGCACCCACGAGAGCTATGTGAAGGCCCAGGCCGACGTGCTCGAGGGCAAGGTCAACGTCGACATCGACGGCTTCGAGATCTCGCCCGGTGTGTGGGTGGCGGAGGGTGCCGAGGTGCATCCCGATGCCGCACTGCGCGGACCGCTTTACATCGGCGACTACGCGAAGGTCGAGGCCGGCGCCGAGATCCGCGAGCACACCGTCGTCGGCTCGAATGTCGTCGTCAAGAGCGGCGCCTTCCTGCACAAGGCCGTCGTGCACGACAACGTGTACGTCGGGCAGCACAGCAATCTGCGTGGCTGTGTCGTCGGAAAGAACACCGACATCATGCGTGCCGCGCGGATCGAGGACGGCGCGGTCATCGGCGACGAGTGTCTGATCGGCGAGGAGTCGATCGTTCAGGGCAACGTCCGCGTCTACCCGTTCAAGACCATCGAGGCCGGCGCCTTCGTCAACACCTCCGTCATCTGGGAGTCCAGAGGGCAGGCCCATCTGTTCGGCGCCCGGGGTGTGTCCGGCATCCTGAACGTGGAGATCACGCCGGAACTGGCCGTGCGGCTGGCCGGTGCCTATGCGACGACCCTGAAGAAGGGATCCACGGTCACCACGGCCCGCGACCACTCCCGAGGCGCCCGAGCGCTCAAGCGGGCGGTCATCTCCGCGCTGCAGGCCAGTGCCATCGACGTACGCGACCTGGAGAACGTGCCGCTGCCGGTGGCCCGTCAGCAGACCGCGCGGGGCAGTGCGGGCGGCATCATGATCCGCACCTCGCCCGGAGTGCCGGACTCGGTCGACATCATGTTCTTCGACGGCAACGGCGCCGACCTCTCGCAGGGCAGCCAGCGCAAGCTGGACCGGGTGTTCGCGCGGCAGGAGTACCGGCGGGCGTTCCCCGGTGAGATCGGCGACCTGTACTTCCCGGCCAGCGTCTTCGACTCGTACACCGGTTCACTGCTGCGGAACGTCGACACGACCGGGATCGCCGAGTCGGGCCTGAAGGTCGTCGTCGACGCCTCCAACGGCAGTGCCGGGCTGGTGCTGCCGAGCCTGCTCGGCAAACTCGGTGTGGACTCTCTGACCATCAACCCCGGTCTCGACGAGTCCAGGCCCACGGAGACGGCCGAGATACGGCGCAACGGTCTGGTGCGGCTGGGCGAGATAGTGGCGTCCTCGGGGGCCGCGTTCGGTGTCCGGTTCGACCCCGTGGGCGAGCGGCTGTCGCTCGTGGACGAGAAGGGCCGGATCATCGAGGACGACCGTGCGCTGCTGGTGATGCTGGACCTGGTGGCCGCGGAGCGGCGCAGCGGCCGGGTGGCGCTGCCGGTGACCACGACCCGGATCGCCGAGCAGGTGGCCGCCTACCACGGCACACAGGTCGAGTGGACGACGACCTCGCCCGACGACCTCACGCGGGTGGGCGGCGAGGAGGGCACGATCTTCGGAGGTGACGGCAAGGGCGGGTTCATCGTCCCCGAGTTCAGCAGTGTCTACGACGGTACGGCGGCCTTCGTACGGCTGATCGGGCTGGTGGCGCGTACGCAGCTCACCCTGAGCCAGATCGACGCGCGGATTCCGCGTGCGCACGTCCTCAAGCGGGACCTGGCCACGCCGTGGGCCGTCAAGGGCCTGGTGATGCGGCGGGTCGTCGAGGCCGCCGGGGATCGCTTTGTCGACACGACCGACGGTGTGCGGGTCGTGGAGACGGACGGGCGCTGGGTGATGGTGCTGCCCGACCCGGCCGAGGCCGTCACCCATCTGTGGGCCGAGGGGCCCGACGACGCCTCGGCACAGGCGCTGCTCGACGAGTGGTCGGCCGTCGTGGACAGCGCCGGGCGGTAGGGCCGGAGGGTAGGGGAGTCCACACCACCGGACGGCAGAACCCACGCACGCGTGCGTGCCGGACAAGTGTCCCCGTGGGGGCCTGTCCGGCACGTCGGTGGGGCCATTCGGAGGTACTGGCCGCGACATGCGACGATGTGCGGCATGCCGCAGCAACCCCCCGTTCGGAGCAGCCCCACGCGGCCGCAGCGCCCGGACGCCTCCATGTCGTTGATCACCAACGTCATGGACCACAGCCTCGACGACGGGTACGCCGAGGCCGCCGCCCGGAAGAAGTCCCAGGGCGAGGGCGGGCTGCCCAGGACTTTGCGGGCGAAGCTGGGCCTCGCGTCAGGGCTCGTCCTCGCGGCGCTGGTCGTGACCGTCGGGGCGGCCCAGACGCGGGCGGCGGCGCCCGTGGTGGCGAAGGAGCACCAGGAGCTGATCGACCGCATCGACAGCGAGACCGCGGCCGCGGACAAGCTGGAGGGTACCGTCGACACGCTCCGGGACATGGTCGGCGCGCGCCAGCGGGCGGCGCTGAAGTCGAGTGGCGGCAGTGCGCAGGCGGACCTGGTGGATGTTCTGTCGGGCGCCACCGCGGTCCACGGGCCTGGCGTCAAGCTCGTCGTGAACGACGCCAAGGAGGCCAGCTCCGGCGGTGACGGCACCAATCCGAGGGAGACCTCGGGGTTCTCCGACACCGGCCGGGTGCGCGACCGGGACATGCAGCGCGTGGTCAACGGGCTGTGGGAGTCCGGCGCGGAGGCCGTCTCCATCAACGGGCAGCGGCTGACCGCCCTGTCGGCGATCAGGGCCGCGGGGGACGCGATACTGGTCGACAACAGACCGCTGGTGCCGCCGTACACGGTGCTGGCGGTGGGGGAGCGGAACAGGTTGAGCAACGGGTTCCAGAACAGCCCCGACGGCCTGTACCTGCATGCCCTGGAGCAGAACTTCGGCATCCGCGCCACCATCTCCACCGAGGGTGACGTACGGTTGCCCGCCGCACCCAGTGTGATCGTACGCACAGCACAGCCGAGCACCGACAAGACTGAGAAGGGCACATCGTGATCGCCGTACTGGGCCTCGTCGTGGGAGTCGTGGCCGGCCTGTTGGTCCGGCCCGAGGTTCCGGCGGTCGTCGAGCCTTATCTGCCGATCGCCGTCGTGGCGGCACTGGACGCCGTGTTCGGCGGTCTGCGGGCCATGCTCGACGGCATCTTCGACGACAAGGTCTTCGTCGTGTCGTTCCTGTCGAACGTGGTCGTCGCCGCGCTGATCGTCTTCCTCGGCGACAAGTTGGGCGTGGGCGCGCAGCTGTCCACGGGTGTCGTGGTGGTCCTGGGTATCCGGATCTTCTCCAACGCCGCGGCGATCCGCCGGCACGTTTTCCGGGCGTGACACCGATGAGCGAACAGAACGAGCAGAACGAGCAGCCGGAGCGGCCGGAGAACCGGCTGCGCAAGGAGCTGCCCGAGGAGGTGCCCGCGCGGGTGCCGGAGCCGGAGCCCGAGCAGCGGACGGAACAGCCGCTGACCGGCCGGCAGCGGCTGGTCAAGGGGCTGTGGCCGCCGCGGGTCACCCGGGCCCAACTCATCGTCGCGCTGCTGCTGTTCGGCCTCGGCTTCGGCCTGGCGGTGCAGGTGGCGTCCAACAGCGACAGCGGCAGCGCGCTGCGCGGCGCACGCCAGGAAGATCTTGTTCGCATCCTCGATGAACTGGATTCGCGTACCCAGCGTCTTGAGGACGAGAAGCAGGGACTCGAAAAGCAGCGCCAGGAACTGCAGAGCAGTTCCGACCAGGCAGCGGAGGCCCGCAAGCAGACGGCCGAGAAGGAGAGGCAACTCGGCATTCTGGCGGGCACCGTGGCGGCGCGGGGTCCCGGCATCACGATGACGATCGAGGACGCGAAGGGAACGGTCAAGGCGGACATGCTGCTCGACGCGATTCAGGAGCTGCGTGCGGCCGGTGCGGAGGCGATCCAGGTCAACGGGGTACGGGTCGTCGCGGGCACCTACTTCACGGACTCCGGCAACGGTGTCGGCGTCGACGGGAACAAGATCAACGCCCCCTATCGTTTCAAGGTCATCGGCAAGCCACAGGACCTGGAGCCGGCGTTGAACATCCCGGGAGGCGTGGTGCAGACACTGGAGAAGGAGCAGGCCACGGTGACCGTCGAGCAGTCGGACAAGATCGTCGTGGACGCCTTGCGACAGGCGAAGCGGCCTGACTACGCTCGGTCGTCCTCCCAGTGAACCGGTGGTGCATGGGGGACGTCGCGCAGGGGCATGAGGTTGCGGGGGGTCGGCGCACCGAAGGGGTGGTGCGTGATGGAAACTGTCTGGTGGATACGGACGTTGTGAGAATGTCCGGCTCGGCCGGTGTAGGCAATCAGGGTTCGTCCTGCCCCACGGGCGGGTCTGTTTCGGTCAAGGGGAATCGCCCGTGAAGTTGTTTGCGAAGTTGTTCGGCAAGAGCGCACGAGAAGGCAGCGGCAACGCGACCGCTCGGCATCGCGCACAGCCTGACGCGGAGGGCCAGCGCCCGCTGTTCCGGGACCAGGTCGCTGGTCCGGGCGGTGACATTTCCGGAGGTCAGGGCGGGGCGTCGGTTGACCCTGCCCAGTCCGGCGGCATAGGTTTCGGGCAACCGTCAACCTCAGGTGCGGGCGGAGGGTTCGCCCCCGGTCCGTACGCGTCCCATGCCCCGGCGGGGCAGCCGCAGCAGGAGGATCCGTCCATGTCGGCCCTGGTGTGTACGAGGTGCGGTAACCGCAATGCGGAGAACGCACGCTTCTGTTCCAACTGTGGTGCGCCGCTGCGCCCGGGAGTGGCGCCGGAGCGTGCCTCCGAGACGACGTCCACGATCTCGATCTCCGGTCTGGAGGCCTACGACTCCGAGGTCACCGGCCAGACGCAGATGCCGATGCTGTCGCCGGAGGCGCAGGCCGCGGTGGACGCGCTGCCGCTGGGCTCGGCGCTGCTGGTGGTGCGCCGGGGACCGAACTCGGGCAGCCGCTTCCTGCTGGACAGCGACCTGACCACGGCGGGCCGTCATCCGCAGAGCGACATCTTCCTGGACGACGTCACGGTCTCGCGTCGGCACGTGGAGTTCCGGCGTTCCCCGGACGGCTCGTTCACGGTGGCCGACGTGGGCAGTCTGAACGGCACGTACGTCAACCGGGAGCGGATCGACCAGGTCGCTCTGTCGAACGGTGACGAGGTGCAGATCGGCAAGTACCGGCTGGTGTTCTACGCGAGCCGGCAGGGCATCTGACCCGCCCCCGGACCGGCGTCCGGGGGGACCCCAGGGAAGGTCCATGCTTCAAACACCGAGCGGCGGTGCCGGAAGCGGTACCGCCGCCAGGGACAGTGGGCTGATGAGCATCGGCACGGTGCTGAACGCGCTGCGCGACGAGTTCCCCGAAGTCACCATCTCCAAGATCCGTTTCCTGGAGGCCGAGGGGCTCATCGAGCCGCAGCGGACCCCTTCGGGGTACCGCAAGTTCAGCGCCGGGGATGTCGAGCGCCTGGCGCATGTGCTGAGGATGCAGCGGGACCACTATCTGCCGCTCAAGGTGATCCGCGAGCGGCTGGACGCCATAGAGCGGGGTGAGGCCGTCCAGCTGCCCCTCGTGGGGCGTCAGCGCACCGCGGAGGACGTTCCGGAGCCGCCCGGGACGCCCACGGTGGCCCGGGTGGGCAGGGCCGAGCTGCTGGCGGCCGCGGACATCGACGAGGGCGAGCTGCGGGAGTGGGAGTCGTACGGGCTCATCGCTCCTCTGGAGGACGGGGTGTACGACGCCGAAGCCGTCACCGTGGCCTCGCTCGTCGCCGAACTGGGCCGGTTCGGGATCGAGCCGCGCCACCTGCGGGTGATGAAGGCCGCCGCCGACCGCGAGGCCGGTCTCGTCGACCAGGTGGTCGCCCCGCTCAAGCGCCACCGCAACCCGCAGACCAGGGCGCACGCCGAGGCCCGTACGAAGGAGCTGGCGGCGCTCACCGTGAAGTTGCACGCGGCACTGGTGCAGACCGCTCTCGGTGTGCGGCTGCCCTGAGCTCCGGCGGCTCCCCGGCGGCCGGATCGGGCACCTGTTCCCGGCCCGACTACCCAAACATCCCGGGCACGGCCTAGGGTTGCTGTGTGAACGAGCTCGATGTCGTAGGTGTCCGGGTCGAAATGCCCTCCAACCAACCGATCGTGCTCCTGCGCGAAGTGGGAGGCGACCGTTACCTCCCCATCTGGATCGGACCGGGGGAGGCGACGGCGATCGCCTTCGCCCAGCAGGGCATGGCCCCCGCCAGGCCACTGACCCACGACCTGTTCAAGGACGTGCTGGAGGCCGTCGGCCAGGAGCTGACCGAAGTACGCATCACCGATCTGCGGGAAGGCGTCTTCTACGCGGAGCTGGTCTTCGCCAGCGGCGTCGAGGTCAGCGCCCGCCCCTCCGATGCCATAGCGCTGGCCCTGCGCACCGGAACGCCGATCTACGGAAGTGACACGGTGCTGGACGACGCCGGCATCGCCATTCCGGACGAGCAGGAGGACGAGGTGGAGAAGTTCCGCGAGTTCCTCGACCAGATCTCGCCCGAGGACTTCGGCACCAGCAGCCAGTGATCATGAGCGGCCGGTGAGCGCCGATCCCCGGTGAGGCGGGCATGTGCCACCGGCCATTGAGGGCGTCCTACGGCTTCCCCCGAACGCATTCGGCTAGCCTTTCCCCGCGGTGGGACACGGGAAACCACTCCTAGGGTGATTATCACTCGGCGTGCCGAGTGTGGCGATCGTTGACGCACCCCTGGTGACTGCCTACCGTCGTGAAGGCAGGTCAAGGACGGAGGTCGGCGTGAGAACCAGCGGCGACGGTACGGCTGGGGGTGCTCCCGTGCGCGGTTTCGGGGAGAGCGGTCCGTACCCGGTTCACGGCAGCGCGGTGGATCACGCTCCGCACCGGCCGACGGCGGTGCCGAACGGCGGAGGGGCGGCGTCCATGACATCCGAGCAGATCGGCTATCGGGGGCCCACGGCCTGCGCGGCCGCCGGCATCACCTACCGACAGCTCGACTACTGGGCCCGCACCGGCCTGGTCGAGCCGAGCGTGCGGCCCGCCTACGGGTCGGGAACCCAGCGGCTGTACAGCTTCCGAGACGTGGTCGTCCTGAAGATCGTGAAGCGGTTCCTGGACACCGGGGTCTCGCTGCAGAACATCCGCGCCGCCGTGCGGCACCTCAGGGAACGCGGTTTCCGCGACCTGGAGCGGATGACGCTGATGAGCGATGGCGCCACGGTCTACGAGTGCACCTCGCCGGACGAGGTCCACGCCCTGCTCCAGGGCGGCCAGGGCATCTTCGGGATCGCCGTCGGCGTGGTGTGGCGCGACGTGGAAAGCGCGCTCTCCCAGCTGCACGGCGAGCGCATCGACACGGGCGAGACGCTCGTCGGGCACAACCCGGCGGACGAGCTGGCGCGGCGCCGCAACCGGGCGGTCTGACGCCGGTCCTCGCGGGGCCGGGCATTGTCAGTGCCGTGGGGCAGCATCGGAGATGTGAGAAACGCGCCCACGATCCTGCATCTCGACATGGATGCCTTCTACGCCTCGGTGGAGCAGGCGTCCAAACCGAGCCTGCGCGGGAAAGCGGTCGTCGTGGGCGGCCTCGGACCACGCGGGGTGGTGGCCACCGCGTCGTACGAGGCGCGGGTCTTCGGGGTCCACTCGGCGATGCCCATGGCCCAGGCCCGCCGGCTGGCACCCAACGCCGCCTATCTGGTGCCGCGCTTCACCCTGTACCGGGCGGTCAGCGAGCAGGTGATGGCGCTGTTGCGGGAGCTGTCACCGCTGGTGGAGCCGCTCAGCCTGGACGAGGCGTTCGTGGACCTGGAGGCCGGCGGGACGGCCTGGGACGAGGAGTCGGCGCGGCTGACCGCGATCAGGCTCCGCGCGGACATCCGGGCGGTCACCGGGCTCACCGGATCGGTCGGGCTCGCCGCCTCCAAGATGCTCGCGAAGATCGCCTCCGAGCAGGCCAAGCCGGACGGTCTGGTGCTCATCGAGCCGGGGTCCGAGCGGGCCCTGCTGGAGCCCATGCCGGTGCGGACCCTGCCCGGGGTCGGGCCGGCCACCGGCGACCATCTGCGCAGAGCCGGGATCACCACGGTCGGGGAACTGGCTCAGGCGGGCGAGGACGAGCTGGTCCGGCTGCTCGGCAAGGCCCACGGGCACGCGCTGTACGCCATGGCCCTGGCCCGTGACGAGCGGCCCGTGGTGGCCGAGCGCGAGGCGAAGTCGGTGTCGGTCGAGGACACCTACGACGTGGACATCCACGACCGGCTGCGGATCGGGCTCGAGGTGCAGCGGCTCGCCGACCGGTGTGTGGGGCGGCTGCGCGGGGCCCGGCTGGCGGGGCGGACCATCGTGCTGAAGGTGCGGCGGTACGACTTCTCCACGCTGACCAGGTCGGAGACGCTCAGGGGGCCGACGGACGATCCGGCGGTCGTGCGGGAGGCGGCGGCGCGGTTGCTGGACTCCGTGGACACCACGGGCGGGGTACGGCTGCTCGGCGTGGGTGTGTCCGGGCTCGCCGACTACACGCAGGAGGACCTGTTCGCGCAGGCGTTGCCCTCGCGGGCTGCGGAGACGCCGGAGGAGGACGTGACTGAGACCGTGGCTGAGGCCGTTGCGCAGCAGCCGGAGCCGGTCGGACGGCACTGGCGCGCCGGGCAGGACGTGCGGCATGCCGAGTACGGGCCCGGGTGGGTGCAGGGGAGTGGGCTGGGGCGGGTGACCGTGCGGTTCGAGACGCCGCAGTCCCCTCCGGGGAGGGTGCGGACGTTCTTCGTCGATGACCCTGCGCTCGAGTCCGCTGATCCGTTGCCGTTGGTTTCGGACCTCGCCGGCACGCCCGCCCGTCCCGGTCAGCCGAGCAGCGGCCGACACGAGGCTCCGCCCCGGACCCCGCAGAGGGATGAGGAGTCGGGGACCCCGCAGAGCGATCAGCTCTCCTCCGAGCCCGCCAGCTTGCCGAAGTCACGGTCCGGGACGGACGGAGGGGGTGCCACGTCCAGGCCGTAGTGGTGGTAGAGCTGGAGTTCCTGTTCGGGGGAGAGATGGCGGCCCACGCCGAAGTCGGGGGCGTCCTTGATCAGGGTGCGGTCGAAGGGGACGTGGAGGGAGCCTTCGATCAGTTCGCTGGGCTCCAGGGGGACGAAGGCGTCCCGGGAGAACAGGCCGGTGCGTATGGCCGCCCACTCGGGCACGCCGGTCGCGTCGTCGAGGTACACCTCGTCGATGGTGCCGATCTTGGTCCCATTGCGGTCGAACGCCTTGCGGCCGATCAGGTTGCGCGGATCGATCTCGGTCTGCACGGTCCCTCTCCCTCCACGTGGTCGCAACTCATCCGTAAGCACTACAAAAGAGCACATTCAGGGAGGCGGCCACTCGAAGGCTCGGGCGTTGACCTCGCTGGTAGGCTGACAGCGGCTGCTGACCCCGTGCGGGAGAGTCCTCCGACCACCTCGGAGGCGCCGAAGGAGCAAATCCTCCCCGGAATCTCTCAGGCTCACGTACCGCACGGACGAGGTCACTCTGGAAAGCAGGGCGGGTGTCGACGGCTTCCGCTCTCACCGACGGTGAAAGCCGGGACTCTCGGGTCCCCGGTGAAGCTCTCAGGTTGAGATGACAGAGGGGGAGGCCGTCGGGGCACCCGCGCCGTGGTGCCCCTCAAAGGTCGCGTCAGACCAGGAGGCCTCCGCAATGACCGCCCACCGCATTCCGCTCTCGGAGCTCGAAGCGGGCATCCCCTTCGAGCAGCGCCACATCGGGCCCGACCAGGAGGCGTGGGCCAAGATGCTCGCGCACGTCGGCTACGGCTCGCTGGACGAGCTGACCGCCGCCGCGGTCCCTGATGTGATCAAGAACGCCGACGCCCTCGACCTGCCGGGAGCCCGCACCGAGGCCGAGGTGCTCGCCGAGCTGCGCTCGCTCGCCGACCGTAACCAGGTCCTCGACTCCATGATCGGCCTGGGCTACTACGGCACCTTCACCCCGCCGGTCATCCTGCGCAACGTCATGGAGAACCCCGCCTGGTACACCGCGTACACCCCGTACCAGCCGGAGATCTCGCAGGGGCGGCTCGAGGCCCTGCTGAACTTCCAGACCGTGGTCGCCGACCTCACCGGTCTGCCCACCTCCGGCGCCTCCCTGCTCGACGAGGGCACGGCCGCCGCCGAGGCGATGTCCCTGTCGCGGCGCATGGGCAAGAACAAGAAGGGCCTGTTCCTGGTCGACGCGGACGCGCTGCCGCAGACCATCGCCGTCATCGAGACGCGCGCCGAGCCGACCGGTGTGGAGGTCGTCGTCGCCGACCTCAGTGAAGGCATTCCGGCCGAGCTGGCCGAGCGCGAGATCAACGGCGTGCTGATCCAGTACCCGGGCGCCTCCGGTGCCGTACGGGACATCAAGCCGGTCATCGACCAGGCGCACGAGCTGGGCGCCCTCGTCACCGTGGCCGCCGACCTGCTCGCGCTGACCCTGCTGACCTCGCCGGGCGAGCTGGGCGCGGACATCGCCGTCGGTACGACCCAGCGCTTCGGTGTGCCGATGGGCTTCGGTGGTCCGCACGCGGGCTACATGGCCGTGCACGAGAAGTTCGCGCGCAGCCTGCCCGGCCGCCTCGTGGGCGTCTCCGTCGACGCCGACGGCAACAAGGCCTACCGGCTCGCGCTGCAGACCCGTGAGCAGCACATCCGCCGGGAGAAGGCCACCAGCAACATCTGCACCGCGCAGGTGCTGCTCGCCGTGATGGCCGGCATGTACGCCGTCTACCACGGGCCGGAGGGGCTGAAGACCATCGCCCGGCGCACGCACCGGTACGCCACGATCCTCGCCGCGGGCCTGAAGGCCGGCGGTGTCGAGATCGTGCACGGCGCCTTCTTCGACACCCTCACCGCGCGCGTGCCCGGCAGGGCCGCCGAGGTCGTCGCCGCCGCCCGGGCGGGCGGCGTCAACCTGCGGCTCGTCGACGCCGACCACGTCTCCCTCGCCTGCGACGAGACGACCAAGCGGGCCCAGCTGGCCGCCGTGTTCTCCGCCTTCGGTGTCGAGGGCGACATCGAGGGGCTGGACGCGACCGCCGAGGACACCCTCCCCGAGGCGCTGCTGCGCACCGACGTCTACCTGACCCACCCGGTCTTCCACCAGTACCGCTCCGAGACCGCGATGCTGCGCTACCTGCGCAGGCTGGCCGACCGCGACTACGCGCTCGACCGGGGGATGATCCCGCTGGGCTCCTGCACCATGAAGCTCAACGCGACCACGGAGATGGAGCCGGTCACCTGGCCGGAGTTCGGGCAGCTGCACCCCTTCGTGCCGGCCGAGCAGGCCGAGGGCTACCTCACGCTCATCCGTGAGCTGGAGGAACGTCTCGCCGAGGTCACCGGCTACGACAAGGTCTCCCTGCAGCCGAACGCCGGTTCCCAGGGCGAGCTGGCCGGTCTGCTGGCCGTACGGGGCTACCACCGGGCCAACGGTGACGAGCAGCGCACGGTCTGCCTCATCCCGTCCTCCGCGCACGGCACCAACGCCGCCAGCGCCGTGATGGCCGGCATGAAGGTCGTCGTCGTCAAGACCGCCGACGACGGCGAGATCGACGTGGCGGACCTGCGCGCCAAGATCGAGCAGTACCGCGACGAGCTGGCGGTGCTGATGATCACCTACCCGTCCACGCACGGCGTGTTCGAGGAGCACGTCGCCGACATCTGCGCCCAGGTCCACGAGGCCGGCGGCCAGGTGTACGTCGACGGCGCGAACCTCAACGCCCTCGTCGGCCTCGCGAAGCCGGGCCACTTCGGCGGTGACGTCTCGCACCTGAACCTGCACAAGACCTTCTGCATCCCGCACGGCGGCGGCGGCCCCGGGGTGGGCCCGGTCGCGGTCCGCGGGCACCTGGCGCCGTACCTGCCGAACCACCCGCTGCAGCCGGCCGCGGGCCCGGAGACCGGTGTGGGCCCGATCTCGGCGGCGCCGTGGGGCAGCGCGGGCATCCTGCCCATCTCCTGGGCGTACGTCCGCCTCATGGGCGGCGAGGGCCTCAAGCGCGCCACGCAGGTGGCCGTGCTCTCGGCGAACTACATCGCCAGGCGCCTGGAGCCGCACTACCCGGTGCTCTACACCGGCCCCGGCAACCTGGTCGCGCACGAGTGCATCATCGACCTGCGCCCGCTGACCAAGGCGACCGGCGTGAGCGTGGACGACGTGGCCAAGCGCCTGATCGACTACGGCTTCCACGCGCCGACCATGTCCTTCCCGGTGGCCGGCACGCTGATGATCGAGCCGACCGAGTCGGAGGACATCACCGAGCTGGACCGGTTCTGCGACGCGATGATCGCCATCCGCGCGGAGATCGAGAAGGTCGGCTCCGGCGAGTGGCCGGCGGAGGACAACCCGCTGCGGGGTGCCCCGCACACGGCCGCCGCGCTCGGCGACGAGTGGACGCACGCCTACAGCCGTGAGGAGGCCGTCTTCCCGGCCGGTGTCTCGGCCGCCGACAAGTACTGGCCGCCGGTGCGCCGTATCGACCAGGCCTTCGGCGACCGCAACCTGGTCTGTTCGTGCCCGCCGCTGGACGCGTACGAGGACTGAGCGAGCGGTGGCTTCCAGGGCCCCGTCCGGTTTTCCGGGCGGGGCCCTCGCCGTGTCAGGCCGTCGCCAGGGACACCTCGGTCGCCTTGATGAGGGCGATCACGTCGGAGCCCACGAAGAGGCCCAGGTCGGTGGCGGCGTCCTTGGTGATGGCCGCGGTCAGTTCACCGCCGGGGACGGAGATCTTCACGGAGGCCATCGCGGCGCCGGTGGTGAGGCCGACGACCGCGCCGGGGAGCTGGTTGCGGATCGACAGACCCTCCACGCGGTGCGTGGCGAGGGAGACCTCGGTCGACTTCACCAGGGCCCGTACGGGTGAGCCGGGGGCGAGGGCGAGGTCCTCGGCGGACTCCTTGGTGATGGCCGCGGTGAGGTGCTGCCCGCCGTCCAGGCGGAGCTTGACGGTGGCCATGGCCTCGCCCGGCTGGATCGCGGTCACCGTGCCGGGGAGCTGGTTGCGGATGCTCAGGGTCATGGGCACCCACGGTAGAGCGCCGCCCGATCAGGCCGGGTACGCGTGTGTCTGCGCCGCTTTCACCGTCGCCCAGACGGGTGCGCCGGGGTGCAGACCGAGGTCGGCGGCGGCGACCGTGGTGAGGTCGGCGGCGAGGGGGAGTTCGCCGGCGAGGTCGGCGCGGATCTGGTCGCCGTGCGTCTCCAGGCCGGCCACCCGGCAGCGCCAGAGGTTACGGGCGCTGGCTCCGGTGGGCCGGTCCCGGAACAGGGTGACGGCGCTGGGCGGGAAGGCCACGAAGACCGGGCCGGACAGGTCTTCCGTGGTGGTGATCGAGGGTCCCGCGTCGAGCCGTACCGTGTGCCGGTCGGCCTGTCCCCGGTAGAGGTTGAGGCCGACGAGCTGGGCGATGTAGTCGGTGCGCGGACGGCGGGCGATGTCCGCCGGAGTGCCCTCCTGGACGACCCGGCCGTGCTCTATCACGACCAACCGGTCCGCGAGCACCATGGCGTCCAGCGGGTCATGTGTGACGAGGACGGCGACCGCCTCGAAGTCGGCGAGGTGGCGGCGGAGTTGGGCGCGGACCTCGAGGCGGGTGCGGGCGTCGAGGGCGGCGAGCGGTTCGTCCAGGAGCAGTAGCCGGGGGTGGACGGCCAGGGCGCGGGCAAGGGCCACGCGCTGGGCCTGGCCCCCGGAGAGGCGGCGGGGCTTGGCGCCCGCGTGGTCGGTCAGGCCCATGCGGTCCAGCCAGGCCGCGGCCTGTGCGCGGGCCTCGGCCTTGGTCACGCCGTGGCAGCGCGGGCCGAAGGCGACGTTGTCGAGGGCGGACAGGTGGGGGAAGAGCAGGTAGTCCTGGAAGACCACGCCGACCGGGCGGGACTCCGGGGGAGTGCGGTCCAGGGCCGCGCCGTCGAGGCGGAGATGGCCGTCGGTGAGGGGGGTGAGGCCGGCGAGGGCGCGCAGGGCGGTGGTCTTGCCGGCGCCGTTGGGGCCGAGGAGGGCGACGACGTCTCCGGGGGCGGCGGTGAGGGTCACTTCCAGGCGGAATGCGGCTCGGTCGACGACCAGGCGGGCGTCGAGGCCGGCTGTGGGCGGGTGCGGGTGTGTGGTGGGTTGCCGGCTTCCGGCCGGCTCCGGGTTCCCGCCCGCACCATCCGTGCGGCTCTCGTCGTCGGGTGCGGGCGGCCCCTGCGGAGGCTCGGCGCCGACGGCCGCGGGTGGTTGCTGTGGGGGCTGAGCGCCGTGGGGCGCTGTCGGGTGCGGGTTTGTCATGATGCTGTCATCCACCGGTCTCTGAGGCCCGCCAGCACCGCGACCGACACCGTCAGCAGGACCAGGCTGAGGGAGATGGCGGCGTCGGGGTCGTTCTGCAGGGCCAGGTAGACCGCGAGGGGCATGGTCTGCGTACGGCCGGGGAAGTTCCCGGCGAAGGTGATCGTCGCGCCGAACTCGCCGAGCGCCCGCGCCCAGGCCAGGACCGCACCCGCGGCGATGCCGGGCGCGATGAGCGGCAGGGTGACCCGGCGGAACGCGGTGAACCGGGACGCGCCGAGCGTGGTCGCCGCCTCCTCGAAGCGCGGGTCGGCCGCGCGCAGCGTGCCCTCGACGCTGATGACCAGGAACGGCATCGCGACGAACGCCTCCGCGATCACGACCCCGGTGGTGGTGAACGGCAGGGTGATCCCGAACCAGGCGTCCAGCCACTTGCCGATGACCCCGTTGCGGCCGAGGGCCAGCAGCAGGGCGACACCGCCGACCACCGGCGGCAGGACCAGGGGCAGTGTCACCAGGGCCCGTACGAGGCCCCGGCCGGGAAACTCCGTACGGGCCAGCAGCCAGGCCAGAGGCACGCCCAGGACGAGGCTCACGGCCGTCGCCGCGCTGGCGCTGACCAGGGACAGCTGAAGCGCCTGCCACACCTCCGTGCTGGTCAGCTGGTCCGGCAGGCTGTGCCAGGGCGCGCGGACCAGCAGCGCGAGCGGCGGCAGCAGCAGGAACGCCAGCGCCAGCAGGGCCGGCAGCAGCAGCGGCAACGGCACTCCGCGCCGGCCCCCCGTGCCGACGCGGCGCCGCCGCGGCCGGCCCGTGCGGGGGCCGGCCGCGACGCCGGGCTCGGGGAGCGAGGTCACGGCTTGAGGAACCCGGCTTCGCTCAGCGCCTTCTGGCCCTCGGCGGACTGCACGAGGGCGATGAACGCCTTGGCGGCCTCGGCGTTCTGGCCGTGCTTCAGCTGGACGATCGGGTAGTCGTTGATGGCCTTGGCGGACTCGGGGAACTCCACGCCCTCCACCTTGCCACCCGCCGTCTTCACATCGGTCTGGTAGACGACCGCGGCGTCGGCCTCCTTGAGCTCCACCTTGTTCAGGGCGCTCTTGACGTCCTGCTCGTAGGAGGCCGGGGTGAGCTTGAGCTTGGCGGCGTCCAGAGCCTTCTGCGCGGCGGCGCCGCACGGCACGGTCTTGTCGCACAGGACGACCTTCAGGCCGGACTTGGTCAGGTCCTTCAGGGAGGACACCTTGTCCGGGTTGCCCGGCAGGGTGGCGATCTCCAGCTGGTTGCGCACGAAGGTGGCCGGGGTGCCGACCGCTTCCTTCTTGTCCGTCACGATCGCCATGGTCTTGGGGCTGGCGGCGGCGAAGACGTCCGCCGGGGCACCGCCGGTGATGCTCGCGGCGAGGGTGTCGCTGCCACCGAAGTTGAAGCTGACCTTGGTGCCCGGGTGGGCCTGCTCGAACTCCCTGCCCAGAGTCGTGAAGCTCTCTTTCAGGGAGGCGGCGGCGAACACGGTGACCGTGCCGGACAGCTTCGGTGAACCGGAGCCGGTCTTGGCCGGCGTCGTGGAGGAGTCACCGGAGGAGGAGCAGGCGCTGAGTGCCATCAGGGCGGCGGCTCCCGCACCGGCCAGCTGCAGCATGCGCCGGGTCCGGCGCACGGAACGGGTCATCACGGATGTACTCCTCTGGTTCTGCGGAACGACGGTCGCGCCCTGTCACGGCCGGGGGCACCGGCCGTGCGGCGATGATACTGCCGCATCTGCCAGCCGTAAGTCTCCTGTCTCTTCGCATGAGCTGCGAACCTGCGAGTTGTAGCTTGCATGTGCGTTTGCACGGAGGGCGACGGCGGGTACGGTGCTGCGGGAGGTGGTCGCAGGTGACGCTCGCGGAACTCGCCCTGACCGGCGATCTGGCCCGGCCCGCCCGGCTGCGGGTGCCGGACCTGCTGCACTGGCCGCAGCACCGGGTGGAGGTCAGCTTCGAGTGCGCGACCAGCGGCATCCAGCACCACCGGTTCGCCGGCCCGCGCCTGTACGACGTCCTCACCGACGCGGGGCCCGGGTTCGACCCGGCACGGCGCAAGGACCGGCTGCGCTTTCTCGTCGCCGTGACCGGTACCGACGGCCACCACGCGGTGCTCTCCTGGGCCGAGATCGATCCGGACTTCGCGGACGCGCCGGTCCTGCTGGGCGTGCGTGTCGACGACACCCCGCTGGACGCGGCCGGGCCCCAGCTGGTGCTGCCGCAGGACCGGTGCGGGGCCCGGCACGTCAGCGGGATCTCGGCGATCCGGGTGGACGGCGGTTACCGCTGTGAGGCTCCAGCGCCGGTCACGCCCGGTCACGCGTCACCGGCAGCTCCATGAGAACCGCACCCCCACGCGTCGGGCGGTGTCAGACCCGGTCGATGTGGACGTTGGTGGACTTCACGCGGGCGGTGGCCTCCATGCCGACCTCCAGGCCCAGTTCCTCGACGGCCTCGCGGGTCAGGAGCGACACCAGCCGGTGCGGGCCGGCCTGGATCTCCACCTGGGCGGCGACGTCACCGAGCTTGATCGCCGTGACGATGCCCGGGAAGGCGTTGCGCACGGAGGTGTAGGAAGGGTCCTCCTCGCTGCCGCCCGCCTTGGCCAGCTCCACCGAGAACGCGGCCAGGTCCCTGCCGTCGACGAGCCGCCGCCCGGCCTCGTCGCGATGGGTCGCCACCCGGCCCGCGTCGGCCCAGCGGCGGGCGGTGTCCGGGCTCACGCCGAGAAGCCGTGCCGCCTGGCCGATCGTGTAGGACTGCATGCCGGTCACGATAGGGCCATCAGCGGGGAACCGCGGACGTGGGGTGAGACGGTGGGTCGGCGGACAGGCCGCGTCCGGGCGGTGGTCCGGACGGGGGCCCACCCGTACGGCGTGCCCCGCCGGCCCTGTCGGGGCGTCGCAGTCTCACCCGGTGTGCACCCGCGGGCGGCGCACCCGGTCCGGTTCCGCCTCGCGCAGCACTTCGCGGGTGACCGGAGCGACCTCGCCCTGGCCGAAGAGGAAGAAGCGCAGGAAGTTGGCGAACGGGTTGCCCTCGGTCCACTCGAAGTAGATGTGCGGGGTGCAGCCCGTGCTGTCCCGGACGTGGAGCAGCAGGGCGGCCAGCGCGTTGGGGATGGAGGCGGACTCCAGGGTCAGCACGCGGTAGCGGCCGTGCAGCACCTCGCCGCGCACGGTCAGGCCCGCCTCGAACTCGGACGGGTCGGTGACCGTGACCTCGACGAAGACGAAGTCCTCCTGTTCGGGCATGTCGTTGTCGGCGCGGATCTGCTCGATCTTGTCGCGGTACTCGGCCTTGTCCCGGTGGCCGGGCTCGTTGGCTATGAACCGCATCTTGCGGCTGGCCATGTCCCGGACGAATCGTTCCGCCAACGGGTCGAGCGTCACGCTGGTCACGCGCAGCTCGAAGGCACGGGCGAGCCGGGACGCCAGCGAGACCAGGATGATGCCGGCGATGAAGCAGGCACCGATCTTCACACCGTCCGGGCGCTCGATGACGTTCACGACGGTCGTGTAGAGGAACACCGCCGAGATCACGCCGAACCCGATGGTCCAGTTGCGCTGCTCGGCCTTGTGCGCCGCGATGGTCACCGCGATCGCGGCCGAGCTGATCAGCACCAGGACACCGGTGGCGTAGGCGCCGCCCTGCTTGTCGACGTTGGCATCGAAGATCCAGGTCACCAGGAACGCGACCAGGGTGAAGACGATCACCATGGGGCGTACCGCGCGCGCCCAGTGCGGGGCCATGCCGTAGCGCGGCAGATAGCGCGGCATGAGGTTGAGCAGGCCTGCCATCGCGGAGGCGCCGGCGAACCACAGGATGGCGATGGTCGAGATGTCGTAGACCGTGCCGAAAGCGCCGCCGAGGTACTCGTGCGCGAGGTAGGCGAGGGCACGGCCGTTGGCCGGGCCGCCCGTCTTGAAGTCCTGCTCCGGGATGAGCAGCGTGGTGATGAAGCTGGTGGCGATCAGGAAGCAGCTCATGATGAGCGCCGCGGTCGTGAGCAGCTTCTTGGTGTCCCGGATCCGGCCGGTCGGCTTGTCCTCGGTGTCCCCGGCGTCGCCCTGGACGTGCGGCATGACCGCGACACCGGTCTCGAAGCCGGACAGGCCGAGGGCGAGTTTCGGGAAGACGATCAGCGCCACGCCGACCATGACGAACACGTTGCCGTGTTCCGCCGTCAGGGCGGTGGTCCAGTCGGTGACGACATGTCCGGCGGTGAGGACGTGCCACAGGCCGACGAACACGACGACCAGGTTGAGCGCGAGGTAGATGCCGACCAGGGCGACCGCGACGCCGATCGCCTCCAGGAAGCCCTTGAGGAACACCGCGCCGAGCAGCGCCACCAGGAACAGGGTGATCACCATCTGGTGGCCGTGCAGGGTGCTGGTCAGGTGGGGGTTCTCCACCAGGTGGGTGGAGGCGTCGGCGGCCGACAGGGTGATGGTGATGAGGAAGTCGGTGGCCGCGAAGCCCAGCAGGGTGAGCACGAACAGCTTGCCCTGCCAGAACGACAGCAGCCGCTCCAGCATCGCGATGGAGCCCTCGCCGTGCGGGCTCTCCTCGGCCACCCGGCGGTAGACCGGCAGGGCGCCGGCCAGGGTGACGATGACCAGCACGATGGTCGCGATCGGCGACAGCAGACCGGCCGCGAGGGCCGCGATGCCCGGCTGGTAGCCGAGGGTCGAGAAGTAGTCGACACCGGTCAGGCACATCACGCGCCACCAGCGCTGGCCCTTGTGCGGGGGCTCGGGTTCGGCGTGGGGGCCGGTGTGGCCGCCGTGCTTGCCCATGTCGGACAGCCCCTCCAGCATCCAGTTGCGCAAGCGACTGGGAGGGGGGTGCTCGGTCGTGGCCATCGGCGTGCTCCTGTGTGCGGCTCAGCTCTTTTCCGGCCATCACGCGGACGGCGGCACCAGCGTAAGCAGAGAGTGACGCCAGGGCCCATGGATCCGGGCTCAGCAGGCGTCAATCTTGCGTTAAGAATGGCGTGAGAGCGGCAGAGCCGCATCAAGAAGGCGAGGCCGCAGGCGGTTGCCGGGAGCACGGCCGTCCGGGGCAACGGCCCGCAGCGCGCAGCCGGGACGGCCACCGAGTGTCATGTCCTGGGCCCGCGCACCACGTCACTCCAAGCCGGAGGCCCGGAACACGCCCAGGGCCGTTTCCCGGTCGATGCGGCGGGCGAGGCGGTGCAGGGCGGTCGTGCCGCACAGCAGGGTGCCGGCCGCCTCGGACACCCGGGCGCCCTCGTCGAGCAGATACCACAGACCGGGATTGCGGATGAGGACCTCGGGGTCGACCTCGACCCGGTTGCCGAGGGCGTCGCGCAGGACCAGCCGCTGGGACACGCCGTCCAGCGGGCGCACCGCGATCAGCAGATCCGTGCGGACCCGGCGGGTGCGCAGCAGACGGCGGGTGGCCAGCCACCCGGTACCGGCCGAGACCCGTACCGGGTACAGGACGAGGAACAACAGCAGCGCGACGGCCAGCCACAGGGCGCCGCGCCACCAGGTGAGGGAGCCTGCCGCCCAGTCGACGAACAGCAGCAGGCCGAGCAGGACACCGGCGCAGCGGAACGACACGCGCGTGTCCGCCTCCCAGTCACGGTCGGCCACCACGCCGGCGGTGCCGGTCGGGTACGGACCCGTGAGCCGGGGGTGGGCGTCGTCGCGATGCCTCATGTCTGAGACGGTAGACAGGGCCGGCCCCGGCGGAGCGGGGCCGTGGCCCACCTTGACGGGGTCCTGATGGCCGTCGGGCCCTTTTCGACGCGACGCCGGCGCCCGCCGTCCGGCGCGTGTCCCGGCGCGGCCCTCACAGGCCCCGGATGTCCATGCGCAGATGCCAGGTGTTGCGCCGGTGGACGGAGAGCAACTGCGACTCCAGCGGGGACGGGGGCACCGCCAGCACCGGGCAGACCGCGTGCGCCAGGCAGTGCCGGGAGACCCGGCCCGAGAAGGCGCGCTGCAGTCCGCGTCGCCCGGCGCCCACCACCAGGACGTCGTCCTCCCGGTTCGCGGTCGCCACCAGTGCCGGGCCGGGGGCACCACGGACGATGACGGCGTGCATCCGCACACCCGGGGCGTCCCCGCCGAAGATCTCCTCGAGCACGGAGGCGAGCCGCTGCCTGGCCAGCCGCTGCCAGTCCTCGACCAGCAGACCGGCGGCGGGGGAGCGGCGCGCCGCGGGGTCACCGCCCGGTGGTTCCCAGGCCAGCACCGGCCACAGTTCGGCCCCCAGTCGGCGGGCCAGCGCGGTGGCCCGCCGCAGGGCCGTGACGCTGCCCAGGGACCCGCTCACACCGACCACCACCCGAGCGGTCGCCGAGACGTCGTAACCGGACATCACTCCACCGTTCCTCGCGGGCGACGCCGGGGTCTCTCGCGCGGACGTGCCCGCCCTGCAAGGCCGTTGCTTCCTTCCATCCCACTCCCGTAACGGCGATTCGACCAGCCGGGCCGACGGTGTTCTTCGGGCGGCTGCCGCCTGCCGTGGGTACCGGCTGTGGCCGTACCCGCGTCAGTACGCCGGTCTGGGGCCGACCGCCCTGTCCCGCCACCGAGATGCGGGGCCGCAGCCGAAACGTTCGACGACCGCCCCGCTGCTCGCCGGGGGCGGGGCCGCGCTCGGGCCGTGAGGGACCCTCTGGTCCCGCGAACGGCGGCCGTGATCGTCCGTTACGTCCTCGGCTCCGTCTGGCGGCTGGTCGGCAACAGCACGCTGATCGCCGTCGGTACGACCGGCATCGTCGTCGCGGTCGCGGCGCTCCCGCTGTTCCTGCTGCTGCGCTCGATGGGCCTGCTGGACAACCCGCTCGCTGTGATCCTTCCGCAGGCCGCGTCCGGGCCGCCGATGACGATCACCATCCTGCGCGGCTTCTCCCGGCAGATCCCCGGCGAACTGGGGCAGGCGGCCACGCCGGACGGCCGCGGGCCGCTGGGCTTCTTCTGGCGGGTGCTGATGCCTGTGGCCCGGCCGGCGGTTCCGACCCCGCCATGGTCCCCACCCTCGCCTTCCACCCGGTCGCCGAACGCCGGCTCGGCGGCCTCACCGCCGGCGCCACCAAGGGCTGAAGACCCCCCGGACAGACGGGAACCGAACGACTACAACACCGAGGCGGCCGACGAAGAGCAACGCCTGCCACGCGCTCGCCCGCAGCCACCCCCGCAGACACGTCGGGGCCGGTGCGCACGGGATGTGTGCGGCCGGCCCCTCGGGTCGCTCTCGCTCCGCTCAGGCAGCGGTCATCACCTGCTCCGCACCGAGCGGACGGTGCGGGGCGATGATCCTGCCGTCGGGCAGCAGCTCACCGGTGTCCTCGAAGAGCAGGACGCCGTTGCACAGCAGACTCCATCCCTGCTCCGGGTGGTGCGCCACGAGACGGGCGGACTCCCGGTCGGCGGACTCGGCTGGTGGACACGGCGGCTGGTGCTGGCACATGGGTGGGATCTTTCGCTCTGTCGTGGTCATGGCCGTCCCCCGTGGTGATAAGTCGGTCGGAACCCAGTGTTGCCCTCTGGGCGGCATTCCGCAGGGATTTCGCAGCACCGCTTCTCACAGGTTCATGACGCGTCACCCGCGCGGACGGTTCAGTCGAAGTGCACTGTCACTTCGGATGGTTCGCAGTGGCCGGATAGGGCTAGTCCATGGAGGCCGGACCCGCTGACACGGGCGTACCCCGCTTGCCTTGCGGGCAGCGGGGTACGCGGGCGTGCGTCAGGCGGCGGGCGAGTCGAGCACGGGCGGCCCGAGCAGGGGAAGGGGAGTCGCACGATGGGTCAGCACCGGGAGCAACTCGGTGACCCGGAACGGGCGGTGCGCCGGTATGCCGGGCGGGGCCGGCGCCAGCGGGACGAGAAGATCGGTGCCCACCGGGTGCCCCTCGGCTCCGTCGGCGGCGAGGTCGCCGTGCAGCCACAGGGTGAGCATGTAGAGGCCGGGTACGGACAACAGCCTTGCCTGGTACGGCTGTTGCAGCGCCTCGGCCTGGTGCAGGGCGCGCTCGGTGGAGGCGACGTACGGGCCTTCGAAGAAGTGCGAGAAGGCCCAGCCGTCGGGTGTGAGCATGGTCTCCGCCGCGGCCACCGCCCGGTCGCCGCAGCGGATCAGGAAGCGCCAGCCGGCCAGCCGGGTCGCGGACAGACCCTGGGCGGTGATCCGGTCCAGCACATGTACCGGCAGCGGGAGTTCGGGTGTCGTCGGGCCCTGCGCGGCGCGCAGGGAGGGGGTGCGGGCCTCACGGACCGCGGTGGGGGAACCCAGGGCGGTCAGGACGGAGCGCAGGGCAGGCGCGGGGGCAGGGGGCACGTGCAGCGGCATGTGGGTCGCCTCTCTCGTACGACAGGCGCGACGGCGCGAGGAGGGGTGGGGCGGACGGCGCTGTCTGCTCACGCAAGGCCGGAAGGGGTGAGGCCCGGGTCGGTGAACAAGGGTGCGGCTCGGCCTGCCGCCCGTCATGGGACGGCCTGAACACGGCAAGAACCAGGACCGAGGGTGTCACCCTTCTGCCTTGTGGGCGAAGTTTATACGACGCGTGTTCGGCCGTTGTTTCATCTAAGCCATTTCCGGAAGCCTCGCAAGGCAGTAATACGCCGCAGATTTGCGGGACTCCTCCCGATTTCCCGCCCGCCTGCCGCCGCCGACCTCGTCATACGCACCGGTAACGGTCGGCCGAATGTCATCGGCGTTTTTCACGAGGCGCTGCGGGCACCCGGAGGTGCAGGCTGCGGCATGCCTAATGAATGTGCCGCGGGGAACATTCCGAAAGAGTAGCGGGCGCCGGGCCCGCGCGGGACGTTATCGATCGCTTCCGCTGGGCATCATCCCCCCTGACCCGGGAGCCCGGCGGCCGGATCGCCGGCCCGCCCATCCGAGGAGGGACACTTCGATGGGGGAGAAGGTCGTGGCAGGGCAGTTCGACCTGTCCGATCGCCAGCGCTACCGCGAAAAGCTCCAGAAGTGCCTGACGGGACTGGAGCGACTGCTGCGCGAGAAGCGATTCGACCGTCCCAGGAACCTCATGGGAGTCGAGATCGAATTGAATCTCGCCGGGCCCGACGGTATGCCGAGAATGTTGAACGGGCAGGTACTGGAGCGCATCGCGAGCCGCGATTTCCAAACAGAACTCGCCATGTTCAACCTGGAAGTCAACATCGCGCCACACCGCTTGGGCGGCCGGGTATTCGACCGGCTCGCCGAGGAACTGCGCACCTCGCTGGCCTATGCCGACCGCAAGGCCGGCGAGGTGGACGCGGGTATCGTCATGATCGGCATCCTGCCCACCCTCGACCGCGACGACCTGGTCTCCTCCAACCTCTCCGAGGTCGACCGCTACACCATGCTCAACGAGCAGATCGTGGCCGCGCGCGGTGAGGACTTCCGGCTCGACATCGAGGGCGTGGAACACCTCGTCTGCACGTCCAAGTCGATCGTCCCGGAGGCCGCGTGCACCTCTCTGCAGCTGCACCTCCAGGTCACTCCGGCCCGGTTCGCGGACGTGTGGAACGCGGCGCAGGTGGCGTGTGCCGCGCAGATCGCCGTCGGCGCCAACTCGCCGTTCCTGTTCGGCCACGAACTGTGGCGCGAGTCCCGGCCCCCGCTGTTCCTGCAGTCCACCGACACCCGCCCGCCGGAACTCCAGGCGCAGGGCGTGCGGCCGCGCACCTGGTTCGGTGAGCGCTGGATCGGCTCGGCGTACGACCTGTTCGAGGAGAACCTGCGCTTCTTCCCCGCCCTGCTGCCCATCTGCGACGACGAGGACCCGCTGGAGGTCGTCGAGGCGGGCGACACACCGCGCCTCGCCGAACTGGTGCTGCACAACGGCACGATCTACCGCTGGAACCGGCCGGTGTACGGCATCGCCGACGGCGTCCCGCACCTCAGGGTGGAGAACCGGGTGCTGCCGGCCGGGCCGACCATCACCGACGTGATCGCCAACGCGGCCTTCTACTACGGCCTGGTGCGCGCCCTGGCCGAGGAGTCCCGGCCGGTGTGGACCCGGCTGCCCTTCGCGGCGGCCGAGGCCAACTTCGACGCGGCGTGCCGGTACGGCATCGACGCGCGGTTCGTGTGGCCCCGGCGGGGACGCTACGGCGGCACGGGCGAGGTCGACGCGGTCACCCTGGTCCGCGACGAGCTGCTGCCGCTGGCCTCGGCCGGGCTGGACGCGTGGGGCGTGGAGGCGACCGACCGCGATCTCTACCTGGGCGTCATCGAGGAGCGCTGCCGGCGCCGGGTGAACGGGGCGTCCTGGCAGGCGGCCACGTTCCACCGGGCACTGGAGCAGGGGCTGACCCGTGAGGCGGCGCTGGCCGCCACCACGCGGCGGTACGCCGAGCTGATGCATGTGGGGGAGCCGGTGCATACGTGGCCGGTGGGGTTGCCGGAGGCGGTTCCTCTGGGCTGAGAGCCGGTGGTGCACCCGGGCTGAGCGTCGCCACGACCGCCACTCCGCCGTAGTCGCTGCGGGCCCCCGCGGCGGGCAAAAACCGCCGCGGCGGGCAAAAACGGGCGGACGCTGCCGGCAGATCTCCGTCTGCGATCCTTGCGAGGCAGAGGTGGGCCCATGGGTCCATGAGCCGGCTGGAGGCAGGGGTGCAGGTGGAGGCTGACTCGGTGGCTGATCCGGGGGCACGGGAGCGCGACCCGCGGCGCACCCTGCGGGACGAGACGCTGCTCGTCCTGGGGCTCTCGCTGGGAGCGAGCGGCGTCTCCGCGCTGATCAGCTTCGTCGGCTCGGTCACCAAGCCGGGCGGCCTGAAGGACCAGGCGGCCACCCTCAACGCCTCGGCCGCGCCCGGCCGCCCCTGGCTGGACCTCGCCTGGCAGCTGTTCGGTATCGCCACCGCACTGGTCCCCGTCGCCCTCGTCGCCCACCTGCTCATGCGTGAGGGGGGCAGCCTGCGCACCCTCGGCTTCGACCGCACCCGCCGCTGGCCCGACCTGGCCCGGGGCGCGGGCGTCGCGGCCGTGATCGGCAGCACCGGCATCGCCTTCTACCTGGCCGCCCGCGGCCTCGGCTTCAATCTCACGGTCGTCCCCGAGGCCCTGCCGGACGTGTGGTGGAAGTTCCCGGTGCTGATCCTGTCCGCCCTGCAGAACGCGATCCTCGAAGAGGTGATCGTGGTCGGCTATCTGCTGCGCAGACTCGGCCAGTTGGGCTGGACGCCGGGGACCGCGCTGGTGGCCAGCGCGGTGCTGCGCGGCTCGTACCACCTCTACCAGGGCATCGGCGGTTTCCTCGGCAACATGGTCATGGGCGTGGTGTTCGTGTACCTGTACCGCCGCTGGGGGAGGGTCGGCCCGCTGGTCGTCGCGCACGCCCTGCTCGACATCGGGGCGTTCGTCGGCTACGCCCTTCTCGCGGGCAAGGTCGGCTGGCTGCCGACGGCCTGAGCATCGACCGAACCGGTGACGCAGGCGGGCCGCCGCCCCGCATCCTTCAACGGTCCGCGGCACAGGCGACCGTCCCGCAACCTTCACCGGCCTCGGGCGCAGGCGGTCCCCCTCGCGTCGTCCACGGGGCCGTGGCGCGGGTGGACGCCTTCCGGCATCCTGCGGGCGCGGGTGGGCGCGCTGCCCGGTGTCCTTCACTGGTCGGCGGCGCAGGCGGCCACCCGTAACCTCCTCCATCCCGGGACGCAGGCGGACCCCGCAGGTACCGGCCTGCGACGGGGTGTCTGCTCAGGCGTGCAGTTCGCCCTCGATGACCGTGACCGCGCGGCCGGTGAGCAGGGTGCGGTCGCCGCGCAGGCCGGTGCGGACCAGGCCGGTGCGGCGGGAGGCCTGCAGGCCGGTGAGGTCGTCGCGGCCGAGGCGCGCGGACCAGTGCGGGGCGAGCGCGGTGTGGGCGCTGCCGGTGACCGGGTCCTCGTCGATGCCGACGTTCGGGAAGAAGCAGCGCGAGACGAAGTCGTAGCCGCGGGAGGCGTCGTCGGCGCGGGCGGTCGCGATGATGCCGCGCGCGGAGTAGGCGCCGAGGGACTTGGGGTCCGGTGCGAGGCCGAGAACCGTCTTCTCGTCGGCCAGCTCCACCAGCAGGTCGCCGACGTTCGGGCCGGTGTCGAAGGCGGCGACCGGCCGCGCGCCGAGCGCCTCGGCGACCCCGGCGGGGATCTCGGCCGGGGTGAGCGGGGCGGTCGGGAAGTCGAGGGTGATCGAGCCGTCCTCGGCGGGGGTGGCGCTGAGCACGCCGCTGCGGGTGGCGAACCGCACCGGGCCCGTGTGGGCGCCGGTGGCGTGCAGGACGTGGGCCGTGGCGAGCGTGGCGTGCCCGCACATCGCCACCTCGGCGACGGGCGTGAACCAGCGCAGCGCCCAGTCGGCCTCGCCGCCCTCGGGCAGCCGGTGGGCGAACGCCGTCTCGGCGTGATTGACCTCCATGGCGACGTTCTGGAGCCAGTCGTCGTCCGGGAAGACGTCGTCCAGGAGCAGGACTCCGGCCGGGTTGCCGGCGAAGGGGCGGTCGGTGAAGGCGTCCACGATTCGAATGCGCATGACGCCGACGCTAGTGGCTGCGCCGGGCGTCGGCCCAAGGCCAATTCACGAGTCCTGGCCCGTTTCCCTGGTCGTCCATGCGCCGTTGGTACCCGGTACGGCTGCGACTCCGGATCCAGCGCACATGATCACGGGCCGGAACAGCACAACGCCCCGGGTGCGTAGGGGACTTCGGCCGTGGGTGGCCGTTGCCGACCGGTGCCCGCCGCTGGGCCGGCCGGTTCAGGCGTGGGGCAGCCGGCCCTTCTCCGGCTCACCGGCGGGCACCGGCTCCAGCACGGCGACATCCACCGGACCGGCCAGCTCGTCCGCGATCTCCCCGCCCAAGGCGGCCAGCACCGGTCCGGCCGAGTGGGCGTCGAGGGCGGCCTGGTCGGCCCAGTTCTCCACGACAGTGACGCGGTCGTCGCCGGCATGGACGGCGTAGAGCAGACAGCCGGGCTCGGCGTGTACGGCGGAAGCGTGCCGACGGAACGCCGCAAGGACTTCCTCCCGGCGGCCGGGCTTGGTCCGGAGGGTGGCAACGACGATGGGCACGCAAGGCTCCTCGGGTTCGTACCTGTCCGTAGCGCGGACACGATCTTGGCGGTCGCAAGAACCCTATGCCAGACGGTCTGTTCGGAGCCGCGGGCTTGGGCCTGGTCGGTGTCGGTCCAGCAGCGCTGAATGCCTTGAGACGCTTCGGCACCAGCTCTTGGCGGTGGGTCGGTCGCAGAGCAGCGGAGCAGGCCGCGGTCTTCGTGATCTCCTCCACTGCTCGATCGATGCCTTGTCATGCGATCGGTTCCGATATATCGTTGAGGCATCGCGAACGATACGCGATGCAGACGTGACAGATCATCGATGGAATGGAGTGATCGCAATGCGTACTCACGGATTCGAGCGTGGACATCGGCACGAGGGCCCCGGCCTGCGCGGCATGGGCGGCTTCGACGGGCGGCGGGCCGCCTTCGGGCCCTTCGGTCCGGGTGGTCCGGGGTTCGGCCCCGGCGGACCCGGATTCGGCCCCGGCCCCTGGGGACCCCGGGGACGCGGCGGCCCGAGGGGGCGGGCGCGGCGCGGTGACGTGCGGGCCTCGATCCTGGCCCTGCTCAAGGACCGCCCCATGCACGGCTACGAAATGATCCAGGAGATCGCCGAACGCAGCGGCGGCGCCTGGAAGCCCAGCCCCGGCTCGGTCTACCCCACGCTCCAGCTGCTGGAGGACGAGGGTCTGATCGCCAGCGAGAGCGAGGGCGGCAAGAAGCTGTTCGCCCTCACCGAGGACGGGCGCGCCGTGGCCGACGAGGGCCCGGACGCCCCCTGGGAGGAGGCCTCGCGCGGGGTCGACTGGGAGGCGCTCGGTGAGATCCGCCAGGCCGGCTTCGGCCTGATGGAGGCCTTCGGGCAGGTCTGGAAGACCGGCAGCAAGGAGCAGCGCGAAAAGGCGCTGGCCGTCATCAACGAGGCCCGCAGGAAGCTGTATCTGATCCTCGCCGACGAGCACTGAGGCTCGCGGGGCGGGGGGGGGGGGGGGGGGGGGGGGGGGGGGGGGGGGGGGGGGGGGGGGGGGGGGGGGGGGAGTG
>NZ_JBVJVY010000055.1:29860-33521 GCF_055603265.1 Streptomyces sp. NPDC037288
ACCTCCCCCCCCCCCCCCCCCCCCCCCCCCCCCCCCCCCCCCCCCCCCCCCCCCCCCCCCCCCCCCCCCCCCCCCCCCCCCCCCCCCCCCCCCGGCCCGCCGGGGCTCAGGCGACCAGGCCGGCCAGCTTGCGCAGCGACTCGTTCAGCGCGGCCGTCGCCGAGTCCTTCAGTTTGCCCGCCATCAGCGACACCGCGGCTCCGGTGAACTCGCCGTCGATGCGGATGCTCGTGGCGTCGCCGTCGGGGGTGAGGGTGTAGCGGGTGGCGACCGTCACCGCCATCGGGCCCTTGCCCCGGATGGCGAAGACCCGCGCCGGTTCCAGCTCCTCGATGGTCCAGTCGACCTCGGCCGGGAAACCCATCAGCTTCATGTTCTCCTGGAACGTCCCGCCCACGGTCAGCGTTTCCGGCCCGCCCTTGGGGAAGCTGGTGTGGGTGGCGTTCCACTCTCCGTACGACGACCAGTCGGTGAGCCGGGTCCACACCTTCTCGGCCGGTGCCTCGATGCGTGCCTCCGCGCTGACTTCGGCCATGCGACCACCCCTTCGGAATCGGGCGTGCGGGCTACGGTGTCGCGGAACGTAGCCGCTGGGGCACGAACATTCAATACTGATGAACCGTCAGAACCGAGCCGCTGTCCTCAGGTGCGCAGACCCATTACACGCACCGGTTGCCGTCGACCGGGAATCAGCCGGATCTCCTCCCTGAGGATGAGATCCGGGTCGGCGATGTCCACTCTGTGTGGGACGCAAAGATGGTTCCGCTCGTGGATGACCCGGCTCATCGAGGCTGATGGGATAGAGGATGTGCAACCCCGTACGGCTCGCCGGACCGCCCACGACGAGGCGGCTGCGCACATGGACGACGATGCCGCGCTCGGCGCCGAGCTGGCATCGGTGGTCGCCGGTGCCCGCCGCAGGGCCGTGCGGGACGGCGACCGGCACGTCGACACCGCACATCTGCTGCACTCCCTGCTGGAACACGACCCCGAGGTGCGCACCGCCGTCGGCGGGCCGCCGCAACTCGCCCGGCTGCTCGGCTACCTCGTGCAGCGCAGCATCGGCTACGGACTGCGCTGGCAGGGCAGCGTGGAGGACTCCGGTGCGCTCGCCGTCGTCCCCGCCGCAGTCGTCCGAAGCGCCCCGGACCGTAGGGACACCGCCGGCTGGTCGCCCGCCGCGGCCGCCGCGCTGGCCGGCGCCCGCGAGCGCGCCCGGCTGCGCGGCGAGCCCCGCGTCCACGGCATCGACCTCCTCGCCGCGCTCACCGCGGACCCCGCCTCCCGGGCCGTCGAGGTCCTGGAGCGCGCCGGTATCCGCGACCTGGACGCCCGGATCGCAGCCGGCACGGGCGAGTACGCCGGCGACGGCGGCGCCGCCCGCTGAGGCCCCGTCCAATCCCTGAGACAGGTGTCAACAGGGGTGACGCTCATGTCGCCGCCTGGCATCATGTGCCGGTGCATACGTCGCAGAGCAGTCAGGGCAGTCGCGGAAAGGGCGTCGGGCTCGGTCTCGCACTCGCCTCGGCGCTCGCCTTCGGCGGGTCCGGGGTGGCCGCCAAACCGCTGATCGAGGCGGGGCTCGACCCGCTCGACGTGGTCTGGCTGCGGGTGGCCGGCGCCGCCCTCGTCATGCTGCCGCTCGCCGTGCGGCACCGCGCGCTGCTGCGCCGCCGTCCCGCGCTGCTCGCCGGCTTCGGACTGCTTGCCGTCGCCGGGGTCCAGGCCTGCTACTTCGCCGCCCTCTCCCGGATACCGGTGGGTGTGGCGCTGCTCGTCGAGTACCTGGCTCCCGCGCTGGTGCTGGGCTGGGTGCGGTTCGTACAGCGGCGGCCCGTGACCCGCGCCGCCGCGCTCGGCGTCGTCCTCGCCGCCGGCGGCCTCGCCTGCGTGGTGGAGGTCTGGTCGGGGCTGAGGTTCGACACCCTGGGCCTGCTGCTCGCGCTCGGCGCCGCCTGCTGCCAGGTGGGCTACTTCGTCCTGGCCGACCAGGGCAGCGACGCGGGCGACGAGGCGCCGGACCCGCTCGGCGTCATCGCCTACGGCCTGCTCGTCGGCGCCCTCGTCCTGACGGCCGTCGCCCGTCCCTGGAGCATGCGCTGGTCGGTGCTCACCGGCTCCGCGCACATGAACGGCGCCGCCGTCCCGGCCCTCGCCCTGCTCGGCTGGATCGTGCTCATCGCCACCGTCGTCGCGTACGTCACCGGTGTGCTCTCGGTGCGGCGGCTGTCCCCGCAGGTCGCCGGTGTCGTCGCCTGCCTGGAGGCGGTCATCGCGACCGTACTGGCCTGGGTGCTGCTCGGCGAGCATCTGACGGCGCCGCAGATCGCCGGCGGTGTGGTCGTCCTGCTCGGCGCGCTCATCGCCCAGTCGTCCACCCCGGCCAGGGGTTCCGCCGAGCCGGTGGCCGCGGGCGGAGCCGAACGCGAGTTGTCGGCCCGCGGTACGGCCCCATAAAGTGCCGGTCATGCCGTCGAACGCACTCGTCCTTCCGCCCCCGGCCGCCTGAGGCGGGCCTCCGGGACACCAGCCCCGCGCATGTGCGCCGGGCCGGACGGTGCTGCCCGCAGATGAAGTCCGCGCGCCCCGCTCCAGCGGGTCGCCCTCGAACTTCCGCACCCCTGGTGCGTTTCTGCGGAGAGAATCCCTTGACGACGAATTCGTCGACGACGTCGAACCCTGCTTCTGGCCTGCCCGTCGGGCGTGGCCTGCTCTATCTGATCATCACCGGTGCCGCCTGGGGCACCGCCGGCGCCGCCGCCTCCCTGGTCTACCGGACCAGCGACATGGGCGCCCTCGGACTGTCCTTCTGGCGCTGCGCGCTCGGCCTCGTCCTGCTGCTCGCCGGACGCGGACTGCGCCCGCGCGTCCGCCCGGCCACCGCCGAACCCCTGCTCCGCAGGGCCGGCAAGGTCCTCGCCACCGGCCTCGGTCTGGCCGTGTTCCAGACCGCCTACTTCGCCGCCGTGGAGTCGACCGGACTGGCCGTGGCCACCGTCGTCACCCTCGGCGCGGGACCCGTGCTCATCGCGCTCGGCGCCCGGCTGCTGCTCGGGGAACGGCTCGGTGCCGGCGGGGTGCTGGCCGTCGCAGGGGCGCTCGCCGGGCTGGCCGTCCTGACCTTCGGAGGCTCGGCCGCGACCGTGCGGCCCGCGGGTGTGCTCCTCGCGCTCGCCTCGGCCGCGGGCTACGGCGTCATGACCCTGCTGACCCGCTGGTGGGGGAGGGGCGGCGGTGCCGACGCCTCCGGCACCACCGTGGGGGCCTTCGCGGTGACCGGCCTGTGCCTGCTGCCGTTCGCCCTGCACGAGGGCCTGCTCCCGCACACCCCCCACCCGGCCCGGCTGCTGTGGCTGATGGTCTACATCGCCGCCGTGCCCACGGCCCTCGCGTACGCGCTCTACTTCGCCGGGGCGGCCGTCGTACGGTCCGCGACCGTCTCCGTGATCATGCTGCTGGAGCCGGTGACCGCGGCCGTGCTCGCCGTCGTCCTGCTCGGCGAGCGGCTCACGGCGACCACCGCGGCCGGCACCCTGCTCCTGCTCGGCGCGGTCGCGGGGGGGGGGGGGGGGGGGGGGGGGGGGGGGGGGGGGGGGGGGGGGGGGGGGGGGGGGGGGGGGGGGGGGGGGGGGGGGGGGGGGGGAGGGGGAAGAAAAAGCTG
>NZ_JBVJVY010000056.1:0-33451 GCF_055603265.1 Streptomyces sp. NPDC037288
CCGGAGGACCGGGCGGCCATTCTCCTGGAGCCATCAACGGCAGAAACCCCATCAGCCACACCCGGTCCTCCCGGACCGCCCAACATTCTTAAGGAAGCCCCATGCGCAGCAGACCGTTCACGGGCCTGGTCGCCGTCGCGGCCGTCGCGGCCCTGACCGCCACCGCATGCACCGCCCAGAGCCAGGCACAGGAAAAGCCCAAGGAAAAGGCCGCGCTCTTCAAGCCCGGCTCGGAGATCAGCTATCAGAAGTACGGCAAGGACTACCCGGCGACGAAGGTCAAGGACGTCCCCGGACCCTGCAGCTATGAGTCGATCAGCCGCAAGGACTACTCCGGACAGACACTGAAGATCATCAGCCACGCCGTTCCCGTCATCGGCGAGCCGACCCAGCTGCACGCCAAGCAGTTCGAGGAGATCACCGGCGGGAAGGTCGAGGTGGTCAACGTCCCCTTCGGCGAACTGCACCAGAAGATCCTCACGCCCCTGCAGGCGGGCCAGCCGGCGTACGACGTCATGTTCTACCCGTCCCTGTGGATCGGCGACATGGCCCCGTACCTGCAACCGGTGCCGAAGGCGTACCTGGACACCCCCGGCATGAAGGACGTCACCAAGGCCTACATGGACGTGGCGACCTGGAACGGGAAGGTGGTGCAGTACCCGGTGGACGGTGACCGGCACTACCTCAAGGTCCGCACCGATGTGCTGAAGGACCCCAAGCGGCAGGCGGAGTACAAGCGGGCCACGGGCAAGGACCTGGAAATCCCCAAGACGTGGGCCGAGTACCAGCAGATAGCCAAGTTCTTCAGTGGCAAGGACCTCGACGGTGACGGCAAGCCCAACTACGGCAGTGCCGAAGTGACCAAGCGCGACGACCTGACCTTCTCCGCGTTCATCAGCCGTGCGGCGCCGTACGTGAAGAACCCGGGCGTCAAGGGCGGAGTGTTCTTCGACGTCAAGACCATGAAGCCGCTGATCAACACGCCGGGCTTCGTCCGCGCCCTGGACGACATGGTCAAGGCCAAGTCGACCTGGGCACCCGGTGGCGCCAACTTCGGTCTGGGAGACGAGATCTTCTCCTTCGGAGGCGGCCAGACGCTGATGTCCTATTCGTGGGACGACGCCTTCATCCAGGCCCAGCAGCCGGACAGCAGGATCCGCAACAAGGTTCAGGCCGCACCGCTGCCGGGCTCCGCGGAGGTCTACAACCGGACCACGAAGTCGTGGGAGAGGAAGGCGAATCAGGCGCCCTACTTCACGTGGGGATGGACCTCGGCGGTGGCCAAGGCCTCGCGCCACCAGCAGATGGCCTTCGACTACCTGTGCTTCTTCAGCAACGAGGCCAACGCCGCCCTCGACCTGACCATCGGCCGATTCGGTGTCAACCCCTACCGCAACGCCCACTTCGACCCGGCGTTCTGGGAGAAGCAGGGCTGGGACAAGGACGTCGCCGAGTCATACGTGCGCACGCTCTCCGGCATGGAGAAGAGCAACAACCGCGTCTTCGACCTGCGCGTTCCCGGTGTCAACCAGTACATGTCCGCGCTGGCCAACGGTGTCGCCGCGGCACTGGCGGGCCAGGAGTCCCCGCAGCACGCACTGGACGGCGTGGCCCGGGAGTGGTCCAAGATCACCGACCAGATCGGCAAGGACAAGGTCCAGAGCGCCTATCGCAACGTGGTCGCGCTCGAGGACAACTCCTGATCCGACCGCAGGACGCCCCGGGTGGCCGGCCGTTCCGGTCCGGCCACCCGGGGGCGCCCGCTCCCTTCCGCGAGGAGAACCATGGACGGCCTGCGCCGGCACAAGAGCATGTTCCTGCTGCCGGGACTGCTCACGCTCTTTCTGATCATCATCTTCCCGCTTCTGTTCACCATCCGCGTCAGCTTCTCCGGCTGGAACGTCAGCAACCCTCGGATGAACTTCATCGGAGGCGCCAACTACACCGCGATGCTGCACGACAGCCGGTTCTGGGCCTCCATCACCCGGCTGGTCCTGCTGGCGGGCGGCACGGTCCTGATCCAGTACGTCATCGGGTTCGGTATGGCCCTGCTGGTCTGGCGCAACGTACGCGGCCGCAGATTCTGGCGGGTGCTCTTTCTCGTCCCCATGATGACCACGCCCGTGGTCATGGCCGCCATCTGGCAGACGATCTTCCATGAGTCGCTGGGGCCGGTGAACGATCTGCTGGGGATGCTTGGCCTGACGAAGATTCCCTGGCTCACCGAGTCCGGTCCGGCGCTGGTCGCGCTGATGACCGTCGAGGTCTGGCAGTGGACTCCCTTCATGTTCCTGCTGCTGCTGGCGGGCCTGCTGAGCCTGCCCAAGGAACCGTTCATGGCCGCCGCGATCGACGGCGCCGGCACCTGGCGCACCTTCTGGAAGGTGACGTTCCCGCTGATGGCACCGGTCTCGGTCGCGGCGATCATCATCCGGCTGATCGAGGCGTCGAAGCTCTCCGACAGCGTCTACGTACTGACGTCCGGCGGGCCGGGGTCCTCCACGGAGACGCCGGGTTACTACCTGTACATCCAGGGGCTCCGCGATCAGCAGACCGGCTACGGCGGGGCGATGTCCCTGACCTACCTCGTCCTGATGATCGGCACGCTCACGCTCGTCGCCGCTCTGCTCACCAGGGCCTTCAAGCTGAAGGGGGACTCATGAGGTCGCGCCTTTATCCCGTGTTCAAGTACACCGTGATCGCCCTGTGGGCCTGCTTCGTCGCGGGACCGTTCTTCTGGGCGATGACGACCAGCTTCAAGGACGCCAACGCCGTCCAGGGCGGTCCCACCTACATCCCCTGGGTGCAGTACAAGCCCACCCTCACCGGCTGGCGCAACATCTTCGGCGGAGCCGGCGGTATCGATGTGATCGATCCCTTCGTCAACAGCGCGATCATCACCATCGCCGCTTCCGCCATCAGCCTGGCCCTGGGGTCCCTGGCCGCCTACGCGCTGTCCCGGTACCGGTTCAGGCTGGGCTTCATCAAGAACAGCGACATCGTCTTCTTCTTCGTCTCCCAACGGATCATGCCGCCCGTCGTCCTGGTGATCCCCTTCTTCTACCTCCTGCAGTGGGGCGGCCTCCTGGACAGCATCCCGGGCCTGGTCATCGTGACGGTCGCGCTGCTGCTGCCGATCGCGGTCTGGGTGATGGTGGACTTCTTCAACGGCATCCCCCGGGAGATCGACGAGATGGCCATGCTGGACGGCTGCCCCCCGTTCCAGACCTTCGTACGGGCGATCCTGCCGAACTCCCTGCCCGGGCTGACCGTGGCGGCGATGTTCTGCGCCGTGTTCGGCTGGAACGACTTCTTCTTCGCCTTCCGGCTGACCTTCACCGAGGTCCAGACGCTGCCCCAGGCGGTCGTCGCCCTCAACTCCTCCATTCCACCGTGGTGGACGCTGTCCGCCGCCGCGCTCTTCGGCGTGGCACCGCTGGTCCTGCTCGCCCTCTGGGTGGAGCGCTATCTGTCCAAGGGGAACCTGTCGGGAGCGGTCCGATGAACCTCAGCGCCACTGATCTGTGCCTGACCGTCGACGGCGTCGACCACCTCAGAAACGTGACCGCCACTTTCCAGCCGGGACGGCTCCACACCGTCATCGGCCGGACGATGGCCGGGAAGACGACGCTCCTGCGGGCCTTGGCCGGGCTGCAGAAGGTGGACTCAGGCTCGCTGACCCGGGCGGGATCCGACTTCCTGAGGACGCCGGTGTGGCGGCGCGACACCGCCATGGTCTACCAGCAGTTCATCAACTACCCGCATCTCAACGTGTTCGACAACGTGGCCTTCCCGCTGAAGCGGGCCGGGCTGTCACGGGAGGAGATCCAGCGACGGGTCCGGCAGAGCCTGGCGAGCGTGGGGCTCGCGGACTTCGAGAGGCGCAAGCCCTCCCAGCTCTCCGGCGGCCAGCAGCAGCGCGTCGCGATGGCTCGCGCCCTGGCCCGCGGTACCGGCATCCTCCTGCTCGACGAGCCACTGGCGAACCTGGACTACAAGCTGCGCGAACAACTGCGCGACGAGTTCAAGGCCCTCTTCTCGGACCGCGGCGACACGATCGTCGTCTACACGACCACCGAACCCGCCGAGGCCATGATGCTCGGGGACGTGGTCCTGGTCATGCACGAGGGGCGGATCCTCCAGACCGGCACCCCGCAGGAGGTCTTCGAACGCCCGGCGACCACCACGGTGGCGTCCATCATCAACGACCCGCCCATGAACATCTTCCCGGGCCGGCTCGAGGGGGGCCAGGTCACCGTGGCCGGCTTCCAGGCCACACACGTCTCCGCGCACCTGGCCGACCTGCCCGACGGTGCCTACCAGTTCGGCCTGCGCGCCACCGACGTCAGCCTGGCCTCCGGCGGGGTCGAGGGCGAGGTCACCTTCGTGGAGATCTCCGGCTCCGAGACCTTCGTCCATGTGGTCGTCGGCGAGACCCCGTTCGTCGTACAGATCGAGGGCATCCACGACGTCGCCCTCGGCGACCTGGTCAGGCTGCGGCTCCGTCCCGACCGGCTGTTCGCCTTCGACGAGCAGGGGACGCTCGTGCGGACACCTTCATACGACCTCGCTTCAGTGGAAGGGCGCTGACATGGCGCAGTTGGACATCGTCGACGTAGGACACGCGTACGCGCCGGGTGCCGAGGAAGAGCGGTGGGCCCTCAAGCCGCTGAACCTGACCTTCGAGTCCGGCAGGACCTATGCGCTGGTCGGACCCTCCGGCTGCGGCAAGACGACGCTGCTGAACATCCTCTCCGGCCTGGTCATGCCCTCCCGGGGACGGGTGTTGTTCGACGGCGTCGACGTCACCGCCCGGCCCACGAAGGCACGCAACATCGCCCAGGTCTTCCAGTTCCCCGTCATCTACAAGTCGATGACGGTCTACGACAACCTCGCCTTCCCGCTGCAGTGCCGGCGCTGGGACAAGGCGCGGATCGACGCCAAGGTACGGCACGTCGCCGAGGCCCTGGACCTGCACGACCGGCTCAGGCAGCCCGCTCGCGGGCTCACCGCCGACGACAAGCAGCTGATCTCGCTCGGCCGCGGCCTGGTCCGGGACGACGTGGCGGCCGTACTGATGGACGAGCCGCTCACTGTCATCGACCCGCAGCTGAAGTTCTCGCTGCGGCGCAAGATCCGTGAGATCACCGAGCAGTTCCGGCCCACGGTGATCTACGTGACGCACGACCAGTACGAGGCGATGAGCTTCGCGCAGGAAGTGCTGGTCATGAAGGACGGCCGCGCCGTGCAGCAGGGCACCCCCGAGCAGCTCTTCGAGGCGCCCTCCTCCACCTACGTCGGCTACTTCATCGGCTCACCGGCGATGAACTTCCTGACCGTGGACCGCAGCGACGGGCGCTTCGCGCTGGGCGGCCGGACGCTGTCCGTTGCCTGGGACATCCCCCAGAGCACGACCGAGATCCAGGTCGGCGTCCGGCCCGAATACGTCAAGGTCGTCCCGGAGCCCGGCCCCAACACCTTCTCCGGCCGGCTGCGGGGCGTCAGCGACCACGGCGCGCAGCGCGTGCTCGAGGTCGAGGTCGCCGGGCAGCTCGTCAGGACCAAGACGCCACGGGAGGAAGGAGTTCCGGTCGGCGAGGAGGTGTTCGTGCACCTGCCGCGCGCCAAGGTCCTTCCGTACGCGGACGGCCAGTTGGTACTCCGTCCGTAACGACCGTCGTATGCCCCCCCCGCCCCCGGCCCGCCCCACCACGGCGGGCCACCCATGAGGCGGCACCCCGCGGCGCCTGGGGCGCCTGGGGCGCCGCGGCCGTACGGCGGAGTGCCGCGACGCGTCTGCTGTCGTGGGTCGGCGAGCCGACGACGGCCCATCGAGATCGTACGATCCGCCGTACGCAACGCCTGTTTGATGCAGGACGCACAGACATCAGCGAAGGAATCCCATGATCTTCATTACCGCCAAGTTCCGGGTCCGTCCCGAGCACGCCGACCGCTGGCCCGAGATCGCCGCCGACTTCACCCGGGCCACTCGCGCCGAGCCCGGCTGCCTGTGGTTCGACTGGTCGCGCAGCATGGAAGACCCGACGGAGTACGTCCTGGTCGAGGCCTTCCGCGACGACGAGGCCGGGGCCGCGCACGTGCAGTCCGCGCACTTCAAGGCTGCGCAGCAGACGCTGCCGCCCCATCTGGCCGAGACGCCGCGCATCGTCAACGCGACCGTTCCGCAGGACGACTGGTCGCTCCTCGGGGAGATGGCGGTCCCCGGACAGGAGTAGCGCCCTGTACGGACGCATCCTCACCGGGCGTCAGCGAGCAGTGCGCTCACGGTACGACCGCTGCGGCTCCCCGCTCCGTCCGCTGCGGGTGCGGGGGCACGGCAGGGCGAGTGCGGTCATTCCCAGCGCAAGGCCGAGCAGATTACCGGCGATGTCCTGGGCGTCGGCGGCGCGCAGCAGCCACGGCACGGCGTACTGAACGGCCTCGATACCGAACGGCAGCGCGGCGGCGGCCGCTGCCACAAGCATGGCACGTGTTCTCGGCCGGATCTGGGCGATGGACACCCCCAGCGGGACGAACAGCGCGACATTCAGGCTCTGCTGGTTGACGGTGGCCAGTTCGGCAGGTCGGGGCACGTGCCAGCTCGTCTGCCAGGCCGGATCGGCGTAGCGAAGGTTGTCCATGTAGTGGACGTCGAGGTTCGGAAGCAGGGTGAGCGTGACGATGCCGCCGAGTGAGAGCACCAGGAGGAAAGCGGTGAACGGGGCGACGCCGAGCCGATGGCCGAGCCGGTGGCGGCACAGCAGTGCGACCAGGACGGAGAGCAGCGTCCCGGGCCAGAACAGCGGGGTGGCATGCAGAACTGCTTCGATCACGGAAGGTCCCTTCGGGTCGACAGCGGTGGGAGCCGGTGCGGGTCGGCGTCACGGCTCAGGGGGCGGCGGGGCCTTCGACAGGACGGCCTGCGCGGTCGAACGGCCAGGCGTTGGGCGTGCAGCCGTGCAGTCCCTTGATCTGCTGCATCATCACGGGAGCCGGGTGACCCGGGCCGGGACAGCGCTGGTGGCCGCGGCCGAGGCGATGGCCGACTTCGTGGTTGACGATCAGCGCGTGATAGGTGGCGGACCGGCCCCGGTAGAAGGGGCTGAGCAGCAGCCAGCGCTTGAGGTTGACCACGACATCGGTACCGCCCTGGCAGTTGACCTCGCCGCCGGTGTCCAGGCCGAAGCGGGCGCAGAGCCGGTCCGTCGTGGCGGGAGAGGCCAGGTGCACCGCGAAGTCGTACGGCGGCCGGTCTACGCGTTGGAACGCGGTGCCGCTCGCGGTCCAGCCACGCGGGTCCGCCAGGCTGCGGTCGACCTCCCCGGCGAACGCCTGCGGATCGTGGCCGGTGCCGTCCTCGACGTCCACGATGTAACGCAGCGGCTTGCCGTCGCCGGACACGGCCGAGCTGCCGGTGGCCCGGGTGAACGTGCCCCTGCCGTCTCGCGGGACCTCCCCGGCCGGGGCGACGGTGCTGCCGGGCGACGCGGCGGCCTGCCCTCGGCCGTCGTCATTCCCGGCCACGGCGTACAGGCAGGCGAGGAGCGCTCCCAGCACGACGACGGGCAGGACGGCGGTACGCCACGGATGTTCTTTGGTTGAACGGCGGTGCCTCATACGGCCATTGCACCGACCCGGGCGTGAACCGGGCGTGAGCGTCGGCTCTCACGGCCGCCTCGTCCCGGTGCTGCCTGCTCGGGCCGGCAGTGTCACGCACACGGTCAGCCCTCCCCCGGGGCGCGGCGCGGCGGCCGCATCGCCGCCATGGGCCTGGGCCACGGCCCGTACGATGGACAGGCCCAGGCCGCTGCCGCGCGCCGATCCGATCCGGTCGGTGAGGCGGCGGAAGGGCTCGAAGAGCACGGGGATCTCATGCGCGGAGATCACCGCCCCGGTGTTGGTCACCTCGACCTGCGATCCCCGCGCGCCGTGCCGCGTGGTGACCTCAAGGTGGCCGCCGCGCCGGTTGTGGCGCATCGCGTTCTCCACCAGGTTGCGGATGAGTTGCTCCAGCAGGATCGGGTCGCCGACGGTGGGCGCGGGAGCGAGCCGCTGTGCCATGCGCACCTCCCCCTGTGCCGCCTCCGGTCCGGCCGCCTCGATGACGGCCGCGCAGATGTCCGCCAGGTCCAGCGGAACGCGGTCGGTCAGCGCATCCTCGGCACGGGCGAGGGTGAGCAGGGCATCGATGAGGCGCTCGTGACGGGCGTTGACGGCGAGGAGATGGGCACCCAGCTGCTGGACTTCGGGCGGCACGTCGCGCTGGTTCATCGCCACCTCGACCAAGGTACGGTTGATGACCAGTGGAGTCTTCAGCTCGTGAGCCGCGTTGGCGATGAAGCGTTCCTGGCCCGCGAAGGCACTGTCGAGCCGGTCGAGCATCTGGTCGAAGGCGTCGGCCAGCCGCTTCACCTCGCCCGGAGGAATGTCGAGGGCGATGCGCCGGTGGAGGGTCCGCCCGGCGATGCGCTCGGCGGTGGACGTGATCTGGTGCAGGGGGCGCAGCAGCCGTCCGGACACGAGCCAGCCGGCCGTCGTGGCGAGCACACCCACCACCAGGACGGTCAGACCGCCCTTGGTCAGCAGGTTCCTGCGCATCGAGTCCATGATGATGCTCTTGGTGCCTGCGTCACTGTCGGATGCGTGGTCGGGCGAGAAGACGAGGTCCAGGCTGTACTGCATGCTGTTGCGCACCAGGATGACGGCCCCCGCGAGGACGGCCGCTGCGGCGACGAAGAACAGCAGGCCGAACACCGCGGTCAGGCGCAGCCGCAGACTCCCGCGCCAAGAGGAGCCGGGTCGTGCGGCGGGGTCCGTCCGCGGACTCTGTGCGCTCATCGGACGCGGTATCCCACACCGGTGACGGTCTCCACGACCTGCGGTTCGCCCAGTTTGCGGCGCAGCCCTCGTATGGTGACGCGGACGATCGTGGTGAACGGGTCGATGTTCTCGTCCCAGACGCGTTCCAGCAGCGTCTCCGCCGAGACCGGAGCACCGGCCGCGCGGAGCAGCTCCTCCAGCACCGCGAACTCCTTTCGCGACAGGGCGACGTGGCGGCCGTCGCGGTACGTCTCACGCAGATGGGGATCGAGCCGGATGCCCGAGCGCTCCAGTACCGGCGGCTGCGGGGGCCGCGCGCGGCGGCCCAGTGCACGGATGCGAGCGACCAGTTCGGCGAAGGCGAAGGGCTTGGCGAGGTAGTCGTCGGCACCGATGCTGAGCCCGGCGACCTTCTCGGCGACGGTCGTCGACACGGTCAGCATCAGGATCCGCACGTCGGTGCCGGAGGCGACGGTGCGCCGGCACACCTCGTCACCGTGCAGCCTGGGCAGGTCACGGTCGAGCACCAGCACGTCGTACGCGTTGACGGCCAGGCGTTCCAGGGCCGCCTCCCCGTCGTGTACGACGTCCACCGCGAACGTCTCCTGCCGCAGTCCCCGGGCAATCGCGTCGGCAAGCATCTCCTCGTCCTCCACGACCAGAACCCGCATGCCGTCCTCACCCCTCGTCCCCCGCCGTCGTGCTCCGGGTGCTCGCGGCGGGCGAGCACCCGTACCCGTACACAGGAGACGGCGCGGAGGGAACACGCGTTCACTCGCGCGCTTGACACGAAATAATTAGCGCGCAAATAATTAGCGCACTAACTCTTCACCCTCGGAGGTCCCCGTGGAACTCGTGCCTGGAAACAGCCTGATCACCGCCACTCCCGAGGAGGGCCGTGCCCTCGCCGTCAAGCTGGCCCGGTTGTCGGTGAAGGCCACACAGCCCGACGGCGACGTACGCCAGCGGCTGCGCCCGGTGTACGCGGAGAACGCGGACAGCCTGATCGCCGTGGCGCAGGTCGTCGCCACCGAGTTCGCCACCATCGCGGCAGCCAACGGGTACTGGCGCTGATGGAGCCCGGCATGAAGGCCCACCGGCTGTCCGAGCAGCCCTGCTTCACCCTGTACAGCGTGGTCAACGCCATCACACGGGCATATCGCCCCCTGCTCGATCCCCTGGGGCTCACCTATACGCAGTACATCGCGATGATGTCGCTGTGGGAGGACGACGGAGTGGATCTGCGCACCCTCGCCGAGCGCACGCATCTCGATCCGCCGACGCTGACCCCGGTGGTCAAGCGGCTGGAGGCCAAGGGTCTGGTCAGCCGTGTCAGGGCAGCCCACGACGAGCGGCGGCTGGTGCTCACCGTCACCGAAGCGGGGCGGCAACTGCAGCACGAGGCACGGAACATCCCCGAGACGATGCTGTGTCAGGTGGGTCTGTCCGCCGAAGAAGAACGGCAGTTGCGCGCGATGTGCGAACAGATCCGCCGCACGCTCGCCGACGACGCGCCTGCCGCCGTCCTGGAAACGAAGGTGGAGCAGTGAAGGACTATCAGGCCATCTACGTGGACGGCCGCTGGCGGACACCGCGGCAGAAGACGGTCCTGGAGGTGGAGAATCCCGCCACCCAGGAGGTCATGGGCACCGTTCCCCTGGCGTCGGCCGGTGACGTGGCCGAGGCCGTGCGCGCGGCACGCCGTGGGTTCGACATGTGGTCGCGTACCCCCGTGACGGAACGCCTCGGGTACCTGTCCCGGCTGCGGGATGCGCTGACCGCGCGGCACGAGGAGCTGGCGCACACGATCGTGGCCGAGGTGGGGGCCCCGATCTCCTTCGCCCGCACCGTCCAGGCGGGTGCACCGCTGGCCCTGGTGACGTCCTACCTCGAGCTGCTGCCCGAGTTCGACTTCGCCGAACGCCTGGGCGGCAGCCAGGTGATCAAGGAGCCGCTCGGCGTCGTCGGCGCCCTCACGCCGTGGAACTACCCGCTGTTCCAGGCCGTTGCGAAAGTCGTTCCAGCGCTGGCAGCCGGATGCACCGTCGTGCTCAAACCGGCCGAGGCCGCACCGCTGTCGGCGTACCTGCTCGCCGAGGCGCTGGTCGACGCAGGACTGCCGCGTGGAGTGTTCAACCTCGTACCCGGGTCGGGACGCGGCGCCGGCGAGGCCCTGGTGACACACCCGGACGTGGACGTCATCTCCTTCACCGGCTCCACCCGCACCGGGCGCCGGGTGGCGGAGCTGGCCTCCGGCACGGTCAAGCGGGTCGTCTCCGAACTCGGCGGCAAGTCACCCAGCATCGTCCTGCCGGACGCGGACCTCCCCCAGGCGGTCACGGCCACCGTGGCGAGCGCGTTCGCCAACTCGGGTCAGACCTGCACCGCATGGACCCGCCTCCTGGTGCACACCAGCCAGTACGACGAAGCCGTCGACCTGGCAGCCAAGGCCGCCGACAACTGCGTCGTGGGCGATCCGCTGTCCGAGCAGACCACGATGGGACCGCTGATCTCCCACGAGCAGCGGCAGCGCGTACGAAGCTACATGGCCGAGGGACTGTCCGACGGAGCCCGCCTGGTGACCGGCGGCCCGGAAGCTCCCGCCGGACTCGACACGGGCTACTACGTGCAGCCGACCGTCTTCGCCGACGTCCGGCCGGACATGTCCATCGCCCGTCAGGAGATCTTCGGCCCCGTGCTCTGCATCCTTCCCTACACCGACGAGGAGGACGCCGTACGCATCGCCAACGACTCCATCTACGGGCTCTCCGGAGCCGTCTGGTCCGCCGACCCCGAAAGAGCCGCAGCGATCGCCCGCGGGATCCACGCCGGCCAGATCCAGATCAACGGCACGCAGATCGACCTGCTCGCTCCGTTCGGCGGCTGCAAGCAGTCCGGCAACGGCCGCGAACTCGGCCGCTACGGACTGGAGGAGTTTCTGCAGACCAAGGCCATCCACGCCTGAACGTGGATCCGACGGCGAATCGGGCCCGCAGCTCCGGGGATCGCGGAGCTGCGGGCAACGGCCGGACAGAGCAGACCGTGAACGCGATCGTCACGGCAGCAGCCGATCCGCTGAGGCAGTCGCCACCCGCACGGTGCGACAACGCGGCCGGCGAACCGGGGGCGAACAGTCGCAGGCCCAGCAGGCGCCGGCAACCGGGTCCGCGAGGCAGTGCCGCCCTGCGGCTCCCGACCCGGTACGTCCGCGGGCGGCGATCTGTTCGAAACCGGGATCTTCCCGATCAGGCCCCGCCGTACGACTTGAGGGTCCGCAGCACGTCGTGGTGGACAGGATGCTCCTGCAGCCCGACGGCGGCTGCCCCGGCGGGGCGGCGAACAGCTCAGCCCAGCAGCTCGGCGCTGCCGACCGGTTCGCGCCGTTCTTGTCCGTTGATGCGGTGCCGTTCGATGGACGAGCGCCGGTACACCTCCTGCCGCACCCGCTGGATCTCGCCGATGGGCCGGTGTTCCTCGCGTGATCGCCACGGCGTGATCGACGTGGCGTCGGCGGCCGCCAGGTTGTCGTCCCCGCCGATGTCCTGGCGCGGGAGATCCACCCGGGCCACCGTCACCCAGGGGGACAGGTCCTCGGGCCACTTGACGGACGTGTTGTCCACCGGCATCCGGGCCAGGTCGGTGTTGAGCTGGACCTGGAGCTCGAAGGAGTGGTCTCGCTCCGCGGCCTCGGCCACCAGGGTGCGGCGGAATGCCTCGTTGTCCGCGCGCACATCCACGATCGGGTGCGTGAGGGAGCCCAGGGACGCAGCCGTCGGCACGGTACGGATCTTGGCGATGTGGTCGCCGTACCGGAAGGCGCCCATGCTGTTGTAGGTGTACGACAGCAGGTTCCTGCGCGGAACGGCAGTGAACGACAGCATGGCGAGCAGTTCGTCCCACAGCCAGCTGTCGGGATCGGTGAGCGTCTGTCGGCGGGTCAGGAACTCCGCCATCCAGGTCTTGCGGCGGGCTGGGTCCACCAGGGCCTCGGGCAGTTCGGCGAACAAGTCCTCGATCACCATGTAGTCGTAGGCGGTGTTCGCGAAGAAGACCTCGTTGTTGATCAGGTTGAGGTCGAAGGTGCCGCTGTCTCGTTCGTCGTCCAGTAGTGAGGGGCCGGCAATCCCGAACAGCTTGATGCCCATTCCGCACGCCGCGCCCAGCTGGTGGTCGGGGCGGTGGTGGCCCAAGCCGTTCGAGTAGCGCACGACGGCGTCGTACGTGGTCGGCCGGGCGAAGATCCCCTGCCCGTAGAAGTCAGGGTTGTCACCGACCGTGACCGTGGCCTTGAGGAGGCCGTAGGTCTTAGCGTGGGCAGTGCGGACAGCTCGGCCGACGGTTTCGCGCTCGACGGAGACGCGAGTACGACGTGCCACCTGGGCGACAACTGCCTCGATCTCCTCCTCGTAGGACGGGCGTTCGATGGGACGGTATTCCTCGTAGCGGACGGGCTTCATGGTGCCGCCTCCCTGTCGTGGTGCCAGTACCCACAGACGCTAGTACGCAATTTGATTGTGCACAACGTAACTGTGGGCTATCACACGTGCTCGCGGCAGCCCACCCGGTGCCGGGCACCGCGGCGCTTGCGCACGCCGGTGGCACGTCCAGGCCGCAGCCTGTGATCTACCGGCATCTCACCGGCCGCGAGAGCCAGATCAATGGGGAGCAGGTGGGTGCAGCGTCTGAGGCGGTTCCAGTGCGGTGATGGCCGCACCGAGGGCATGTTCCCGGGAATGTGAGGGGCCGAGCGCCCGTAGGGCGAGGATCACCGGCCGGGCTTTGGCTGAGGCATGGGTTACATACCGGCGCCGGATGAGGACAAAGCCGCGCGGCGTACGTATTGCCTTCCCAGAGAGAAGAAGGGAGACCCGCCACCGGGGCGCCCTTGGCCCGTCAGGAACAAGACAAGCTGAGGAGGACCCGGTGCGCAGCGACGACGCCAACCCTGAGCGGACTCCCGCCTCGGACCCTGACATCGCGCGAGAGATCAGGGACTCCTTCCAAGCCGTGCTGGACGCTTTGGATGCCGCACGCGCCGACCTCCTGCGCGACGAGCAGCTGAAACGCGTCGAGAGCCCGCCTCAGCCCGAGAGCCGGCACGGTCACCCGGCCGGGGATGCCCGCTTTCCCCAGCCGACCCCGTCCCCGTCCTCGGCTCCGGCTTCCTCCACATCCGGCCGGGCGCTTCCGGTCAGACGTGTGCCGTCGGTCACGCAACCAGAGCGTCCCGAGCTCCACCGGTCAATCGCCGCGGAATCGCTGCGGACTGGCGGGCTGCACCAGGCCGACACCCCGCACGCTGCCGTGCCGGAGCCACCGGCGTCGCCCCGAGGGCTGCAGGCCGTCCCGTCCCCGTCGCTGGGAAAGCCGCCGTCGGCCGGTGGACCGGGCCCGGAGGCTGTCGCACCGACCGTGGATCCGGGCCCGGAGGCTGTCGCACCGACCGTGGATTTCGCCGCTCCGGCTCCTTGGCCAGAAAGCGGACGGAGCAGGAGTCCCCGGCCGGGCAGGACCCGTGGCAGACGGCGGCGCTTCACGAGCCGCAGGGACCTGCGGGTCTCCGGAGTCCTGGGGCTGGGAGCGGCGAGCGGGTTGATCCTCGCCGCTTGGCTGCTGACCGACCGCAACGCCGAGCCTGCGACCTCCTCTTCGCTCCCCGGGCACATGGAAGCCCCCCTGAGTCCCGCACCGAAGGACCCCCCTCCCGAGGCTCCAGGGCAGACAGACCGCCCGCAACCCAGCACACCGGACCCACCGCTCCCCGAAATACCGGGCACGGGCCTCCTGCGCCAAGGCGACAGTGGCCACGGGGTCTACGAGTTGCAGGTACGTCTCCGACAGATACCGGACATCTACGACGGCGGCGCGATCGACGGCCGCTACGACGCGGAGGTCGGAGCGGCCGTGGCTCTCTTTCAGAAGCGCTACGGGGTCCGCGGCGATGAGAGCGGGGTCTACGGCGACAACACACGCTTCGCCCTCATGCTGCGGACCAAATGACCAGGGGCAGAAGGCCGGGGGTCCAGGAACCAACGGCGGCGCCGATCGCGGCAGGACGGCTGGTACGCGGGCGTCACGGCAGCTGGGCTGCACCACCATCGCGTGGTACGACAACTCATATCAGAGCTACGACCTGCAGCCGATTCTCTGGGAGGTGACGCTCTGTTGCTGCTCGGTGACTGAGGGAGAACGGAGATCGACCGGCCGGCGACGAAACTGTCGCCGCCGTGCTGCCGGTGGATGGTGCGCTTCTCTGTAGTCGCTGGAGGCCCGAGGTGGGATACTGGATCTTGGAAGATCCTTCTGCCGGCCTTGGTATTCGCCGACCCGGCAGTGAGGGGAGGCGATTTCGACGATGTGTCGCATGCATTTTTCCGTCGGAAGAACTGTCGGAATCCCCGGAAACGAAGCCCCGGTCGCGGAAAATCCCAACCCACAGCGTGGGCTGTCCGAGCTACAGAAAAAGCTGCCCGGGCTATGGAAGGATCTGCGTCTCACTCTTACGCCTGTCAGGGTGCTTCGCGGCTTGACGATCGTGTTCGCGCTCCTGCTGTTTGCGATGCTCGTGGACATCTTCTATGCCAGCGCGATAGAACACACTCAGAAGCTGGTTGCCTCGGTCATCGCGGTTTTCGGTGCACTGGTCCTGGCTTTCCTTGTACTGGCGAGCCCAGGCGCCCTGGAGGAACTCTCATTCGGCCCCTTCAAGGCAAAATGGCGACTCAAGGAGCTCGAAACCAGAGTCCAGTCACTTCAGTTGGCCGTTCTCAGCCTGCTCACCTGCCATGAGCGAAGCCACCTGGAGAAGCTGGCCGGAGAGGAAAGGAGCGATGCCGTAGAGTACCAGGATTCGATGTACCGGGAACTGGACCGCCTTCGAGCACTCGGGTATTTGAAACCGGTCGACGGTTCCACGGGACTAATAGAAATGAAGGAGAAGTTCGAACACAAGGAACGTAAGGAGGACCGATGGTTCCACCTCAAAACTTACGTGCAAATCACAGCTATGGGCAGGAAGTACCTAGAGCTCTACGCAAGCTGGGTTCCAAAGATATATGTCACATCCGCAGGCGAGGTGCGGATCGGCGGGAAGCGCTACGGGCCGGCTAAGGACTGGCCGGAGATCGTGGACTTCGCCGCCCAGGAGGGCTTGATGAGCGAGCCGTCCTGGGAGGATCTGCGAGGCAGACCCCCGGAGCGCTTGAAGCCCCCTGAGCAGCTGAGTGCCTCCCCATGAGTGGCGACCCACTCCCCACCATGGGTGCCACCGCCCTCTCGCACGGCACCGCGTTCCGGGTTTGGGCTCCGAACGCCGAGGCTGTGGGCATCGCCGGATCGTTCGACGGCTGGGCCATGGTGCATCCGATGACCGCCGAGAGCGGCGGCTACTGGGCCATACAGCTGGCGGTAGCTCGGCCGGGCGACGAGTACAAGTACCTCGTCACCCCCGCCCAAGGCGCCGCGAAGTGGAAGATCGACCCGTACGCGCGCAGGCTAACCAGCTCAGCCGGCAACGCCGTGATCGATACCACGGAGTTCTCGCACTTCGACTGGGGCGCAGACCCCTGGCACTGCCCGGGCTGGGACGAGCTCGTCATCTACGAGCTGCACGTCGGCACCTTTGGCCGCGGCTCCGGACGGGCGCCCGGGCGGCTGTGCAACGTGGTCGAGCGACTGGACGAGTTGGCAGAGCTCGGGGTGACAGCGATCGAGCTGATGCCGGTCACCGAGTATGCCGGCGAGTCCTCCTGGGGCTACAACCCGGTGTCCACGTTTGCGGTTTCGGCCGACTACGGCTCCCCAAGTGAGCTGAAGGCCCTGGTCAGGGCGGCCCACGCGCACGGCTTGGCCGTGCTGGTCGATGTCGTCTACAACCACCTCGGGCCGGACGACCTCGACGACGGGCTGCGTCGCTTCGACGGCTGGTACGAGAACGACGGCGACGGCATCTACTTCTACAACGACCGGCGCCGCGAGTCAGGCTGGGGTCCGCGCCCCGACTACGGCCGAGTCGAAGTCCGCCGGTATCTGTGCGAAAGCGCGCTGTTCTGGCTAGAGGAGTACCGCATGGATGGCCTGCGCTGGGACGCCACCGCGCGCATCCGAAACGTCGACGGCGACGACGACCCTGCCGAGATTCCCGACGGGTGGACTCTGATGCGGTGGGTCAACGACGAGATCGACGCCCGCCAGCCATGGAAGATCAGCATCGCGGAGGACCTCCAGGACGATCCCGCCGTCACTACCGCCACCCCGACGGGTGCCGGCTTCGACTCCCAGTGGGACGCCGGGTTCGCCCACGTGCTCCGCTCGGCACTCACCGCCGCGCAGGACGGCGAACGCAGCATGGCCCAAGTGCGCACCGCGATCGAGCACCGGCTCGGCGGCAACGCGCTGGCTCGGGTCATCTACACCGAGTCCCACGACACCGCGGCCGAGGCCCATGGACGCCTGCCCGAGGCGATCTGGCCGGGAAACGCCCAGAGTTGGTACGCCAAGAAGCGCACCACACTCGGCGCCGCGACATTGCTGACTGCACCCGGGATACCGATGCTCTTCCAAGGACAGGAGTTCCTGGAAGACCGGACATTCGACGACCGCACCCCGCTCGACCGGGACAAACGCGGGTGCCACCGCGGCATCGTCCAGCTCTACACGGACCTCATCGCACTCCGGCGCAACCGCGACCGCACCACCGCCGGCCTGCGAGGCAGCCAAGTCGACGTGTACCACTGCAACGACGCCGACAAGGTCATCGCCTTCCACCGATACGCGCGGGGCGGCCCACGCGACAGCACCATCGTCGTCCTCAACTTCGGCAACCGCCGCTACAACGGCTATCGCATCGGGCTACCACGTGCAGGAAACTGGCACGTCCGGTTCAACAGCGACTGGGCAGGCTACGACCCGGAGTTCGACAACTCACCCAGCCTCGACACCCGTGCAGAGGGAATCGCGCAGGACGGGCAGCCATGGTCGGGCGTAATCGGCGTCGGCCCCTACAGCGCCGTCACCCTGTCGCAGGATGCCTGAGGAAGCAGCGGCGCCGGATAGGCGGTGCAGGCCGCCAATTGAGGTGTTCGTGGAGGTCGACTCCGCCATACCGCCTCGTGCCGGGGACCCCAACCGGCAGCCATGGAACGACGTCTCGCTTGACCGGCACCAGCCCCAGCGCGTTGCGCCGGAATCGACGGCCGGGCCTCGACGTCCGGGGTCGATGTCTCGGCCCGTGAGCTTCTCATCGGCATTGGCCCGGAAGGCGGTGTGTCCGGGGCCTTCGGTCTGGACATCGTCAAACCGGATGCGCCGAGGGCGCGCGACCGGGCCGGCGGTCCGCAGCTGTTGTCGTTCGCCCACCCGATCAGCAAGATCACCCATGGAATTTCTTCCCCGCTGGACGATCTCGTCGGCCAACTCGTACGACGCCGACCATGACCGGGACGGACGAAGCTGCCGGCAAGGACCGGGCCGACGCAGGACCGTACTACCTGCTCTTGATTTGTACGCGCTTGATGTTCACCGGCAGCGTCGGAAAGCCGTCTCCCGGCCCGTTCTGGTCGTCCTCGCCGCCCACCGCGATCTTCTGGAGCACGTCGAGGCCCGCGGTGACTTTGCCGAACGGCGTGTAGGCGGGCGAGAGTCTGGTGTCCTTCCAGACGAAGAAGAACTGGCTTCCGTTGGTGTTGGGCCCAGCGTTGGCCATCGCCACCGTCCCGGCAGGATAGGTCGCCCCGGTCAAGTTCTCGTCGGGGAATGAGTAACCGGGTCCGCCGCTCCCGGTGCCGGTCGGGTCACCGCACTGGAGCACGTAGATGCGCGCGGTGGTGAGCCGGTGGCAGTGCGAGCGGTCGAAGTAGTCGCGCTGGGCGAGGAACTTGAAGGAGTACGTGGTGCAGGGAGCCTTGTCGGTCAGTGCCCGGAAGGTGATGGCGCCCTGGCCGGTGCGCAGCGTCGCGCTGTACGGCTTGGCGGCCTTCACCGGGTCGAACACCGGTATCCCTTTGAAGTTGTCTGCGGGAACGGCCGGCGTGTAGGTGCAGGCGGCCGACGGCGCGGCAGGGGGCGGGGTGTCGGCCGCGGCCTGTGTCGCGATGCCAAGGAGGAGCAGGGCGGAGGCGGCAAGCAGGGCGCTTGGCTTACGGAGCACGAGACGGTTCCCTTCGGGTCAGCACCGTATGGGCATGTCATGGCCGCCTCATCCTGCCCGCACCGCCGTCCGGGTGAAACCCCTGCGCCATGCACCGTCAACTTGGGCGGGTGGGCGGCGCGGCAACCGGACGACAGGACACGGACAGCACGATGGGCGGTCCTCTGACCGGCACGCCAGCCGCGGCCGTGGCGGTGCCCCTGGCACACCCTGGGTGGCCACTTCCAGGACTCCCGGGCCTTCTGGGCGGCTGTAGGCACAGGCGTGCCGGGAAGGTGCCAGCAACGCGAGACCTGCCCGCACACGCCCGAGGGATGAACGCGACCAGGACCGCGGGCTGGGCGCCGGCGGTCAGACCGGATCATCGACGGCACGGAGATCAGCGTGCGACGCCCGGCCGCAGGTCGCAAAGACCGGGACAAGGACGCCCTCGCCGCCTGGAACGCGGCACTGGAGCAGACCGGGACCTGACCCGCCCCAGCCCAAGAGCAGCGGACGCCACTTCCGCCGCTGCTCCTCATTGCCATGCCCACACCGCGCCCGACGGGATCCCCGCAATACCTCGAAGGGGTGATCCGAGCTGTTCGAGCGATGCAGGCGCACCTCGCGACAAGGCCCGCTTGACCAAGGCCACCCAATAGAACATCCGTCCACGATCTGCCCCGGATCCGCCCGTGACAGACCCGTCCGGGGGCCGTTGTTAGAGCACCAGTACCCCTCGTGCGTCCATCTGGAGGACTCCGTGAATCCCGTGCACGTACCCGTGAATCCCGCCGCCGTATTCGAACGTCCCGTGCCGGCTGGCCCGTGCTCCGCACGATCCGGGCGCCCGGTTGACGCCGCCGCCCAGCGCGCAGCACGATCCGATACGGGGTGGACGGCATGAGTGAGCCCACCGATGCATCACCCGACAACGTCCCGGGGCCGCGCACCGCCCCGCTGGAGTCCACCCCCTCTTCGTTGCGCCCCGGACCGACGACCGGGACCGACGCGTCCTCTAAAGCCGAGCCGGATGAGCCATCGGAATCGGCTGCCAGTGAGCCGCAGATGCGGTATGTCGATCTGACGGGGAGCCGTGAAGCGGCCGGCCGTTCGATCAGGATGCGCGATATGGCCCGGCGGCTGCCCCAGCTGGTACGCCGGTCACTGGCCCTCGCGTGGCGCGTCGACCGCCGAGCGACCATCGCTCTCCTGCTGTGCCAGGCCGTCACCGGCGTGATGCAATCTCTCGGCCTGGTCGCCATCAGCGGCACCATGACCGCCCTGCTCACCAGCGGAGACGCCTACCAGCGGCTCCTTCAGGCGTGGCCGTCTGTGGCCCTCCTGGCCGGCACCGCCGGCGTACGCGCCCTTTTGGGGATCACCGTCAACTGGCTGTCCTCACGGCTGGGCCCACTGATGTCGCGCGAGGCCGAGCAGATGCTGCTCACCGGCTGCGCCGAGGTGGAGCTGTGCGCCTATGACGAGCCCGACTTCAACCACGACCGCGAAGCCGCCGACCGCGGGGCGCAGGTCACCGGGGACCTGATCGACGAGGGGCAGGACCTGATCGCCTCGTCGGCCTCCTTCGTCGCCGGAGCGATCGTGCTGGCCGGCGTGCACTGGGTCCTGCTCCCCCTTCTGGTCGCGGCCAGCCTGCCGCAGGCCCTGGCCCAGGTCAGCGCCGCACGTGTGCGATACCTGGCGAACCTGCGCAGCAACGGCGACCTGCGGATGCTGTCGATTCTGCGCTGGCACATCTACACCAAGGAGGCCGCCGACCAGATCCGTGCCGGCACCATGGCCGGTTTCCTCTCCGGCCGGTACCGGCAGACGGTCGCCCGGATCAACCGCGAGGACCGCGCCGCCGCCGACAAGGGAGCCCGCATGTCCCTGATCGGCGCACTGTGCGGCGGCGTGGGGGCAGCGGTCGTATGGGCGGCCGTCGTATGGCTGCTGGCCACCAGCCGCATCAGCGTCGGACACGCCGGGACGGCTGTTTTCGCCTTGCAGACGGTGGGCCAGTCGGTCCGCGGTCTGGTCTCGGTAGGGGCGCGCGCCGTGCGCACGGGCCTGTACATGGACGACTGGAGCGGCTTCCTGGACAAGGCCGGAGGGTTCCGCATGCGCCGGGGCGCGCATCACCCGGGGCCGCCGAAGAAGATCGAGATCAAGTCGGTCACGCACCGGTACGCGGGCAAGAACCAAGACGCTCTGTCCGACGTGACGCTCACCCTGCGCCAGGGCGAGGTCACCGCCCTGGTCGGCTTCAACGGCTCGGGAAAGTCGACGCTGTCGAAATTGATCAGCGGCCTGTACCTGCCCACCGACGGGCAGGTGCTGTGGGACGGCGTTCCCACCGGCGACGCCGAACCGCAGGCGCTGTGGCAGCAGGTGGCCCTGGTACCCCAGACCTATGCACGTTGGCCTTTGACGGTGCGGGAGAACATCACCCTCGGGCAGCCCTCGACGCGTGGCGACGCGGCGGTGCGTGAGGCGTGTGAGGCCGCCGGCGCCGACGAGGTCGTCGACAAGCTCGGCGCCGGCCTGGACACCCTTCTCGCCCGCGAGTGGCTCAACGGGGAGGAACTGAGCGGGGGCCAGTGGCAGCGCATTGCTCTCGGACGGGCGTTCTTCCGCCAGGCGGGGCTTTTGGTCCTCGACGAGCCGACCGCGAACCTCGATCCGCTTGCCGAGTACCGGATTTTCCAGCGGCTACGGGGTCTTGCGCGGGACCGGGTGGTACTGCTGGTGACCCACCGCATCACCAGCGTCGCCGTAGCCGACCGGATCGTCGTTCTCGACGAGGGCAGGGTCGTGCAGGAGGGCACCTACGAACAGTTGTCTCAGCAGCCCGGCTTGTTCAGACAGCTGCTGTCCTGCCAGGTCTCCTCGGATGCCATGGACGATGACGAACAGCGGCAGGCACGCGCATGAACACACGGCCGCAGAAGAGCACCGTGTTCACGGACCTGTCCGCCGCCGTGAGCACACGGCACACCGCCCTGCCACCCCGTCCGGATGCCGATGTGCTGACCGGCCCACGGCCATGTGAGGCCCCCCTTCGTGTGCGGCGGAAGGTGTTCCTCCTCCACGGCCGTGTCCCGGGCAGCGACCCGGGCGTGGACACCGCGGTGCCTGGGATGCCCGGGCAACACGATCACGCGCCCACGGTCGCGCCAGGCGTGCGCCCGAGGGGTGCCGAGGGGGTATGTCATGTCCTCCCCGTGTGAACCCGTCTCGCCGGCCGGACGGACGTCGCTGTGGCAACACCAGGACTTCCGTCGGTACCTGACCGGCCAGGCCGCCAGCGTGGCCGGCAGCTCGATCAGCTCGATGGCCCTGCCCGTGCTGGCCGTGCTCGAACTGGATGCCGGCCCTGCCCAGGTTGCCTGGATCACGTTCATGGGCCAACTCCCGCCCGCGCTCCTGGCGTTGCCCGCTGGAGCGCTGGCCGACCGGCACTCCAAGCGGAAGCAGATGATCACCGGGGATCTGGTCAGCGCCGCCGCGCTGGCCAGTGTGCCGGTCGCGGCGGCGCTGGGCAGGCTGTCTCTGGCCCAGCTCATGGTGGTCGCTGCGGTGCAGGGTGCGGCGGGCGTGCTGCACGACGCCGCCGCGATCAGTCTCCTGCCCAGCCTGGTCGGCCGGTCCCTGATCCAACGGAGCAACAGCCGTATCGGCGCCCTGTTCGCCGTCGCCGCCACCGCCGGCAGCAACCTCGGCGCCGCCCTGACCGCGCTTCTCGGACCGGCCCGGGCACTGCTCGGTGACGTCGGCTCCTACCTCGTCAGCGCCTGGTGCACCGCCCGCATCCAGACACGCGAGACCACCCGGGCGCGAGCAGGAAGCCGCCGTCTGCACACCGAGATCGGTGAGGGCCTGAGGTACGTACGCCGTGACCACCGGCTGCGCACGCTGACCCTGGTCAACGCGACCACCTCGGCCGCCCTGGCACTCCTCAACACCCTGTGGGCCCTGTACCTGCTCAAGTCCCTTTCGATGAGCCCAACCGCCTTCGGGGTGGTCCTGGGGCTCGGAGCCCTCGGCGCGGCGGCAGGTGCGCTGGCCGCCCCGGCGCTCGCGCGACGGTACGGGCCCGGGCCGATGATGCTCGTCGCGCTCGCGCTCACCCCGCTCACCCAGATCCCGCTGCTTCTCGCCTCCCCAGCCCTGGCCTGGCAGATCGGCATCTGCGCCGCCCTGTTTCTCCAGCTGGCCTGCGCCGCGGCGGCGGGAACCACCCAGCGCTCCATTCGCCAGGTCGTCACCGCCGCGGGCATGCAGGCCCGCATGCAGGCCGTGAGTACCTGGCTCACCTCAGGCGCCCGGCCGGTGGCCGCCCTGGCCGCGGGCGGCCTCGGGACGCGGATCGGCGTACGGCCCACCCTGATCGTCGGCACCTGCCTGCTCCTCGTCCCCCTCATGGTCCTCCACCGCTCCCCACTACGCGGCCTCCGCCAGATGCCCGGACCCCAGCCTGTCCCCTCCCGTCCAGGAGATCCACTCGTGCAACCACCCGTCCCCTCCCCCTCCCCTTCACCCGACGCGGCCCGTGCTGACGAGGGACAGCGCAACTGGAGGCGGCAGAAGTGAGCTCCTCGGATGGAAACGTCCCCCCGGCCCAGGCACGAAACCGCCCAGCGGCCAGATGGCACTTCCAAGCACCGCGCCGGGACGTGGGATGCGTCCGCGCTGCCCGGCCCGAGTACTGCAACGACGGCCGAGGGCTCAGCTACACAAGAACGAGCAGAGGGCTCCTCGTCGAGCGCCTCCAAACGCCCGAGTATGCCCGAGCCCATGTCCGCTGACCTGCTCGCTGTCACCACTGCCGCACGCACCGCGATGGTCGACCGCCTCGTCACCGATGGTGTGCTGACCGATCCGCTGCTGCGCGACGCCCTGCTCCAAGTCCGCCGGGAACTGCTCCTCCCCCACGCCTACCTCCGGGAGAGCGGTCCTGGCATCGAGCCGATCCAGTGGCGGCTTCTGGACGGCGCTCATCCCGACGACCAGGCGGAGTGGCTCGACCTCGTCCACAGCGGCGACTCCGTCCTGCTGCAGCGCGACGGCGAGCCGCTGGATACCCTCGGCCGGGGTCCGGTGACCGGCGGCCACATGACCTCCATGAGCACCTACGCTCCCGCCACCGTCGAGGTGCTGCAATGCCTCAACCTGAAGAGCGGGCAGCGGTTCCTGGACCTGGGTTCGGGTCCGGGAACCTCTCTCGCGCTCGCCGCCGCCATCACGGGCCCCGGCCTCGCCACCGGCGTCGAACGCGATCCGTACATGAGCCTGTTCGTCCAGCGGAACCTGGACCGCCTCGGGCTGGGAACGGCGGTCATCGAAGGTGACGCGCTCAACGGACACGCCGCCGCCGCACCGTATGACCGGATCCATTCCGGCATCGGCGTGCCGTCTCTCCCGCTGGCATGGGTGGAGCAGCTCGCCGCCGGCGGCACGCTGCTGACCACGCTCGTGACCAGAACGCCCAGCTGGCCCGGCCAGATCCGCGCCACCCGCACGCTGAAAGGCAGGCTTCAGGTGGTGCTGACGGGCAGGCCGCGCGGCCACGTCACCGCAACATGCCAGAACCAATATCAACCTGACCAAGCACTACTGGTTCACCGAGAGCTAAGGGCGCTGTGTACGCAGTGCTCACGACACACGAGGTGGGCAAGGGCATGATCGGTCGGCGGGCCGACGTCGCTGGTCCGCCGGTCCAAGGGGGAGAAATGAGAATTAAACACGCATTGGCTGTTACCGCGGCCGTGGTGGCCGTGCTGGGATCGACCGTGGCCGCCGCGCCCGCCGCGAACCTCACACCGGACGGCTGTGGAGACACCAGCAACGGGGGGCAACTGTGCATCAGAGGCGGGCACGTGGGTACAGCGGGCACGTACAAGTTCGCGGTCTCCTACTGGAATTCCGCGCACCCCGACGACCCAGAGATCACCGTCGGACTCGGTATGGAGCACTACAACCGGACGAACAAAAGCGTAAGCGTTGGGTTCGGCCACAAGAAGACCCGAAACGGATACGCAGAACTCTCTAAGGGGGTTCACATTGACGCGGAAGAGTGCGTGCGAGGCGTCATGACGTACAAGGGGAAATTCTATATCACCAAGTGGGTCTGTCCCTGAGCGCCCGAGCGGTACGTTCACCACGCCCCGCCTCGAGCAGCCGGCGCCATCGGCGGAGGCAGAGCGAGTGACTTGTCGGCCGCTCGTGATTCGGAGCGTCTGCGTGCACATCCGCATTCCATGCGGCAAGCAGTTACTCATACGCGCCCCAGCTATCCGCCCACAGCGGACGGTTGGGGTGCGCAGCCACCCGTCGTCGTAACGCCGTGAACGGCCCCGTCGTGATCGGCTGACCGAGGACAGTCTCCAACCGCGCCGTGTCGGGGGAAGCGCCTTCGTCCAGGCGCTCACGCTCCATCCGGTCGGCGTCCGGGTGCCGGCCCTCGCCGAACAGCAGCTATCTGCCGCTGTGTCACCGTCTCCCCGGCGCTGAGCCCGAGCTCGGGCAGGAGCGGGTGGGCAGGGTCTCATAGTCGCGCGCCAGGCGGCGATGGAACATCAGCCTTCCGTAGGTCCGTTCCACAGTCCAACGTTCTGGCAGCGGGGTGAATCCCCCGGCCCCGGGGGTACGTTGGACGATTTTCATGTCGATGCCGAGGGTGGCGGCGTGCTGGACGAGGTGCTGGCGGTAGCCGCCGTCCACCCAGACTTTCCGGATCGCCGGGTGGGCGGCCGCCACCTGGTCGACCAGGTGGGTACCGGCGAGGGAGTCCTGCACGCTCGCGGCCGTGACCAGTACCGCGAGCAGTAGTCCGAGGGTGTCGGTGACGATGCTCCGCTCGCGGCCGACGATCTTCTTGGCCGCATCCGTGCCCTGCCCGGTGGCCGGGACACTCGTGGAGGTCTTCACGCTCTGCGCGTCGATCACACACGCGGACGGCTCCGTACCCTTTGACCGGCTTCTCCCGGGCATTCCAGACTTCTCCGGTCGATTCGGGCCGGAGTTTCCTCATGAGCAGGAAGGTTCTTCCCTTGCGTAGCTCACGCACACGAATACAGCGCATCGCCGTTTCGGCAGTCAGCGCCGCGGTGTTCCTGATGGGCGGCTCCGCGCTCGCCCACGCCGACGGCGGCAAGCAGAGACCCGTCCCAACCTCCGTCGGCACGCCCTCCGTTAGCGCGAGGCACGGTGCGACCCCGGCGCCGAAACCGCCCTCGCCTTCCCCGAGCAAGGGTCTGCCCCCTGCCAAGCCGACCGACAAGAGCGGCTGGACGGACGCGGACGCCCTCAAATTCTGGACGCCCCAGCGCATGGCCTCGGCGGTCGACCCCGCCAAGCCCAAGGCGACCCCGAACGCCAATGTCCGGCAGCGGGGACTGGCAGCGAGCATGCCGACCGCCGAGCACTTCCTCGGCATGAAGTCGGTCGGCACCCTCTTCACCTATGACAAGAACCCGACCACCGGCGAGATGCAGGCGCACACCTGCACGGCCAGCGTGGTGGAGAGCCCGGGACACAACCTGATCCTCACCGCGGGGCACTGCGCCGGCGGCAAGGCGGTGTTCGTGCCCTGGTACCGCACCGAGTACCCGCTGGACAAGCAGGAGTACGGGTTCTACCGCGTCAACGACTGGTTCGTGGACAACCGGTATCCGGCGGGGCACGAGATCAAGAGCAAGGCCTCGGACCTGGACTTCGCCTTCGGCAGCCTCGCGGCCTCGCCCAGCGACAAGAAAGCCCAGGACGTGGTGGGCGCCAACACCCTCGCCCGCACCCCGGGGTACAACCTCAACCTGACGATGGTCGGTTACCCCATGGCCAAGTACGACTCGGAAGACCACGCCGTCCGCTGTCCGGTCCAGACCCGGCCCCTGTCCGGCTTCTACCAGATCCAGGCCCTGTGCCGGGGTATGTACGGCGGCGTCTCGGGCGGCCCCTGGTTCTCGAAGATCGACTCGGCCTCCGGCACCGGTGTGATCGTCGGCAGCGTCGGCGGCTACAACGGCGGCGGCAATGACGCCAACGTCGACTACATCACCTACAGCCCGGCGCACGGCGACTGGTTCTTCCGTCTCTACGAGGAGGCCAAGGCCAACCAGCACGTCAACCACGGCAGCTCGTACGACCAGCCTCCGCTCCCGTACTCGCTGGGCGGCGGCGACACCTGGCAGCACGCCCAGCTGATGGCCTCCGGTGACTTCAACGGCAAGGGCCGCAGCGACATGATCGTGGTGTGGACGGACGGCGAGGTCACCCTTTACAACAGCGACGGCCGGGGCAACTTCACCAGCGAGCGCCAGCTGATGCCCAAGAACACCACCTGGCCGCACGCGGAGACCATCACCGCCGGTGACTTCGCCGGCTCGAACCAGTCCGACCTACTGGTGCGCTGGTCGGACGGCGAGGTCACGCTCTACGGTGACGTCGGCTCCAATGGCCTGAAATGGGCAGGGACTCAGATGGCCGACCCCAACAAGACCCACCTCTGGAAGTACGCCACCCAGATCACCGCGGGCCGCTTCAACGCGCAGCAGTACGTCACCGACCTGATCGTCCGCTGGTCGGACGGCGAGGTCACCCTCTACACCAACGTCAGTGCGGGCAGCTTCGGCCAGGAGTACCAGCTCGTCGACCCCGACAAGTCGAACCACTCCTGGCAGGACGCCAACCTGCTTACCGCCGGTGAGTTCTCCGGCCACCAGAAGTGGGACCTGATGGTCCAGTGGGCGAACGGCGAGCTCGACAGCTACGTCGGCACCGGCACTTCCGGCCTGGGCAGCGCGTCGCGGGTCAAGGACGCCAACTCGACCTGGACCCACAACACGGTCATGACCGCCGGCGACTTCACGGGCAACGGCCGTGCCGACGACCTCGTCGTCCGCTGGTCCGACGGCGAGACCACGATGTACATCGACACCACCGCCAACCACCTCGGTACCGAGGAGAACCTTGTTCCTGCCGCGTGATCCGGTCGACGCACGGCACAGCGGCGGCGCTCCGAGCCGAGCGCACTATCGTCGCGCGCGACCGGCCCAGTCCGACGCATCCCTTCTCTGCGACCTCGTCGGCGCCTTGGCCCGCGATGTCGAGGAGCGGACGGTCCAGGAGTACCGGAGCCTCCTTCGGGGCCGCTCGTGCCCGCCTGAAGTTCCCCGATGATCTGTTCGGCCATGTGTCGCGCAGGCCCAGGCCGAGGGTCCTCCGGATGCGCGTACGGGCTGAGGATCTTCGAGCAGACGAACAGCCTCATCAGCTTGCCATCCCGATTCTCGAAGTCATGCCGACGTTCTGCCATACGCGATCGGCCAAAGCTGGGACGGCAAGCGAGCTTGCCCACAGCGACGCGGAGTCCAGCCCTTGCGGGGCGTTGCCCCAGTCCTCCCAGTCGAAGAGGCTGAACACCGGTGCAGTGACGTTGGCCCATTTCAGGTCGGCGTGGGCCGGTGCCCATCGCTGGACGGTCGTATCGACGTCGCCTGCCTGATGAGCAGTCAGCCCCCGGCGAAATCGCGCAGAACGCCGTGCTGCTCAAGTTCAGCATCGTTGGCGAACAGCCGATCGGGCATGCTCGATACGGGCAACGGCGGGTCATTGGCACGGCCAGACGCCACGAAGCACGCAGAAGCCCCGGGCGAGAATGCCCGGGGTTTTGCGTTGCTGCCTGGGCCGCCTCCGGTCCGGTGCCCTCCGAGGCGTGCGCGATGCGTGCACAACTGTTTGGGCAGCGAACTCACTCGCGGTGATGGAGAGCCTGGTGCCGGTGGTCCTTGGGGCGTGGCGCCGTAGGCCGCGCGGTGGGCGCGGCTGAAGTCGGCTGCGCGGGCAAATCCCCAGCGGGCGTCGATAGCGTGGAGGGGGACGGCCTGGTGCGCCGGGTCGGCAAGGTCACGGCGGGCCGCCTCCAGGCGAAGGCAGCGTATCCACGCGGCGACCGTGGCGTCCTCGTCCTGGAAGAACTGGCAAGTTGAAGGGCAGTGCCCGCTTCCGTAAGACCACGGTCTGCAAGGCACGGCAACCCGGACGCTTCGCAACTCACGTGGTGCAGAGGCGGCTTCACAGGCATCGTCCGCCTACGTCTCGTGGGCGTAGCAGAGGCTCAGGTGACACGGCTGGCAAGGCGGGAATTCCTCCCAGGTGTCCTGGGCCCGGGTGGCGTCCGTGCTTCAGGGCCGGAAGATGCGGTCCAGGTGGTAGTGGAGGACGGCCGTGGCGGATTCGGCGTCGCGCTGGCCCACCAGGACGCTGGTGCCGAGCCCCGCGGACATGGCCAGCAAGCCGACCGCTTCGGCATGGGTGTCCGTGCCGGCCCGGAGCAGTCCGGCGTCCGCCGCCTGCTGCAGCAGCCCGGTGAGGGTGATCTCGGCGGTGTCGGGATCCTTGATGAAGGGCTGGGCCGCGAGGGCCTCGTCGGTGACCGACAGCACGGCGTACGAGGTGTAGAGGTGATGGAACAGGCGGCTCTCCTCGTCGACCGGCAGGGCCGCCGTCAGCAGCGCCTCGATCACCGCCCGCGGTCCGGGGTTGTCATCGGCGGCGCCGAGCCGGGCGGTCACCCGTTCCGCGAACCTGTCGGTCAGATGCCGCAGTCCGAAGAGGAGCAGCTTCTCCTTGGACTCGAAGTAGTACTGCACCAGCCGCAGTGAGACGCCCGCCTCGGCCGCCACGTCCCGCATACCTACAGCGTGCAGCCCTTGTCGTCCGGCGGCCCGGACGAGGGCCTGCGCGATCTCGGTGCGCCGCTCTGCGTGATCCACGCGCTTGGGCATGCTTCGACTCTCCGTTCCTCGGATCGCGTCTCCGATTTTTGATGATACAGCCGTACCACGTTTGTGGTACGTTCGTATCACAAAGACCGACTGCCCAGGAGGTGGCCGTGCCCGAGCCCACAACAGCCCGTTCCCAGCCCGATGTCGGCCGCTTTGTCAGCGACGCCTGGCGTGCGCGCTACTTCGCGGCCTGCGACGCGGTCTACGCGCTGGGTGCGCCCGCGTCCTGGGAGGAGGACGTGGAGACCTCCTTCGGGACCACGCACGTCTACCGCTACGACCCCGAGGACCCGGCCGCCCGCGAGCGCACCCCCCTCGTCCTCGTCCACGGAGCCGGCTCCTGCTCCGCCATGTGGTACCCGAACACTCCCGCCCTCAGCGCCGAAAGGCCCGTCTATGCCATCGACACCCCGGGCGACCCCGGCCGCAGCGTGCAGCGCGCGCCCATCCACGAGCCCGAGCGCGCCGCGCAGTGGCTGGACGAGACGCTCGCCGGCCTCGGGCTCGACCGTGTGCACCTCCTCGGCTCGTCGTACGGCGGCTGGCTCGTCCTGAACCAGGCGTACCGCGCGCCGGAACGCCTCGCCTCGGTCACACTGCTCGACCCAGGAGGTCTGGAGAAGGTGGGATTGCGCTTCTTCGTGTGGATCTTCGCCAGCCTGTTCGCCACCTTCGCCCCCAAGGCGCTGCGGCCACGGCTCGCGTCCTGGCTGGAACAACCCGTCCTCGTCGTGCCGGAACTGCGCACCATGATCCGGACCGGCGTGCGCGCCTACCGCATCCGCCGGCCCGTGCCGCAACCCCTCACCGACGCCGAACTGGGGGCCGTCCGCACGCCGTTGTACCTGGTGCTCGGCAGGCGCAGCCTCCTGGTGCACCCCGACCGGCAGGTCGAACGCGTGCCCCGGCTGATCCCCGGCGCAAGGGCCGAGATCATCTCCCGGACCGGCCACGGCCCGCAGATCGACCACGCGGAGCTGACCAACCATAAGATGCTCGACTTCATGAATGCCGCCGACCTTGGGCTGCCGACATCACGTTAAGGACCGCCCGGCGGGTCACGCGCGAAGCCAAAGCCGGACCGCGGCTACAGTCACGGTGCCGTGAAAGACGTAGGCCCGCTTGTCGAAGCGCGTTGCTACGGCCCGGAAGCTCTTGAGCTGATTGATTGTCCGCTCGACCTCGTTCCTGCGGGCGCAGCGTGAACGGTCGAAGCTGGTGGGTCGACCTCCTCGGCTGCCGCGGTTCTGGCGGTGGGTCCGCTGGTCGCGGCGCTCGGGAGCTGCACCGCCGGGAGTACGTTCCAGCCGGGCAGGCAGCCCTGCGGGCTGTACAGGACCCGTGTGCTGCACCGCCGCCGGAGAGGGCGTCCGACCAGTCCGCCCGCCCGCCACGTCGTCCTGCTGCCTTGGCGGAAGCTGGCCGGTCACGGCGCGCCGGCGCCGCACCACCGGCTCCCCGAACAGCTCAGAGACACTCACCTCGGGAAGTCACACACGGCGGCGGACACCACCGCGAGGATTACGGTGGTCACCGCGATGGCGACCATCACCGCCCGCCCGTGCCACGCCTTTGACCGCAGTTTCCCACCGAACCTGTAGTGCGCCAAGGGTGCCGGTATCCATGTCTTACCGGCACCCTCTGGTGTGGGGTCAGCCGGGCCAGGTGCCGGTCAGGCGTTGGCTGGCGGTGGCGCCGGCGCGGTCGACGGCGGCCTTGACGCCGGCGAAGATCGCGCCCTGCAGGGTGGCGGCGAGCAGCACCTCGCGCCAGGTCCGTTCCTCGTCGGTGGCGTCCGGGGCGTCCTCGTCGTGGCCGAGCATCTTCCACGCCTGTTTGAACACCGCTCCGGCAATCACGCCGCTGACGGCTCCCAGTGCCAGGCCGACCGGCTTGTAGGCGATCTTCGACGCCTTCATACCGTCATCCCTTCCTGCGGCGGCAGGCCAGCCACAGCACGAACGCGCCGGCGGCTGCCGCGAGCAGTACGGTGCGGTTGTCCCGGGCGATCCTGGTGCCTTGGGCGGCCTTGGCCCGCACCGGCTCCGGCGCCTTCTCCTGCCACAGCTGCCCCGCCTGCGTTGCCTTGGCCCGGGCCTGCTCGGCAGCCTGGGCCGCCTTGTCCTTGACCGGGTCGGGCAGCTTGGCCTGTACCTGGTGCGCGACGTCGGCGGCCTTGGTCTTGACCTCGCCGGTCTTGGCCGCAGCCTGCTCCTTCACTGCGCTCGCTTTGTCCGCGGTCACCTGCTTCACCTGAGCGGCCTTGTCCTTCACTCGGGTCTTCACGTCGGTCTTCGCTGCGAGCGCCTCCACCGTCTCCCCGAGCTCGGAACGGGTCTGCTCTACCTGCTCACGCAGTTCCTCGGGGCTGGAGGCGGTGGGCTCGTCGTGAGGCGGCTGGGTCATCGCTTCGCACTCTCCTTGATCTCGGCCACATCGGCCTTTACGTTCTCGACCGTCTGCTCGGGGGTGGGCGGCGCGGCCTGGCTGACCTGTTTCTTGCCCGTCAGCGCCATCACCGCGGCGATCACGCCCAGGACGGCGGTGACGGTCAGTGCCGCGCCCCACACCGGCAGCAGCAGCGCCAGCGCCGCGATCACGGTCGCCACCAGGGCCTGCAGCATCAGGAACCCGACTACGCCAGCGCCGCCGAACAGGCCACCGCCCTTGCCGTACCGTTTGCCCTTCTCCTTCATCTCCGCCTGCGCCAAGCGCAGTTCACCGCGCACCAGCTCGGTCAGCTGCTGCGAGGCCCGCTGCACCAGCTCGCTCACCGGCTCCTGACCGGTATCCCGGTCACCTCCGGTGACATGCGGCTGCGTGCCCGACACGGCGATCACCTCCCGCCATTCTCGCTTCCGGCCAAGCCGCTCACCGCGTCCCGGCCCTCACGAGCGCGCGAGTACCCTCAGCGGGCCGACTCAGGGCCCGCAGACCACATTCCTGCGACGTCTCACCACGGCAACCCGCTGCGCAGACGCTGGCGGAGCAGCAGGTACGGGGGCGTGGCGGGTGAACCAGACGCTGGCCAGGCCGATGAGCGCCCCGGTGGCGACGTCGCTGGGGTAGTGGGCGCCGGACGCACCCGCTCTGCGGCCACCATCACCGCCGGCACCGCGCACGACGCGCGGGCCAGCGGCCAGGCGGGGGCAACGGCCGCGGTGAAAGCGACGGCGGCCGCAGTGTGCCCGGAAGGGAACGAGGACGACTGAGGGCGGTCCTCGACCTCGTCGTGCGGGAACCACTCTTTGGGCGGCCGGGGCCGGTCCGCCAGCTGCTTGCACAGGCCGTTGGAGGCCAGCTGCGCCACCGCCGGCGCCGCAACGCCCGACGCCGCGGCACGTCGACCGTGCCAGCCGCCGACCACCGCCATCACCACGGCCGCGCCGCACCACAGCTTGCTGCTCTCCGCGGCCTCCTCCACCGCCGACAGCACCCTGCCCACAGCCCGCGGACAACAGGCAGCCGCCTGCTGTGACAGACGCCGGTCAACATCGCGCAACCCCGCCAGCTGTCTCATGCAGTGCAGATATCCGCGATGACCTGCCCACACGTGCACGGCGCCTCCATGGGGGACGCACGCAGTCCCACGCCCAAAACTATGGTGCCCCACCACATACGCCTCTAATGGGCCTTGTCGGGCCGTGGGGAAGACTACGGTCCGTAGCCGCCAGCAGGTGAGCACTCCAGGTCTCCGAATCATTGCGAGTTCTGA
>NZ_JBVJVY010000057.1:0-32038 GCF_055603265.1 Streptomyces sp. NPDC037288
GCACCAGTGTCGACCCCGGGACCCCCTGCAGAGGTCGCTCGTGGTCTCAGCCGCATTGGTGTCGAGCCTATGCAGCCAGTGGCCCGGGCATGTGGTCCATTTGAAGCGTGGCTAACTGGGCCAATCGTTGAATGGATCTGCACCTGGACCTTGGGTCGGGTCTGGGCGTACACCATCGTGTTCGAGTAGCGAAGGCGCCGCTCACGCCGCGACGGCAGCGGCTCCAGGCGCTCCCACAGTCTTGGGAACAGAGCCAGCCGGTCCTTGAGCGGGGTCAGGCGGGCAACGTCCTCGACGAGGAGGGGTGGCTTCACCGTAGGCGTGGTTGCTCGATGGTGAAGGCGTGGCCGGCGTGGGTCAGCCGCAGCAGCCGCGCCAGGCGTGTGGGACTGCGCACAGCCGGAGTTCGCTGCCGGCCTCCTTGGCCGCGCGGGCGGCGGCCAGCAGCGCGGACAGGCCGGTGCAATCGCAGAAGGAGAGCCCCGCGCAGTCGACCTCTACACGCCTGTGCCTGCTCACGGCGTCGCGGAGGGTGTCCCGGACCGTGGGGGCGGTGACGACGTCGAGGTCCCCCGCCACGGTCACCCGGCAGCAGCCGGGTGGTGCCGTGGACGTCAACACGGATCGTGTCGTACACGGGCGCCCCCTTCCAGGCCTGGCCGCGCTGTGGCGCGGGGGGCGGGCGGGCCGTGGCTTCACCGTACGCCGCCAGGGCCCGGCGGCGGCAGGAGGGGCTGCTGTCGTGCCGTGGCGTCGGCCAGCTGCCGACGGGCCACATACAGCGCCGTGTCCAGCTGGCGCCTGCCGGTCACCACACAGAGCGTGTACGTCGCGTCCTCAAGCTGGCGGGCGGTCTGCTCGCTGCTGTTCGATGCCGCGCGCCGCCGGAGCGTCTCGCACCGCTCGACCAGCTCCAGCAGAAGCGAAGGGTGGGCCATCACCGCCACGGCCGCCTCCCTGCAACCTGTTGGGTCCTCCCTCATTCACTCCAACGGTCGCAGTCGTGAGTGCCAGCTGCACCTTGAGGGCGCACGACGGCCCCGATCCGCCGGGCGGGGGATCTCGGGGGCCGTCACACGCTCAACGCTCCGGCCCGCCAGGAGTTACGTTTCGGCACCGCGCGACCCCGGCAGCCAGGGAGGCCGCCTTCCACGACCGCGCCCGCCTGAGTCGGCCGCCATCGATCCGAATTGCAAGCCGACGCCCGCGCGGGCCCCTCGGTTGTAATACGCCGGTCCCCCGCGGGTAGCTCGCTGCACAACGGGGCGGCTCGGGTCGGGCACATAGCTGTACTGCTGATCAATGACACGGCATGACGAGGATGGTCGTGCCGTCGCGTGGGAGTGCGTCTTCGACAGAGTTTCCCCGCTGGGCCACGGGTACCCGGGCGGCGCAATGGAGAGCGCCGAGAGGAGGCGTCATGGCTCAGCATGTACGTGACATCATGACCAGCCAGCTGGTGGCGGTGGAACCGCAGACGTCGGTGACGACGGTGGCGCAGAAGATGCGTGATGAAAACATCGGCGCCGTCCTGGTTGCGGAGGGCGATGAGCTGCGCGGTCTGGTCAGCGACCGCGACCTCGTGGTGCGTGCGCTGGCCGAGGGCGGCGACCCGGAGCAGAAGACTGTCGCCTCGGCCTGCAGCGACGATCTCGTGACCGTGGGGCCTGACGAGGACGTCGATCGTGCGGTGGAGCTCATGCGTGAGCACTCCGTCCGCCGCCTGCCGGTCGTCGAGGGCGGTCACCCTGTGGGCATCGTTTCTCTCGGCGACCTGGCGATCGAGCGGGATGCGGAGTCGGCGCTCGGAGATATCAGCGCGGCCAAGCCAAATCGGTAGGGTCTGCAAAGTGCCGGAGCGGGCAGGACGCTGAGCGATATGGCAGCTGTCAGGCGACGGCTGCCTGGCTTCGCGTGCCGGTGCTGTGCCGGGTGCGGTGCAGTCCTTCAGGGTGCAGTCCTTCAGAGGGGCTGGCTGCCCGGTGGACGTCTGCTGGATGTGTCTGGTTCGGCGTGGTGCGTGGAGGCTTTCGCGACCTGCTTGAGCGCCGATGTCGTGGCGGGGTCACCGACCTTGGCGGGTTGTTCGTGAACGTGGTTTTCGGGGCGGTCGTGGTGGAAATGGGAGGGTGCCAGCTGGTCGCCGGGACCGTAGCGCTCGGTGTCGGTGTTTTTCGCAGGGGCAGGGCTGGGGCCGGCCGCAGCGGACGGCCTGTCGTCCTTGGCCGTGCGGAGCCGGGGCCCTGTCGTCTCGGCTGTCTCTTCGTATGGGGTTTGTCCGGGGCGTGGCTGGGTCAGCCAGGCGACGGCCGCACCGGTGAGAGCCAGGGGCCATTCCACCACCCCGGTGATGCCGAGCACCCCGGCTCCGGTGTAGACCGCTATGCGGCGGCCGCGGGGGGAGATGGCTCCGATCCAGTCCAGTGCACTGCCAGCGGCCTTGCCTACCTGCTCGGCACCGGGCAAGCGACGAAGGCCCAAGCGGACGGCCCGCAAGGGTTGAGGAAGATCCGATGAAGGTGCCTTGATCTGGCTCATATCGAGCTCCCTTCGAGTTTTCCAAGGGGACGCCGACCCCCCGAGTTTCCCGATGTCACACCGCATATGCCGTGCGCGGCAGTGCGAGGTTTCCGAGGGGCTGGCTCTCGATCCGCAAGAAGAGCGCCGCCTGACTGCCTCCACCGGAGCATGCTGCGATCACTGAACGCCCTCTCCTGCAGGCGGCCAACGCGGGTCCGGGCGAGGCTGGTGACATGGCTGAACGATGCTCTTCGATCCCATGCCACCTGTGATGCGAGGCGAGCCCACGCGTGATGGGCGGGCTCGCCGGTACGACACGTGGTCAGCTGGCGATCTCGATGCGCCTGGGCTTGGCCTTCTCAGCCTTGGGGGCCTTGACAGTGAGCACACCGTCGGCGAGGTCGGCGGTGACGTGCTCTTCGTCGGTGTCCTGCGGCAGGGTCACCCGGTAGTCGAACCGGCCGGTGCGCCGGGTGCGGTGGCGCAGCACGCCGGTGCGTTCCTTTTCCGTGATCTCGCCGTGCACGGACAGCTCGCCGGCGTTCAGCTCGACGGTGATGTCGTCCTTCTTCACACCGGGCAGGTCGGCTTCGAGGAGGTAGGCGTCGTCGGTCTCCTCCAGATCGGCCAGCGGCGCCCAAGCCCCACCGAGCCGGCCGCCACCTGGAACGGCCGTCTGCCACAGCTGTCCCATGCGCTCATACAGGTCCTGGAATTCGCTGAACGGGTCCCAGACGGGACTGCTCTGCTCACGTCGCACAGGAAGCGACATTTTTCCGATCATCTCCTTCCGAAAGGCTCCCGGCCATGGCGCGCCACGGCCGTCTCGCGTTCCGGAAGTCCCCCTGACCGGGACCTCCACTGTTCATAATCGGCGCATTACGCCTCATATTCCACATGTTCTTACGCGGGAGTAGGCACCGGACAAGATCGAGGAGTGATGGACGGCGATGAGGTACGACGAGTTTGTGGCCAGCGTCCGTGAGCGGGGCGAGTACACCGACCAGGAGGAGGCGGAGAAAGTCACCACCGCGGTCCTTCAGGTCCTGACCCAGCGGATCACGCCGGGTGAGGCGGCGGACCTGGCCGCGCAGCTGCCCGAACCGCTGCGCGCGCCGCTGACGGGCGACGGCCAGCGGCAGGCGGAGGGCTTCGGAGTCGAGACGTTCTGCGAGCGCGTCGCTGAACGCATCGGGGCCCGCCCCCGCACCGCCGAGTGGGACGCGAGCGCGGTGCTGTCGACCCTGGCCGATGCCGTCTCCGGCGGAGAGCTGAACCAGATCATCAGCCAGCTGCCGTCCGGCTACGCCGCCCTGTTCGGCAAGCCGGACCTGGCCGACTGACGTTCCCGCCGCGCCCGGGATGCCGGGCTACAGGGCGCGCCGGGGGCGCGGCCATCGGGGGCAATCCATCGCAAGGCGTGGCCATCGACGTGCCGGGTACTGGCATTGAGGTCGGAGAGCGGTCATCGTGCGGCCGTGCCGGTGTGAACCACCTCTAGGTAATCGTGGTGGGCTGGCCGGTGGGTATCGTCCCGCTTGGGCATGAACGCGATCCCGACTCCGCTCTGGCGGACATCACCGCCTGCCCAACGAGTAGTCTCCTCTGGTCCCTGGTCCCTGGTCCCTGGTCCCTGGCCCCTGGCCCGAGGCCCCGCGGGCTGGCGTGACCCCGGACGCCACCGACGAGGAGCGAGCCTGGAGCGAGGTGCTGCTCGCGGCCACGCTGCAGGGCGCGATCTTCGCCGCGGTCAAGGCCGCCGTCGACCGCGGCGGCGCCACCGCCACCCGCGGCCTGACCGGCGCCTGGCCCGGCTGACTCCACACCAGAGGGTGCCGGCAAGACGCACCGACCCCGAGCCGACGGAACGCCTCGCACGGCCCTCGACGGCGTCCGCGACCAGGTACCGACGTTGTGAGTGATCTTCTTCCCTCGGTCGAGACAACCCGGCGGGGCAGTGCCTGGTGGTGAGGAACGACGGGGCGATGGACTATGTCTCCTAGCCGATGCTCCGTGAGTGGTGTCGAACCGGGAGGGTCCAAGTGCGCATGAAATGGGATGCGTTCGTTGCAGCGGTTCAGGAGCGTGGAGAGTATTCGTCTCAGGCGGAGGCCGAACGGGCTGCCCGCGTGGTCCTGGCCCTGCTCGGCGCGCACTTGGTGGGAGAAGTACGCAATGAGCTTGCCGCCCGGCTGCCCGAAACCATGGCCTTGATTCTGCTCAACCCGCTTCAAAGCCATGAACCACTGCAGCCCGAGCGGTTCATCCGGGCAACCGCGGCCTGGATCGATGGCGCGACCGAAGGGACGGCGGCGTGGGACGTCAGTGCCGTCCTCAGCGTCGTGTCCGACATCGCGGGCGAAGACCTGATGAACCAGGTCCTGCTGCAGCTTCCCCCCGGCTATGACCTGCTCTTCGGCCGCCCTCGGCCGCTCTGAGCGGGAGCAGACCCCTCCCGAGTCAGCAGTCGGCCGTTCGACCGTCCGGGCGAGGGGAGACGACCCAGCGGCAGGTGCGCCGGGGGTGCCGACGTGAGTCAGGACCGGCTCGGGCGCTCCGGCTCGCCGCCGTCGGCGTCGAACACCTTGGTGAAGGTGGCACCGCACCGGCAGCGCGAGTACTCGACCAGTTCCCCGTCTTCCGACACGCTCAGCCCCTGACTGAGTCGCACATGCACATGATCAACCATGAGGAGCTGCTTTCCTTGGCACCCGTCGTCCGCCTCATCGTGGGTGCTGGCCGCTTCCGCTGGCAATGCCGCAGCTCACACAGTGCACGAGTGCGACCACGGTGCTTCATCGCCTGGCCGGGATCCGGCCGTGCCGCGAAACACGGGGACGAGGGTGAGCCGAATGCGGTGGCCGTCTCCCACATGTCTCGAGCTTGACCAGGTCGATCATGATGTTTCCGTGGACGGTGATCGGCTCGCGTTTGCGGCTGGGGATGGCCGGCGGCGTGCAGCATCGGCGTGGTGTGCCGCTCGGGGCGATGGCCGCCTTCGGCCGGGACGCGGCTGCGCGGTGCTTCGCTATCGCCGGGGGCAGCGGGAGGGGGTGGCGGGCCACGAGGCGCTCGACTCAGCGCCTCCAGCAGCAGGGCGGAGCACCTTCGCAGCAGGGCGGAGCATCTTGCGGGGTGTACGGAGAGGGAACGGGCGTGTTGTCGCGGTAGAAGACCTCCCACTCGGCATCGAGTGCGTCCCGGTAGCGCTGCAGTCGTAGTCGACGCTCCAGCGGTGCCAGCACGAGCCACAGGTGAACTCCACGCGTTCTACGGCAAGTTCGGTTATCACGGCCCGACACCTCCTGTCCGATCAGGAAGAGTGGTCCCGGGCGCCGCAAGGGCGGCGTCGAGGGACGGGAAGACGGGCAGGGCCTCGGCGAGCCCGCTGCTGCGCAGGAGCCGCCGCAACCGTCCTTCGGGGCATACCAGGCGCAGCTCCCCCTGATCCTCCTCCAGCAAGGCGCGGACGGATATGAGGGCACGGAGGCCTTCGGCGTCGGCCCAGGTCAGCTCGGACAGGTCCACGATCAGGTTGAGCAGGTGCCGGTGCTTGGCGGTGACCGCGGCCACGAAGTCGCACAGCTCTTGGGCGGTGGCCGTGTCCAGGGTCCCTTTGATCTCTACCACGGCCCAGCCGTTCTCCCAGTGCGAGGCGAGGAACAGAGCCATGGTCCTCACTCCTGCCGCTCAACACCTGCCATGGGCCGCCGCACGCGCGACGTTCTGGCGGGTGCGGCGACCTTAAGCCGTGTCATCGATGCTGTGCTCTGCCCTTGCGGGCCCCTCCTCCTTTCTCCCTCACCGTCTTTTGTCTCGCGCGGCGGTCAGCCCTCGATCCGCTTCGCCTCCGCCTCGCCCCGGCTGATCTCGATGCGGCGCGGCTTGGCCTGCTCCATCACTGGGATGCGCAGGGTGAGCACGCCGGTGTCGTAGCTGGCGGTGACCTTCTCCAGATCGAGGGTGTCGCCCAGGAAGAGCTGGCGGCTGAAGACGCCGTGCGGCCGCTCGGCGACGAGGAGCTCGGTGTCCTCGGCGTCCGGGGCGGGCCGCTCCGCCCGTACGGTCAGGATGTTGCGTTCCACGTTGAGGTCGACGCTGTCGGGGTCGACGCCGGGCAGGTCGAAGTGGACGACGAAGGCGTCCCCGCTCTGGTAGGCGTCCATCGGCATCGCGGCCGGCCGGGCAAGGGTGCCGAATACCTGCTGGGTGAGCCGGTCGAGGTCCCGGAAGGGGTCCGTGCGGATGAGGACCATCGGTCAACTCCTTTCGCCTGGTGGGATCCGCCTGTTCGGCGGTCTGCCCTTCCGGGCTCCGGGAGCCCGGAGTGCCTTCACCACACCCCTATACCCCACTAACAGAGACTTGACAAGAGAGCGCTCAAGTTTTATTCAGACTACGTAAGCAAGTAGGTCCGAAACCGCAGCTCGCAGCAGGCGGGAGGGTGACCTGATGGAGGTGCCGGATCTGTATGCGGTGCTGGGGGTGGAACCCTCGGCCACGGTCGAAGTGATCACCTCGGCCTTCCGCGCCCGGGTACGCGAACTGCGCCCCGACACCCGGGTGGATGCCGTCACGGCGGAACAGTTCGGGCAGGTGCACTCGGCGTACGAGACGCTGCGCGACCCGGTGCAACGCACGGCGTACGACCAGAAGTACGAGCGGACGTACCGCCTCCCGGACGGACCGAAGCGGACTCCGGTGCCGCCCCGGCCGCCGCGCCGGTACGTCGTCGTACTCGGCACGACGGTCCCTGAACCGCCCCTGCGCGCGGGGCCGGTCCGCTGGGAGCCCAGCCGGTGACAGGCCCCTGACCGGCAGGGCACATGAGGAGGGAGAACTTTACGATGGCGCGTTCGGTCGGTATCGACCTCGGTACGACGAACTCGGTGGTCTCGGTCCTCGAGGGCGGCGAGCCCACCGTCATCACGAACACAGAGGGAGGGCGGACCACCCCGTCGGTCGTGGCCTTCGCCAAGAAAGGCGAGGTGCTGGTCGGCGAGGTGGCCAAGCGGCAGGCGGTGACGAACGTGGAGCGCACCGCGCGCTCGGTCAAGCGGCATATGGGGGATCACGCGTGGCGGTTCCCGGGAGACGGTGACATCGACGGTAAGCGGTACACCGCGCAGGAAATCTCCGCGCGCGTGCTGCAGAAGCTGAAGCGGGACGCGGAGGCGTACCTGGGCGAGGACGTCACCGACGCCGTGGTCACCGTGCCCGCGTACTTCGACGACGCCCAGCGGCAGGCGACCAAGGAGGCCGGTGAGATCGCGGGTCTGAACGTGCTGCGGATCATCAACGAGCCGACGGCGGCGGCGCTGGCGTACGGCCTCGACAAGGAGAACGATCAGACCGTCCTCGTCTTCGACCTGGGTGGCGGCACCTTCGACGTGTCGCTGCTGGAGATGGGCGAAGGCGTCATCGAGGTCAAGGCGACCAACGGTGACACCCACCTCGGCGGCGACGACTGGGACCAGCGGATCGTCGACCACCTGGTCAAGCAGTTCAAGAACCACTACGGTGTCGACCTGTCCAGGGACAAGATGGCCGTGCAGCGGCTGCGCGAGGCCGCCGAGAAGGCCAAGATCGAGCTGTCCAGCTCGACCGAGACGAACATCAATCTGCCGTACATCACCGCCTCCGCCGAGGGACCGCTGCACCTGGATGAAAAACTCACCCGTGCCCAGTTCCAGCAACTTACGGCGGATCTGCTGGAGCGCTGCAAGGACCCGTTCCACCACGCGATCAAGGACGCCGGGATCAAGGTGTCCGACATCAACCACGTGGTCCTGGTGGGCGGTTCCACGCGCATGCCGGCGGTGACCGAGCTGGTGAAGGAGCTGACCGGCAAGGTTCCGCACAAGGGCGTCAACCCGGACGAGGTCGTGGCCGTCGGCGCCTCGCTGCAGGCAGGTGTCCTGAAGGGCGAGGTCAAGGACGTCCTGCTGCTCGACGTCACCCCGCTGTCCCTCGGCATCGAGACCAAGGGCGGCATCATGACCAAGCTCATCGAGCGCAACACCACGATCCCGACCCGCCGTTCGGAGATCTTCACCACCGCTGAGGACAACCAGCCCTCGGTCACCATCCAGGTCTACCAGGGCGAACGCGAGATCGCCGCCTACAACAAGAAGCTCGGCATGTTCGAGCTGACCGGCATCGCGCCCGCCCCGCGCGGGGTGCCGCAGATCGAGGTCGCCTTCGACATCGACGCCAACGGCATCATGCACGTCTCCGCCAAGGACCTGGGCACCGGCAAGGAACAGAAGATGACCGTCACCGGCGGCTCCGCCCTGCCCAAGGATGACATCGACCGCATGGTCCGCGAGGCGGAGCAGCACGCCGAGGAGGACCGCCGGCGCCGGGAGGCCACGGAGACGCGGAACCAGGGCGAGCAGCTCGTCTACTCGAGCGAGAAGCTCATCAGGGACAATGCGGACAAGATCCCAGCCGATGCGAAGAGTGAGACGGAGACGGCGCTGGCCGACCTGAAGGAGAAGCTCAAAGACGAGAGCGCGGACACGGCGGCGATCCGGCAGGCGATCGACCGTACGGCTCAGGCCGCGCAGAAGATCGGTACGGCGCTGTATGAGAAGTCGCGGGCCGAGCAGCCGGCGGGTGCGGCCGGGACGTCCGCCAGCGGTACGAGCGGTGGATCCGAGGACGAGGTGGTGGACGCCGAGATCGTCGACGACGACAAGCCGGAGGCTGGCTGACAATGACCGGGAGCGGGCCGCAGGGCACCGAACTGCAACGACTGCGGCGCCTGGTGGAGGAGCGGACCGCCGACCTGCAGCGGGTGAAGGCCGAGTACGACAACTACCGCAAGCGGGTCCGGCGGGACCGCCTGGCCGTACGCGAGATCGCAGCGGCCAACGTCATCCGGGCACTGCTGCCCGTGTTGGACGCCGTCGACCGGGCATGCGCGCACGAGCCGTTCACGCCGGGGCTGAAAGACATCGCCGACAGCCTGCAGGAGCAGCTCGGCTCGCTGGGCGTCACCTCCTTCGGGGACGAGGGCGACCCGTTCGATCCCGCCTGCCACGACGCCGTGACGCACCACATCTCCCCGACCGCCGACCACCTGGTCTGCTCGACGGTCCTACGGACCGGCTACCGGCTTGGCGACCACCTGCTGCGCCCGGCCCGTGTGGAGGTCACCGGGCCGACTCCCCTGGCGAGGGATCCGCTCGGGCCCGACCCCGGCTCAGGCCCCTGCGCGCCTGGAGATGCACCGCCCTTCCCCATCGCGCGTAGCTGAACAGAGCTCAGGGCGCCCATCGGCAGCGGCCTCCGTCCAAGCGACCCCTGCTCGTGGGCCACGGTCTTCACCGTGCACGGCGAGCACAGGGGCGCGCCCCAGGCGGTGACCGTCGATCTGGACCCCGACGGATTCGGCCTCTCCGGGATCGGGACACCGAAGGTCGAACCGACCGTGTGATCCCTGCGCGGCCCGGCATGGCCGACTGGCCGCGGGGCCGCAGAGGGCACAGCATCACGCCGTCCCCGAGGAGGCCGCAGGCGCCGGCCTCAGGCCCGCACAGGAGCCGACTGGGCAAGTGGGCGCGGCCGCCGTCCAGGAGCCGCAGAGCGGGGCGCAGCTTCAATTCTTCCCCTGGACGGGGCGCGCCGCCGTCCGCGCCGGTCGGCGGTAGGGCGTGCTTCGCGCGCCCTACCGCCTCGCCGCGTGCCCGGTGACCGCTCCGCGCCCACCGGGACGCGTGCTTCGCGCGCTCACGTGCTGCGGGGTGCGGCAGTCGGTCCCGGTGCGCTTCGCGCCCTGCTCCCTCGCTGCGCGCTGCCGCATCCCTTGCCCGCGGATGCTGCGCGCCAGGGGGCGCCGGCTCGCCCAGCGACGTGCCCCGGCCAGGTGCCCCCGAACCCGTCGTGGCCAGGGGAAATACCCGGAAGAAAGATCGCATAACCCCTACAAAAACATGATGTGAATGCGGTATATTTCACCCTCTACCGCCCCAGCATGCTGCCGTACATCGGCGACGTCGTACTCACCGGCACCCCGGACGCCGACGGCAACGCGGGCGGACTCAGCCACACCCAGGCCCTCGCGCTGACCGAACTGTTCGGCGGGGAAGCAGACGTCATCCACACCTACACCCGCGCCCAGGCCATCGCCGACGAAGCCCTGGTGGAGGTCCCGGCCGAACTGGCCCGCGAGGCGGGCTTCACGGTCGGCAACATGCGCCGGCCCCACCGCTACCACCGCGGCCTCCTCAGGGCCTTCTACATGTCCGCCATGGCCAGCATCAGATTCTGCCCCGCCTCGCGCACCTACTACGACCGCAAGCACGCCGAGGGCAAGAACCACAAGCAGGCCGTGCTCTCCCTCGCCCGCCGCCGAGCCAACGTTCTCTGGGCCATGATTCGTGATGGATCGCTCTACCAGCCATCACAACCAGTCACGGCCTCGGCTTGACAACGACATTGGGAAGTTTCTCTACTTCCGTAAAGGTCTCGGGCATCGGGCGGATCTGATTGACAGCCGCAAGGTCATCTTCCGGCGAAGATGCCCCCACCGATACGATCCCCTGTCAGCCTCGTGCCCGGGCATGAATACGGGGAACTGGAAAGCGCTTTGACCACCGACGGAGGGCGCCATGGGGGACACGGTTCAGGCTGGCGAGGTGATCGGGCGCCGTTACACGCTGGTCCGCATTCTCGGGGCCGGAGGATTCGGCCAGGTGTGGCTCGCCCACGACGAGGACCTGAACGTCAAGGTCGCCCTGAAGCAGGTGCGCTTGCCGGGCTCGGCCACGCCCGAGGAGCAGCGGCAACGCATCGCCCGCGCGGTGCGGGAGGCGCAGCACGCCGCCCGGCTGCGCGACCACCCCAACATCGTCACCGTCCATGACGCCTTTGAGTACGACGGCAGTCCGTGGATCGTGATGCAGTATGTCGACGGCCGCTCGCTGGCCGAGGAGCTACGGCAGCACGGGCGCCTGCCGATCGACCAGGTCGCCAGAATCGCCGAGGCGGTTCTATCGGCACTGGATGCCGCACACAAGGCGGACATCGTGCACCGCGACGTCAAACCAGCGAATGTGCTGCTCGCCGCCGACGGGCAGGTTCTGCTCACGGACTTCGGCATCGCTGTCGCCCCCACCGACGCCACGCTCACCGCCTCCAGCGTGGTCATCGGCTCGCCCGGCTATGTGGCGCCCGAGCGGTGGCAGGGCGCCGAACCGGGTCCGGCAGCCGACCTGTTCGCCCTTGGAGTGACCTTGTACGAGGCGGTCGAGGGTGAGTCGCCTTTCGTGCGGCAGAATCCGGTCGCGGCCCTGACCGAGGAGCCGCGGCCGCCCCTGCACGCGGGGCGGCTCGGCTCGCTCCTGCTGCGCCTACTGGAGAAGGCTCCCGCCCGGCGGCCCGATGCCGCCGCCGCCCACGCCCTGCTCCGGGCCGATCCGGAAACCTCCCACACGCCCACCAAGGTCATCACCATGCAGCGGCCCACGGAGAAGGCACCCGAGCGGCCAGTGTCCGGCGAACCCGCGACGATCACCAGCGGCCGGATGGAGACCGTCAAGGCGCGCGGCATCAAGTCGGCCGACTCCTGGGGCATGTTCTTTGCAGTATTCAGCGCGATCCTGGTGCTGGTACTAGCGCTTGCCGGCGTCGGCACGATCGCCGACGACCCCGGCGTGGCCAAGAGCGTCGGGATCGCCTTCGTGGCCGGTTCGGTCGGCGGCTACTTCCTTGGCTGGGTGCGTGGCGCCTGGGACGGGCTGTTCGGCGAGCTGGACAGCCTCACGGTCAGCCCCAGCGGCCTGATCGTCACCGGCGAGCACCCGGCCGAGTACAAGTGGGGCGACCTGAACGCCGTAAGGCTCAAGCGATCCGGCGGCACCGCGACGCTGGTCGCCCACGTGCGCCCGGAACGGGTGTCCGATACGAAGTGGCGACAGAAACACCCGGCCAAGATCGAGGGCAGCAGGTCCGAGATATTCGTCGGACGAGGCATCCCTGCAAGCGACGCCGGTCGCGTGATGGCCGCGCTCTCCCACCACGCCGGCAACCTGTACAGCGGCCCGTCCAGCCTGCCCTGACGGCCCGGTCCTCCCGAAGCTGCCGCGAAGTGACAAGTAGCTGAACCTCCTGCCCGCCTGTAACGATGCCTTCCCGCTCGGCGTACGACTGTCCACAGTACGTGCGCGGGAAGCCGCCCTTGAGCGAGCTCTCGCCCCGCTGGAAGCCGATTACGACGTAATCATCGTCGACTGCCCGCCCAGCCCCGGCCTCAGCATGGATGCCGCCGCCTACTACGGCCGACGCCGTGACGGTGAGAAGCCCGGTCAATCCGGTGCCCTGATCGTTGTCCAGGCCGAAGACAGCTCCGCAGACGCCTACGAACTACTCACCACCCAGATCGACGACCTCCGCGGCGACCTCTCGGTCAACATTGACTACCTCGGCATCGTCGTCAACCTCTATGACTCCCGCCGCGGCTACATCGCCACCTCGTCACTCCAGAGATGGGTCGACATAAAGGATCCACGGGTCGTCGCACTCATCGGCGACCTCAAGGAACAGAAGGAAGCCGTCCGAGTGAAGCAGCCCCTGCTGTCCTACGCGCCCAAATCGCAGCAGGCCGTCGGCATGCGAGCACTGGCCAGGGAGGTCTTGTGAGCAAGTCTGACCAGCTGGGCACCGGCCGCTTCGGCGGAGGAGTACGCCCGGTCAGCGCACGCCGCCAGGCCGTGGCCGCTGCCACCGGTGTCCCCACCGAAGGCGTCGCAGCCCCCACGGAACTTCCCGTCCACCGCATCAGCCTCAACCCCGACACCCCCGCTCCACGCTCGGAGATCACAGCGACCTCGCCGGCAGCCTGAAGACCACGGGCAGAAGCAGGCCATCACGGTGATGAACCGTGACGCCTACATCAAAGCCAACCCAAGCCAGGAAGCCGCACTCGAGCCGGACACCACCCACGTCGTGGTTGACGGCAGCAGCCGCCTCGCCGCCGCTCGCGAAGCCGGACTTGCCACGATCAAGGTGATGGTCAGCGACGGCCAGGGAGCCACATCCGAGGAACTCTTCGAGTCCGCCCTCGTCGCCAACATCCACCGGCAAGACCTCGAGGAGACACGCACAGCCAAGGCCCAGCACGTGCAGCCCGCAGACGGACGCGCGGACCGCTCGGAGCCGGGTCGCGCTGGTGATTACGCCGTAATCACCAGCAAGCCGGAGTCGGACCTTCACCGGCAGTGGAGAAACAGGTGGCCGTGCACCAGTCTCCCGTCCCTGCAGCGACGATCACGGCGGACCAGTCGCCTGCCAAGGGGGCAGGGGAAGCCACGCCATCTGTCCCCGTACAAACCACCGCCCAGGTGACGGCTGACGCAGGAAACAAGCAGCCGAAGATGTTCCCCTACGAGGACGGCTGGATCGCGGCACAACTCCTGATTCGCAAGATGTCGCCAGACGAGTTCAACAAGATGCTGCACATGCTTATCAAGCACAGGGACAGCCAGGCCGTAGCCGCCAACTGAAACCCGTGTCGCTGCCATTTGGGAGCATGACCGACTCAACCAGACGCGCCTCTGCTGGCCATCCCACCACAGGGTCGGCCCCATGCTGAGGGGCCGACCCTTCGTCGTCCCCAGTCACAACCGCACTGCGAGATCCGACTGCAGGGCGGAGCGTCTTCGGCTCTCGGGGGAGCGGTACGCATGCGCGCGCCTTGACGGTGGAGTGGTCTGCTGTCGCGCAGTATTTGCACGGCCCGTCCGGCGGGCAGGGGAATGCGTTCGGCGCCCGCCGGACGGGAGTAGCCGTGAAGTCCCGGTGAACCCTCCCGCCCCACGGGATCGGGTCTTTTCCGCAGGTCAGAGCCGGTGTTCGCTACCGGGATGATCAGTGTTGCGCAAGTGCAGAGGCGGAACGTGTGGCGGTACTACGTGCGTGGGGTGGCCTTCGGAGACGGTCGCCGTCAGGTCGGCCAGTCGTTGAAGGACGCTCAGGAGAAGGCCGGGCTCCCGCCCGGGGTGTGAATGGGGCGCGGCCTGTCCGCGCTCGGGCTCACCGCCGGGGAAACGGTGACGCAGCGGCAGATGGAGCTGCTGTACGGGCAGGGCCGGCACCCGGACGCCGACCGGATCGAGCACGAGCTCCTGGACGACGGCGCCGACCTGGATGAGGCACGGCTGGCGACCTTCCTCGGGCAGCCGGCCGAAGAGATCGAGAAGCGCGGGCAGACCCCGCTGTTCGCGCTTGACTTCGTGTTCCGGCCGCAGGCGTCCCTGATCGTGCTGTGGGCGCTGGCTGACGACCACACCCGGCAGGTCATCGAGCGGGCCCACGAGCGGGCCATCGACACCGTGCTGCGCTGGCTGGAGGACGAGGTCGCGGAGACCCGGTGGTCCTCCGGCCGCAAGCGGGCAAAGGCCCCGGCCCTGGTCATCGCGCGCTACCGGCACATCGACAACCGCGACGGCTACCCCCTACTTCACGATCACTGCCCTGATCGCCAACCGGGCGCAGCGCCCGGACGGCTCCTGGTACGCGCTGGACACCGTCCGCCTCCTCCAGAACGTCGTGGCCGGCGGGACGCTCTACACGCTCACGATGACCACGGAGGTATGCGAGGAACTGGGGCTGGCGACCGTGCCCCGGGAGGTGACGCCGGGACTGCGCCCGGTCATGGAGATAGCCGGCGTCGACCAGGAGCTCATCGACTGGTCCTCCACCCGCCGCGCGCAGATCGGCCCGGCGCTGGAGCGCCTCACCGACCAGTACGCCGCCAAGCACGGGCGTCTGCCGACGAACGTGCCCGCCACGGACTCGGCTGGTGGGCGGCGCAGGACACCCGCCGGGAGAAGAAGACCCCCGAGCCGCTGGAGCAGCTGCGCGCGTGGTGGCGCACCTCCGCGATCCTCAACTTCGGCAAGCAGATAGTCGACGGACTGCTGGAGCGGTGCCGCGCGGCCGGGAAGGCGATCCGGGACCGGGTGGACCCGTGGGCGGACATCGCTCTCGCCGCCATCGACGTCGCTGCGGTCGTCTTTACGGTGCGCCGCTCCTTCGCCCGCCGCCACGTCCTGGCCGAAGCCCGCCGGCACCTCCTGGAGACCCTGCGCGGCCGTGCGTTCACGCGCGGTTGGACGACTACATCGCCGACCGCGCCCTGTCCCAGCACTCCCGACAGCTCACCGTTTCCCGGCCCGGCCGCCGTGCCCCGGCCCCCGACCAGCTCACGTACACCGCCGACTTCGCCTGGCGCCACCGGTGTTGGATCGCTGGCACCAGCGGCAAGCCACCCAGGGAGTCGAGCAGGTACGAAGGGCCCGGGTCGCCAGCCTTGCCCTGCAGAACGCGATCCGCGACGCCCGCATCGCACCCGCCGTACGGGACGAAGCGCCGGCCGCCACCGTATCGACCACCGCACGCATCGCATCGACGACCACGACCAGGCGGCCCCGCACGCCGTCGACCACCCGGACCGGGACGCCGCTCGAACTCGGACGCAGCAGGCCGCCGCTGTCCAGGTTCATCAGCAGGCCGCGATGCCGGAGGAGTACCTGGACGGCCGTACGACCGATCCGGCGACGTGGCTGCAAACACCGCGGAACCTCGCCCGGCTGGCCGCCATCACGAAGGCCGCCGAAGCCCGTGGCCGCACCATCGCCGACGGACCGCAGCAGAAGCGCGCGGCCGCCGACCCGAGGAGCCAGCAGCACGGCCAGCAGCCCACACCCGGCCAGGGCCTCCGGCCCTGACACCCGGGCCGGCCACCGCCGGGTGCGGGGTCAGGACAGCGGGGACCGTCTGGCGGGACCGGGCACGAAGTCACCGCGCCAGCTGCCGGGACGCGACCGGCGGCCCAAGCCTGGAGCCGTTCGGGAGGGGCGAGGTACAGGGGACCAGCACCCGAGTACGGAGGCCCGCATGGTTGCCCCGATCCCGCTCCTCTCCCCCGAGCTCTTGAAGCGCCTGGAGCGGCTCGCCGACGCGTCCCGGCAGCGCGCGGCGCTGTACCCGTCGCCGAAGCCGCCATCGGTCCGGCGCCGCTCACGGCAGTACCCGGGAGGTCGGCCGAACCCGTGGCGGACCGCGCGCCTGCGCCGACGCCGCACCTGACCCGGGCAAGCCACGGCGACCGACCACGCGGGCAAGCCCAGGGCGGTGCTGGGCAAGCCCGCGTTGTCGGTGGCGGCTGCAACGCTGATCGTCATGAACGGAGATGAGCAGCTGCTGAACGGACGCGTCTACGGCCACGACCACGACGACCCCAACCCCGGCCCACTCCCACACCGGACCTACGCCGAACTGGTCGGCGGGCCACTGGACGGCCTCCTGCTGGACATCCACGGGTGGCGGACCGAAGAAGTCGACGACGGCGCGGCCCTGGCCACCGAGCTCGGGCGGTTCCCCGGCGGCCGGTCGCTGTACGACCCGCGCCCTGGCGAGCCCCGCTCACCGGGCCCGGGTGTGAGCTGCCGCTTCTACTACTCCGGTGACACGCCCTGACCACAGCCCCGACCATCGGCCCAACCACGGAAGGTCGCCCATGAGCCGGCTGCCGACGCGGACCCGCCTGCGACACCTGTGGTGTCTCGGTCAGCTTTCCAGGGTGCGGCGTGGGCCGGGAGCGCGCATGCGGGACGCCGGGGCCGTTCGTAGTCGGGTGGTGCTCGGGGCAATCACGCAGGTCTACCGATGCCCCGCACCATATGGTCAGGCGCTATTTCTTTCGGATTGGTCACCGTTCCGGTCAACGTGCAGAGCGCGACCGAAGATCACAGCATCCACTTCCACCAATACCACCTCGAGGATCAGGGTTCTCTGGGGTTCCCCGTCGTGCGCGAGACGAGTGGAGACCGGTTTTCGCAGCTCAGCGCCGGTATAGGCGACGGTATCTTGCGCAACATGTGTGGCGCTAGTGCCGCATCACACGACGTTCGTCCGCTCCTCGTCCTCCGACGCTGAGGTGGCTGCGGTCAGTCGGTCAGTGATCTCTTCTGCGGTCAGCACGAGGGCGAAGCCTTTGCGTAGGACAGCGAGTTCGGGCTCTTGTCGGGACTCGTCGTCGGTGGCCGTGACGTCGGATCCGAAGACAACCTTGTAGCCGCGTTCGTATGCCTGTCGGGCCGTGGTGCCACAGCAGTAGTTGGTGAGCGTTCCCGTGATGACGACCGTGTCGCGGCCGAGGTTACGCAGCATCGTGTCGAGCGGGGTGTCGTAGAACGCTCCGTAGGAGGGCTTGCGGATCACGGCTTCATCGGGATGGCGGCCCATCGGGGCCCACACCTCGGCAGGGCCCGGTCGGCGCCACTTGGTGTCGGCATGCGGGAGGAACCGCAAGGCGTACGGCCGGTCCAGTCCGAGATGGGTGTCGTCGAAGATGGTCCAGATCACCGGGACGGAGGCGGCCCGGCATTCTTCGACTAGCTGACGCAGACGAGGTGCCATCCGGGTGGCCGCGGGCACCCAGTAGGGACTCCAGCCGGGCCGGACAAATTCGTCTTGCATGTCGATGACCAGCAGCGCCGCTCGTTCGGGCCGCACGTCGAACGATGCCCGGCCGTGCTCGTAGGCGCTGCGTGCCCGCTCGGTGACCCATTCCTCGGTGTATGTCATCCCCCGCCTCCTACATCGCTTCGAGGTACCTCGTTTCGATGTGGGAGGATAGCAGCATGCTCGAACTCGCGATCCTGGGATTCCTGGCTGAAGGGCCGCTGCACGGCTATCAACTGCGGCATCGGATAGCGCGCTTGTTTGGTCATGCCCGGCCGGTCAGCGACGGCAGCCTCTACCCGGCGATCACCCGGCTAGTCAGTGCCGGGCTGCTCGATCGGCGGACCGAACCGGGTTCCTCGGCCGCTCAGCGGCACACCCTGAGTTTGACCGAGGCCGGCCACTGCGAGTTGCTGCGCCGACTACGCGATGCCAACGGCCTGGACATCAGCGACAGCACCCGGTACTTCACGGTCCTGGCCTTCCTCTCCCACCTGCCCGACACCGCCGATCAGCACGCGGTACTGCGCCGACGGCTGGAATTCCTGGAACAGCCCGCGAGCTTCTTCCACGACGGTGACCGCCCATTGGGCGCCGAAGACATCGCCGATCCCTACCGGCGCGGCATGCTCACCATCGCCCGAGCCACCAGCCGCGCCGAAAGGTCCTGGCTCCGGGAGATGTTGTCCTGAGGCTGGCAGGTCACGGGCGGAGTCGGGCCAGGAGCACGGCGACAGCAGCCGTGCTGAGGAAGACATCTCTGCTGACGACGGCTCTCAACTCCTACCCGTGTCAACTGCGCTGGTTGAGCGCCCGGGTTAGGTCCCGGTTGGCTGCCCGCGCGGCATCGAGATCAGACCGGGCTTCCTCCAGCGCGGAGGTTAGCTCGACGTTCTGCTGCTCCAGCCTGGTGATCTTGCGCTGGAGTTCGTCGATGTCGACTGGAGCACCGAGCCCCGACTCCTGCCAGACCTGAGCGCCCAGTGCTTGCGAGAGCCGCTTCTCCAGCTGCTGAAGGCGGGTGGCGAGGCGCGTGTTGCGGGCCTCGGCATTGGCAAGGTCGGCTTGCAACGAGGCCCGGCTCACCGGAGATCCCGCGGCTGGGTCCTGGGCTGCTGGCTCGAGTTCGGCGGCGTGGACCAGGGCGAGCAGGTCGCGGTGACGGTAGAGGAACGTGCGGCCCACGCCGGCTTCACGGGCGATGGCCGAGACGCTGATCGGAGCGCCGTTCTTGGCGGCGGTCTTTATCGCGGCGACCACTCGCTGGCGGCGACGCTCGGAGTTGGCCTGACGGCCGTCTTGCATGGCGGAGGTCATGGCAGTCTCCAGGGCCGGACATCGGGCATGGGCAGGGCTATTCGCGGCATCCCGAGCATCACCGTGCGGCCGCGACGGACCACGGCGACGGCTTCCTCGATCTGGGAACGCTCCTCGGGTGAGAGGTCGTCGAGGTCGGCTTTGACCCGGTTGATCAGACGTCGGACTCGGCGGATCTCCTCCGCGGAGGGCATCGCCTCGCTCCGGGCCCAGTCGTCAGCCTCGAATGCCGACATCAGCCGCTCCCGGCTGCGAAGCGGGTCATCGAGGTATCGCTCGAGACCGGGAGGTAGGAGACGTCGGTGCGGAAGTGGTCGCAGCCGACGCAGCGAAAGCGGATCGGGCAGCTCTGCCCGCCGGCCGCGACGTTGTGCGGCTCCAGGCAGATGCCGTAGGCCGTGGCGACCTCGCCGATGGCCCTGCGCACGTGCTCGGAGTCGAGCAGCCCCTGGGCCTTGCGCCAGACGCGGGTGCCATGGCGGTCGAACTGCAGGGCGGTGACCCGGTTGACCGCTTCGCGCCGCCGTTCCTGGCTGACCCGGTACGGCTGATGCAACAACCCGCCGCAGAGCTACACCCCCCAAGAACGGGTTCCAGCAGGTCAACATAGCCCCCACCTGCAACGACACACCACGCAGGGTGTCCCCCAGAGAACATGGGGCGTGTCCGCTACCGCAAGGTGTGTGAGCTGGAAGATCGCGAGGTCGACCAGTCCGAGATCGGCAAGGGCTACGAGCTGACCCGTGACCGGGTCATTCCGATCACGGATGAGGAACTGAGCAACCTCCCCTTGCCGACGGCGAAGGCGATCGAGATCGACGCCTTCGTGGCACTGGAGGACATCGACCCGATCCGTATGGGCGCAGGCTACTACCTCGCCGCCGGCGGACAGGTCGCCGCGAAGCCGTACAAGCTCCTCGTCGAAGCGCTGCGCCGCTCCAGCAGGGTGGCCATCGCGAAGTACGCGTGGAGCGGCCGCGAGAGGCTGGGCATGCTCCGGGCCCGTGGCGACGCCCTGGTCCTGCAGGAACTGCTGTGGCCCGACGAAATCCGCGACCCCACCGAGCTGCTCCCGTCACCGACCGAGGTGTCCGAGGACGAGATCGAAAGCGCACTGGCCCTCATGGACACCATGACCATCGACGCGCTCGAGGGCGAGGAGTTCACCGACCGTTACACCGAGGCGATCGCCCAGATCATCGAGGCCAAACGCGAGGAGGAGCCGCTCCCCGAAGCGCCCGAGCCGGAGCAGCCGGCCCAGGTCCTGGATCTGATGGCTGCGCTGAATGAGTCGGTGCAGAAGGCCAAGGCCTCCCGCACGGGGAGCGCGGCCCGGCGCAGGTGCACGAGCTGCCGGAGCCGAAGAAGAAGACCGCCGCGAAGAAGCAGCCGGTCAAGAAGACCGCGGCGAAGAAGACGGCCGCCAAGAAGACGACGAGCCGCCGCCCGCGCAGCGCCTGACCGCGCTGACGCTAGTCCAGGATGCCGAGTGCGTTGTCCGGTCGGCAGTGGACGCATGCCGGTACCTTCCGTCGCAGTGCGTCGAGCGCCTGCTGCCGGGTCGCCGGGCGGCACCGTCCGCTCTTGGCCGCCGCCCAGCAGCTGCCGGTGTACACGGCATCCACGTTCTGGCGTTTGAGCCCGAACCGGATCAGCCATTCCGGCTCCGCAGGTCGGCGCTCCTCGCCCTGCCGCCGCTCACGCTCGCGCCGTTCCTCGTCGGCGATCCATCGGTCGATCAGGGCCAGCTGCCGCGTGGTCTGCTGCTCGATGACGCGGCGGGCGAACCGCAGCATGGCGAGGCGGGTCGGCGGGGAATCGTCGTGCACTTGGGTGTTCCTCCGCGCTGAGCTGGCACTTTCGCCTTGCACTAGAGATCGAACAAGCGCTCTAATCTCAGTATGCACCGTGTAGAGCACCTCACCGACACCTTGTGACTGAGCGCCGTAGTGGGCCAGGCTGGCCAACTACGGCGCTCAGATCAGGTACGGCTCGGCCGGGGGTTTTACGCCGGCATAAGCCCGGTAACTGGGGCAAGCACACCCAGCACAGGATCCAGGGCCCGCGTAACCTGCCCCAGCTTGTTGAGCTGGTTGAGCTTGCCCAAGTCGATGGGGTTCTCAGCTGCCTGAGCAGGAAGAGAAGTCAGTGCGAGGCCAGCAACGGCAAGCGCCGTGGTGACAACCATTTTGCGCGCGTTCGTCATACCTGATTAACGATCGCAGCCGCCCCTGGACACCTCGCGGACAGCTGAATCCGTGGTCAACTGCGGCGCTCGCTGGCCAACTGCGACGCTCAGTCACAGGAGGGCGTCGAGGCGGCTGTCCCGTGCCACTGGATCTTGACCGTTTGCCATCGGACTTTGACGGATGCGAGTTTGTGTCATCGGAGTTTGATCATCGCAGGTCAGCGACTCAGCGCACCGAAGGTGCGCTGAGTCGCTGACCTGCACTTATGTGCAGTTCCTCGTAAACGTCTAGGTCAGAGCCTTGCGATCGTCATGCAGGCTGCTCGATTTGTGGGGACGGGGGGGTCAGGAAGGCTTGACCGCCGAGACCGGGGTGACGGTCACCTTGTTGTCGCACTCGGCCCACACCCCGTCGTTCAGGGCGACCTGGTGCTTCCCGGAGTGCGGCAGCCCGATGACCATCGTCGGATACGTCACCGGGTCCTTGCCCGACACGCAGTAGCCGTCGGCCTCTCCCTGGACCTGGACGAAGGTCAGCTTCACCCACGCCTTGCCGTGCGGCCGGACCGTCACGGTGGCCGCCCTGCCGGTGGGGGTGACCTTGAGCGGGGTGTTGTGGGCGGGGGAGCCGTTGCCGGCGCCCGCGACCGTCGGATGGCCCTTCAGGACGCACGTCCTCCGGGAGACGTTGGTGAACTGCACGACCGCCGCCCCGGTCCCGGTCCCGACGGGCCGGTGGACGGCCTGCCAGGCGCTGACCTGGAGGGCGGAGGCCGGGCAGACGGGCGGCGGGGTGGAGGTGGTGGTGCTCGCCGCCATGGCGGTGCCGGGCAGGATGCCGGTCACCGCCGCCGCGACGGCCGTGACCGCCGTCGTCGCCAGAGCCGCCCTGCGAATGCCGTTGCTGTGACGCATGCTGTCGTCCCCCTGAGTCGTCTCGTCCGCGGGTTTCGGTCGTCGGTTGTTGCCCCGCGGTACGCGTGGTCGTGGTACGTGAGTGCAGACAGGGCGGGAGAGCGGCAGGGTTCCGTGCGGCGACTACTTGTGACGGAACGGTGACGACAGGCTGCACCCGTGCGGTGCCCGAGGTGCAGGGGGTGACCGACGCCTGGTGGCGGGGCGAGGACTTGCTCATCGCCGTGTACCGGGGCGAGGCCGTGGGCCTTGAAGCACCGCAGTCCCTCGAAGCACACGTCTACGGCGGGCTCGACGAGTGGGGCCTCCACGGCGGCTGACTCGTGGCGCCGAATCTGAGCACCTACTTGGCCGGATGGCACCAACTACAGCGCTCAGTCACACTTGCTGTGACTGAGCGCGCAAGTGGTCACCGTTCGCCAGATAGGCCCTCAAGGCCTCAGAGAGGCCATGAGGACTCTCCGGGCGCTCCGGCCCTTCTGAGTACGAGACTGAGTAGGGCGACGGTGCCGTCGGCCTGGGTGGCGGTGTTCGGATGGCTTCATGACGCCGACTCCTTCCGCCGCTCCCGCGGCGACCGCTTTCCGCCGGTTCAGGGCCCTGGAGCTGTCCGCTGCCGGGGCCGTTGTGGTGTTCCTGCTCGTGGGGTCCGTCACGGGCTGCTCCGCCATGGCGGGTCCAGTCCGTACCGAGGCGCAGTTCCTGGAGCACGTACGCGACACGGAGGCCGCCGGCGAGGACACAGTTCTCTTCCTGGGTTCGGATCCGGAGTCCGTGATCCTGGGAAAGTCCACGGACAGCGCATCCTGCGTGGACGACCTCGGTGTCGACCGGGGTGACACCCAACGGGATCAGCCGTCCGTCTCCTGGGCCCCGGATTTCAAGCACGGCGACGCCGGATATCGCGCGGCGGTCGCCGAACTTCGCAGGCGGTGGTCCGAGCGCGGATGGAAGGTGACGACGAAGCCGGGGACCGACCCGGTCACCGACAAGGTGACCGACCTGCAAGAGATCCACACGACCGACGACCACGGTGTCGCGCTGTCGCTGAGCCCCGGCCGGCGTACCGGCGAGGGACTGGTCGTCGCCGACGGTGGCTGCGTCCGCCACGACGGCTACTGGGACGCATACGCCTGGAGCAGCTCCTGATGGACCCGACCACTCCGGTGATGGAAGTCGCCCGTCTTCGCGCTGACGGTGTGCGGCGCGCCAGCTGGTGACCCTGTCCGCACAGGGTGGGCAGCTGGTGCTGTGCATGGAAGTCGTACACCCAGGCCAAGTGCCCTGCTCAGTCACACCAGGAGCGCATCCTGCGCTGCATCCGGCAGGCCATCGCCGACCACGGTGAGGCGCCGACGGTGTAGGAGACTGGGGGATGCGGTCGGCATGCGCAGCCGGGCCAGCGTCCATTACCAGCTGGTCGAGTTGGAGACGAAGCAGGCGATTGTCCGCACGCCGGGCCGGGCGAGAGGGATCCGGCTCGCATGACCAGTCCGGGCCGCTACCACCTGCTGCTCGTGGCCGAGCGGCCGGTGCAGCACGGCTGGTGGTGGAACGAGGACGTGGCCCGCGACAAGTTCCGCGACTGGGTCGGCCTGTATGGGGGCGCCATGCCCGGAGCCCGGGTCACCCTGTCGAACGAGGACAGCGGCGTCGTCCTGGACGCATGGCCCGACCAGCGGTAGCCCGCCCCTGCTCGCGGCGGCCGGGGCCGGCGTCTTGTCGTTCAGCGGTGTTCGGTGGGGTCGGGCCCGTCGTCGGGCGGGGGAGTCCAGTCGTCCGCCCTACCCCGCCGCTCCCGCAGCCGATCCTTCCGGGTCTCCGGTGCCTCAAGCCACCGTTGTGACGTGCCCTTCGGCGGCGGGTAAGGCCAGCAGGCCCGTTCAACACTGGTGATGTGCAGCAGGCGGCCCTGCCCGGCGTACCGCATCAGCAGCCGGTCGGGCGGCGGCGGGAGATGGTTCCCGGTGCGCTTCAGGGAACCGTTCTCGGCCAGCCACCACCTCAGCCAGCCGTAGGCAGCCGAGGAGTACAACGGCATCAGGGCCGGGACGTTGTCTTCGGCGGTGACCTCGAACTGGTAGCCGCGGCGTACAGGATGGTCCTCGGTGAGCATGGCCACCACGCATCGTTCCAGCTCGCATGCCGACGTGATCAGGCATCCGGGCAGGCGCCACATGAGCTGGTCCACGTCCAGGCCGGCTGGGCCGAGCGCCCGCATCACGACCACCGGCGCGTCCTGGGCGGGCAGGATGCCGTGGTCACGGACACCGAGGCGCTCCACGGTCACCTGGCACGGTCCCGGGCGGAGGTAGACCAGCCGAGTCCAGACGTCCGGCTCGATGACGCCGGCGAAGGGATCCGCGAAGGCGCCGACGGGATGGGTCGTGAGGGTCACGCGCAGGACACCGTCCGGCCCGGGAGCCGACTCGGCCACGACCTCCACCGCGCAGTGCGGCCCGTACGGGAAGCGGGGCTCCGGCAGCTCGTACGGGGGCGATGTCATGGCAAGCAGCATGTCATTCAACGAGCCGGTGCGGCACCGGAGTCCGGCGCCCACAGCCCGGCCAGGGCGGGTCAGTACTCCACGTCCCCGGTGACCGCGGCGGTCACCACCGGGCACACCACCGACAGACGCGCCCACGCCGGCAGCAGCCCGCTCCACAGGTCGCCTCGCTCGGCCTGCGCCTCCCAGTGGCGGGCCTCGTTGAACCGCCAGATGACGGCGGCCTCTTCGGCTGAGGTTTTATGAACGAGGCCGATCTGCGGGAGACCAAAGCCGGAACCGGCGAGCTTGTCGGCGGCGAGCTCCGCGCGCCTGCTCTACCTCGCCGTCGACCACCACGGTCGGGCGGCCTTGCTCGGATTCCGGTCTGCGAGAGCGGTCCACGACAACTGCTTCTCACCTCCTGCTGGCGTCCTGTCAGGGGTGTCGGCTGTTGGCCAGTCGGCGGATGACGGCTGCCTGGGCCTCGACTTTGTTCTTGATGGCGGCCAGGGCTGAGCGGTTCTCTGTGATGGCCGCCTTTTGGTAGTCGGATTCGACGGCGTACCAGACGCCGGCGAGATTGGTGTCTTTCTTGCATGCGGTGTCGGCCACGGCACGGGAGATCTCTTCAGCACTCGGCGTGGGGGAACGGATCGAGGCCAGGCCGGCGGTGACCTGAAGAGGGGACCGCACCTCATAGCCATGTGACTTCATGCAAGAAGCCCAGGCGTGGAATACGGTGGTCACCCGGGAGTCATGCATCGAGTCCGCGAAACTCTTCCGCTTGATCCGCGATACCAGCCCGCCCGGCTCGGATCCTGGGCCCTGCGGGCTGGCGGAGGAACTTTCCAGCCGGCGGTACGCCTCGCCTGCACAGCCCCCCGGCGGCACCGTGCGCTCACCGGAGGGTGTCTGTACGACCTTGTGTGCTGTGGACGCGGCACCCAGCAGGACAAGTCTGGCGGCCGGTGGGTAGTCCATGAGTTTCTTGCCGGTTGCGGTCGCTCCGCGGGAGCGGGTACCGGGAGTCTGACGTGGTCGGTGGTAACCCCACGTGCGAGCCTCGGCATCGTCCGTCAGGCCGTACCTGCGATAGAGGATCGTATAGCCCAGCACGGCCGTGCTGTTGCGCCCGGGCAGCGGGGCCACGGGATAGTCGAAGCCGAAACGCTGCATGCAGTCGCCGAGCAGCAAGTGGCTCAGGTGGTCGTACTCGACGGTCTCGTATGGGGTCAGCATGTACGTTTCGACGGGAAGGTGAAGCCTGGCGGTGTCGAAGACCACGGGCGTAGCGGTGGGTGGCTCGTAATGGTGTTCCTGGGACGCCGAGCAGGCGCTGAGGACTCCCAGGGCGACCAGTGCGGCCGGCACTGTCTTCCAGCCGAGGCCAGGGGCACGTGTCACAGCAACTCCCTGAGGTGGAGGTAGAAGCGGTAGCGGTGGGGTGCCGCGTCAGCGCGGCACCCCACCGGTCGAGATCAGCCCTCGCCCCTGCCGGGGCAGTAGGTCGAGTCCCAGACCGCGATCGAGGCCTCGTCGTTGCTTAGCTGGCCCAGATTGCCGCCCCTCCAGTGGCTCAGGACGTCGTAGTTCCCGCTGGTGAACTGGTAGTTGTTGAAGTTGGGATACTCCCAGATCCCGACATTGCAGTCGGAGGCATCCTCGGCGGATTCGGCGTTGTTGCGGATGACCTGACCGCTCCCCGCGCCGTCGTTGCTCGGGAAGCGATAGTTGCCGAGGTCATGGACGTTGGCATCAGCGTGCGGGTAACCCCAGCCGGCCCCCTGAGCGCCCGTGTGGTAGTACAGGCAGAACCAGTTGACGGTGTTGCAACGCTCCGTCGGCCAGCTGGAGATGTTCACTCCTCCAGCGTGCGCGGGAAACGCCGACATACCGAGGGCCAGGATTGCCGCACCGGAGACGCCGATGCGTGCAGCCTGCTTCTTCCACTCCACGTGATGGTCCTTCCTGGTCGAGGTGTACGAGTGGCCACGCACCAGGGTTTCGAGCCGACGCGTTGTTGCGCACCCTCGTTCCACGGCATGCAACAAAAACTCCAGGTGCTCCGGCACGTGGTGAATTGACCGAAAACCACAGGTCATCATGGTTGTAGCGGATTGACGATCACGCTTAGGTTGGGTCCGCCACGTTGCGCCGATGGGGGAGGCGAGGCAGGGATGGGCCGTCGTGAACGCCAACTGAACCCGGCGGCTGGCCCGGTTCAGTCGTTCGCTTTCGAGTTGCGCAAACTGCGTCGGGAAGCGGGCGGGCTGACATATCGGGCCCTGGCGCAGCGCACGTCGTATTCGGCGGCCACGCTGTCACGGGCGGCGTCAGGGGAGCAGCTGCCGTCACGTGAGGTCGCGCTGGCCTATGCGCAAGCGTGCGGCGCGGACGCCCAGGAGTGGGAACAACGCTGGCGTGCGGCGGCCCGGGAGGTGGCCGCCGAGCCTCTTCACGGGGACGACGCGTCGTCGCCATACCTGGGTCTGGCCCGCTTTGAGACAGGCGACCGGGACTTGTTCTTCGGCCGGGACCAACTCGCCGCCCAGCTCGCCGCGCAGGTGTATGCCCACCGTCTGGTCGCGATGGTGGGGGCTTCCGGCAGCGGCAAATCCTCTCTGCTGCGTGCAGGGCTGATCCCTCTCCTGCGGAGCGAGGCAGCCACGAACCGGCGGCCGGCGGCTATCCGCATCCTCACCCCCGGTCCCCGGCCCCTGTCCGCCATTGCCACCGTGATGAGAGCGAGCGATGAGCGCGGGGACTCGGTCATTGTGGTCGATCAGTTCGAGGAGCTGTTCACCCTCTGTGCCGACCCCGCTGAGCGACACGCCTGTCTGGACCTGCTGCTGACCGCGACGAACCCGGAGAACAAGGTGCGGGTCGTGATCGCGGTACGCGCGGACTTCATCGGCCACTGCGCCGACCACTATGCCTGGGCTGCGGCACTGCGCGACGCCACCCTGCTCGTCGGGCCAATGAGCCCCACCGAACTACGCCAGGCGATCGTCAGGCCCGCGGCTGCCGCCGGCCTGATCGTCGAGCGGGACCTGACCGCACGGATCATTGAGGACGTTCGTGGGAAGTCCGGTGGCTTGCCATTGATGTCCCACGCTCTGCTGGAGACATGGCGCCGGCGCCAGGGGCGCAGCCTCACTCTGGCGGCCTACGAAGCCACCGGAGGCGTCGCGGGTGCTCTCGCCCAGACCGCGGAGCGGTTCTACACCCGCCTGTCCCCCCACGAGGCCCGGTCAGCCCGGCGCATCCTCCTCCGGCTAATCACTCCTGGGGAGGACACGCAGGACACGTGCAGGCCTGTGCCGTCCGAGGAACTGGACGCGGACAACGCGGACGGCTCCGCCGCCACCGGTGAGGTTCTGGAGCGCCTGGTCAAGGCCCGGCTTGTGACGCTCGACAAGCAGACGGTCAACCTCGCACACGAAGCCCTCATCGCGGCCTGGCCGCGGCTGCGCGCCTGGATCGACAATGCCCGGGACCGCCTGCGTGTCCACCGCCAGCTCACTGAAGCCGCCCGAGCCTGGGAGGCCCTCGATCGCGACGGAGGCGCCCTGTATCGCGGTGCCCGCCTCACGGCCGCCGAGGAAGCCTTTGCTGCGCGGTCCAAGGATCTGACCCAACTGGAGCGGGAGTTCCTCCAGGCCAGTTCGGTCGCCTGCCATCGAGAGCGGCAGGCAGCCGCTCGGGCACGGCGGCGGTTGCGCGCTCTCACGGCCTTGGTGTCAGCGCTGGTAGCCCTAGCGGTGGTCGCCGGTGTGAGCGCGTGGCAACTTGACCGAACGCGTGAACGCCAGTCTCTCCGGGCCGCCGCGCGGAGAGCTGCAACCATGGCCGGCAACATGCGACTTTCCGACCCGCAACGAGCCATTCAGCTCAGCCTCGCTGCGTACAAGGTCGCTGACACTCTCGAGTCTCGCTCTGCGTTGCTCAGCGCACTCGGGCAAAGGGAGCAAGACAAATTGGAAGTTCCAAGTTCCGAAGCGGCCATCTTTCTCAGTGACGACGGGCGCACGGTGACTAGTGCAGGGGGGCAGCAGGTCCGCCGGTGGAACGTCCCGACTCACCAGGAACTGCCTCGGCGTAGGGTCCCGGGCAGCACTGGTGCGGAGGTGCTTACGGTCAGCGGTGATGGGAACACACTGGCGCTTCGTCAGCGCGACGGGAGCATGCTTCTTTGGGACATCACGGCACAGCGAGTGCGCGGGCGACTGCCCTTTGCGGGGACCCGCATGGTTGGCTTCAGCACGCATGAAATGGCAGTCTTCGGTACGAGTGGGCGCACCCTGGTAACCATCTCGGCTGACGGCGGCAACGTGAGGCTGTGGGACACGGTTCATCAACGCCTCCTCTTTGCGCACCACCTCTCCCGTCCCGTTCAGCCCAACGACCACCCGCCGGTGGCGGTAAGCCCTGACGACCGTTTTGTTGCCTGGTGCCAAGGTGGCGGACCGGTCCATCTGTGGGACGTGCAACATCACCGCGAGGTAATGCTTCACAGCCCGTCGATTAGGCTTGCCGCCCCATGTCAGCAAGGTGATCCAAACCCGCTCACCACCCCCGGTCGCGTATTGGTGACTCCCACCGGTGTTCTCCAGTTCAGTCCTGACAGCCGCACACTCGCCGGAATCGACGGTACAGGCGCAGATCAGTGGGATACCTCTTCCGGGCGACCAAACAGCTTCCTCCGTGACGATCCTGCAATAATCGGCAACAGGCCTGGCGAGGTCGAGCCCACACCTTTACGGGAGGTGAAATAAAGCCAGAATGGAGAGTTCGTTTCTGGTATGAGCAGGGACAAGATTGTATTATGGCGCGTCGGTCGCCCATCGAATCCGGTATGGACCTATCCGCTCAACAATGATGTGAGCGTTTCTCCGACTTTTGATACCGCGGAAGATAGCCTTCGCTATCTTGACTACGGCAGTCCTTCAGGGCCAGTCATACGAACCCTTAACCTAAACTACCTCCTCACAGACGCATGGCATCAACAAGAGAACGCCGAGGTGGCACTCAGTCTCAATGGCAGAGCTTCCGCCGTACTCCCGAAGGGAAGCCACACGGCCGAAATCGAAGTCAATGACCCGAAAGGCGGCATAGTTAGGAGCACAATAGCCGACCTTCCATACATGGACGGTCCAGAGGACTACCATACGCACCCACTAATGTCCTTCGATGCAACGGGCACGCTGCTCGCCTATGGCGTCGCCCTCAGAGGGACGCACGCACCACCAGACCACGTGGCCATCTGGGACACCGCGCGCCGCCACGTCATATGCACCATCCGCGGTTCGGTAAGCTCAAGTGTTACTGCGCTCACACTCAGCCCCGATGGAACGCGCCTGGCCGTTCTTACCAGCGCGGCACGTACAGAAATCAGCATCTGGCATATTCCCGACTGTAAACGCATCATCACCGTGCATGGAAACAAACAAGCACCCCTCGTATTCAGTCATGATGGAACACGCCTCTATGCAGGAGTCCCGAGCAGCGTACGTCCTATCTCCTCAGCCAACTCCGGTCAATTTATTGACGTCATCAACACGGAATCAGGTATAACTGAGCGGAAACGACTGGGCCAGGGTGCCGACTGGTCCCTGTCGGTCAGCCCCGATGGGCGCTACATGGCTGTAGGTGACTTAGCAGGGTGGATTACTCTGTGGGACGGCTCGGGCACCGTCCAACTTGGCGTTCTGCCTGGCCCTCTGCCACGCGGTGATTCCCAAGACACCTTCGTCACAATGGGTTTCTCCCACGACGGCCGCACTCTTGCCGTCGGTGGTCAGCAAGGCCGTCTCCAATTATGGGACACTGCTTCTCGCCAACTTGTAGCTGTGCTGCCCACGCCTGGAGATGCCATCTCATCTGTGGCGTTCAGCACCGATGACCTCACCTTTTATGCTGCAGGCAGCAATACGCACACCTGGGCTTACTCCCTTGACGCTCGACATATCACTGAGCGCGTCTGTCAGCGCACAAGCTCACTATCCCGAACGAACTGGCGTATGTATCTTCCCGATGCTCCCTATCGAGCAATTTGCTGAGACCGTGCTATACAGGCAACGACCAGCATCGACGGATAATCGGCTTGTTGGATATCTTGCGACGGGGCCAATCTGAACTGGGCACCCGCTGGGTATGCGATCAGAGCAAGTGTCGCTGAGGCGGGGGTGGTTGGTGTGTGGGGTGGTGTGTGAGCTGGGGTGTTGGTGATGGGTTGATAACTGGGTCTGTGGGGTGTGGGCTCTCTGACTTGGGGTTGTGTGGGTTGCAGTGGGAGTGTCCGGGGTGTTGTGGGGAGCTTCTGCGTCTAGGGGCTTGGCGCGTGTTTTGCCTGTTCAGGGCTGTTTAGCCTGGTCAGTGGGGGGTGTTGCCCTGTAGCGGTTTTCTTGATCGGTTGTGCATTGTCGTCGGGTTGGGTGCACGGTTCAGGGAGGGCGAGGATGCGGTTAGAGGTGCGGGTTGATTCGGCTGCTGAGGCGCCCCGAAGTTTCCGGACAGTGGTCCCACTACGATGGGTCTGTTCGGAAAGGGAAGCTGGTTGTCGCAGAAACGCAGGAACTTCACTCCCGAGTATCGGGAAGAGGCCGTGAAGATGGTGATCGAGACGTCGCGTCCCATCGCCCAGGTAGCCCGGGAACTCGGTCTTGTCGAAGGAACGCTCGGGAATTGGGTCAACGCCTACCGCCGTGAGCACGCGGGAGAGGAGGCGCCCCTCACGGTGGATGAACGGGCACGGCTCCGCGAGCAGGAACGCGAACTGAGGGAACTGCGACAAAAGGTCGCCTTCCTGGAAAAAGTCGCCGCGTACTTTGCCAGGGATCCTCGGTGAGCGACAGGTTCGAGTTCATCGATGCCGAGTGCGCGACATCCACCACGAACACCGCACAGCTACCGTCGGTTGCGAAGATGTGTGACTGGCTGGAAGTGTCCCGCTCCGGATTCTACGAATGGCGGAGCCGGCCGCTTTCGGCGACGGCACGGCGACGCGAGGACCTGAAATTGCTGATCACCAAGTCATTCGAGGAATCTGACGGCACCTACGGCTACCGGCGCGTCCACGCCGACCTCACTGCCTGGGGCGTGGCCTGCGGGCCCGAACTCGTGCGTGACCTCATGCGGGA
>NZ_JBVJVY010000058.1:0-31980 GCF_055603265.1 Streptomyces sp. NPDC037288
TGGGAGATGACCTCCACCGGGTACCGGTGCCCCTTGTAAGACGGCGCGGTGTCCACGAACAGCTCCCAGGATGACCAACCCGAAGATCATCTCACCGGCTCAGATCAACGTGACAATGCCCACGGCGACCCCGGCCGCCACCACGCCCCAGACCTGCAGCTGCCTGCGGGTCTGCTTCTTCAAGCGCCAGCGCCGTCGACGTGCCGCCATCACCGCCCCGCTTCCCAGGTCCGTGATCCGCAGTGCGCCGCCGGATCCCGGCGGGTGCGGCAGCTCATCGGCCGGCCTGCGTGACGCCGCTCGCCAGCTGCCCCAGGACGTTCACGATCCCCTCACCGACCGGGGTGGGGGCGATCAGGACACCCAACGCCAGAACGATGACGACGGTCAGCTTCTCGTCGAAGCGGCTGCGGGCCTCTGTACGCCGCCGCAGCCGCCAGATGACGATGACTACGAGCAGCACCGCCACGTTGATGGTCACCAACGCCCCGGCCTCCCCACCGACTGGCATTCACCCCAGGGGCGGCTGTATGTCGCCGCCAGCCTTCTTGTGTAGCGGCGCCTTGGTGGTGTTGGAGGCGGGTTGCCGACGAATGGCACAAAGCCATCGGACCTGGCCGAATACCGCGCGGCCTGTCGCCGTGTCCAGCTTGGTGTGGCCAGGCGGAGGCGCTCTTCACCACCGGGATTGGGAAAGCGCAAGGGCCGCCCGGCTTCCCGGGCGGCCCTTGTCTGAGGTCTGAACCCTGGGGGTATGGCCTGCCCACTTTCGAGGGCTACCAGGGACGATTCCAGGGTCTTCGCCGCCCAGTGTACCTACGATTGCCCCACCATGCACAGCACGCCGCCCACCAGCATTGAGCCGCCCGACGACAAGGCGGTCATCGAGCTGATCAGCCCCGACCGGCTGAACCCCTACCTGAGCGCCTGCGCCGGTGACTCCACCGCCGCGCTCGCGCTGTACCGGTGGAACAGCGACCTCGCCGCGGCGTTCTTCGAACCGCTCGGGCACCTGGAGATCATGCTGCGCAACGCGCTGGACGCACGGCTCGTTGCCCGCCAGCAGCGCCGGGGCCGCACCACCGAGTGGTACATCGACAGGCAGGTCCCTCTCACCGGCAAGGCCCGCGGCGACATCGCCCAGGCCCAAGAGCGCGCTGATCGGGGCGGCGCTGCGACCACGCCGCGCGGGAAGGTCATCGCGGAGCTGAGCTTCGGCTTCTGGCGCTTCCTGCTGGCCCGCCAGTACAAGACCAGCCTCTGGCCCGACCTCGCGGGCGCCTTCCCCCACGCCCCCAACCGTGCCCTGACCACGGTGGAGAATCCGGTCAAGCGGCTGCACCAGTTCCGCAACCGCATCGCCCACCACGAAGGGATCTGGCACCTGCCCCTCGAAGCACGCCGGGATGACATCCAGACCGTGCTCGGCTTCATAGCGCCGGCCGCCGCAACGTGGGTCGCCGACGCCTCCCGCATCGACGACGTCCTCGCTCGCCGCCCCTGACACCTCGAGCTTTCCCCGTCACGCGGTCCTGCCCAGCGGCGCTGTCTGCGGGACCGCGGCCGCCGTCCCGGCCTCCCTCGCCGCGCGCTCCGCACGGGCCCGGCGCAGGGCCGCCGCGTGAGAGGCGTCGGCCTGGCGGCGCCGCTCGGCGCGGGCCTGCTCGATCGGGGCTGGCTGGTCGTCGGCCGCCCGTTCCGGCTCGGGGAACGCGCGGCGGCTGAGCGCCCGCATCGCCCGGGTCTGGCGTTCCACTGCCTCCGCGATCGACGGGTCGACGCGGCTCGGCGGCACCATGGCCTGGTGCGCGGCGAGCGCCTGGTGGAAGCCGGGCGATCCCATCTCGCGCGTCTTCACCGGCGCCTGTGGAACGTCCGGCGCGGCGGCCGAAGCGGTTCGGGGCGCGGGCGCGGCCCCCGGGGGCAGGACCCGCACCGTGCGGACCGCGTCGGTGCCGGCCGCCTTGTTGGCCGTGGCGACGATCCGCGCGGTGATCAGGCGCAGCTGGGTGGCGTAGGACGAAGAGTCCGGGCGCAGGTCGAGCTGTCCGGTCTCCGGGTGGAACGCGACGGCCGTGACGTGGTGGGGCAGCTGCGGGGCGACGGCCGCTGCGATGTCCGGCCACTGGTCCAGGACGCTGCCGCCGGCGGCCGGGAGCTCCCAGGCCCGGTCGGCCATCAGCCCGGCGAGGACGGCGGCGAACCCGGAAGGCTCCCGCCCGTCCCGCTTCACGGTCGTCACCCGGCGCCGGCGCGGGACGCGCGCCTCGCCGCCGCCGTTGTTCCGCGCGGCCAGCCGGGCCTGCTGCAGAGCGACCCGGGCGAGGTCGACGCCGGACAGCTCCGGGGCGGCGTCGCCGCTGCTGCCGGTCTGGTCGGTGGTGGTGGTCTGCTCGGTCATGTCGGCCTCCTACCGGCGTCCGTAGGTCATCAGCGAGCTGCGCGAGCCGCTCGCGATCTGGCGGGCGCGGTGCACCAGCTCCGCGCCGTAGATGCGTTCGGCGGCGGGACGCCCCATGGCGTCCACGGCCGTCATGACGAGGTCCGTCTGGCCTGCCATGAGCTGGCCCCAGGCGTCAGCGCGCAGCTGCGCCAGCTCCTGCTCGCTCAGCTCCGCATCGAGGGCCTGGTCGTCGGCGACGTCGTCCTGGTCCTGGTGGCGGCCGCCGTTCGCTGCCTCCCTGACCTTGGCGAACGCGGCCTCCACCTCACGCTGAACCGCACGGCTGGAGGGGGCGTCCCAGTCGCCCTCGTAGCGCTCGGTGCGGGCGCGGACCTGCTGGATGCGGTCGCGGCGCGCGGCTTCCTGGGCACCGCGCCACTGCTCGATTGCCTCGGTCCGCTTGGCCGGGGTGTCCAGGACGTTCTCCGCATTGGCCAGCAGCACGGCGAGCAGACCGGAGCCCCGACGGACGTGGGCCGCCTCGCCGCGCAGATGCAGCCAGGCACGGACGTCGGTCACGGTCCATCCGGCATCAGCGACGTTCCGGGCCACCCAGGCGATCCGGGGCACCGAGCAGCCGCGCAGCCAGTCCAGCTCCTGGGTGAGCTCCCGGGCCAGCTGGAAGCGGCGCCCGACGACGTTCAGCTTCCGGCGACCGCCGGCCTTCGTCTTGGACTTCTTCGGGGTGGGGGACTTGGCTTCCCCGCTTGCGAGCTTGCTCTCAGGGGGGAAGGAAGTAGTACCCGCAGTGGAAGACACTGAGGTACCGACCTGCATTGGGGTGCAACGGACCTCATCCGAAACAGCCGTCACACCGCCCTGCTCAGCACCCCTCACCGAGGCCTTCGCCGGGACCTTCGACGACGTCTCCGAGCGCGGCTTGCGCACCTTCCGGGCCGCCTTCTTCACCAGCTTCGCCATCAGCTCCCGGCCGGCCTCCGCGATCCCGGACACCGCCCGCGTGTACGCCGGAGCGCCCTCGTCCCGCTGCACCGTGCGGATCCCCAGCGCGTCGTCGAACTCCACCGGGATCATCCGCGCGAACTCGCTGGCCTGCGCCGGGCCGCCGGACACCCGGGCGCCCTTCACGATCCACGCGAGCAGCCCGGCCTCCCGCAGCATCCCCAGGTGGTACTCCACCGACCGCTCCGACAAGCCGGTGCGGCGCACCAGGTACTCGATGCCCGGACGGCACGGGAAGAGCTGCGCGAGCTCCTGGGCGACGCGCACGGTCGTCGGCCCGAAGCTGCGCGGCCCGTGCGACCGGTGCCGCCGCGGCTTGTAGAGCCCGGACCCGGCGACCCAGTGGACCGCCTGCATCCACGAGTAGCCGTCGCCCGCGATCCGGCCCGACGACGTCGACAGCCACTGCGACGCCTCCGGCACGAACAGCACGGGCAGCACGACGACCGCATCGGCGTCGTCGACCGACGGACGCGGGGCAGGAATCAGCGCGGCGACCGATGCCGCCGTGCTGCTCATCGGCCCACCGTCCCGGCCGGGGCGGTGAAGATCGCCTGTGTCGTCATCGGGCCGGTGTACACGCCAAAGCGGACACCCCCCTCAGCAGGCAAAACGCGCGCTTCGTGATCCATCGCCGACCCTGCAACACGCGGCCTGTGGACAGAGCCCGCTCAGCCCGGATCACCCCCCGCGCTCCCGCACGACGGGCAGAAATCTTGGAACCTGTCCCGCCACACGGGACGGCACCCTCGCGGACACCGCCGTCGACGGAGTTGTTGATGAACTCGGGGAGCGGGTGGACGAGCCGGGCGGCCGGCGCCGCGACCGTGGCCGGCGGGACCGTGCCGAAAGCACCGCGCTTGTAGCTTCCTACCGGAAATTCAACTTCCGGTACGGAACGGAAAAAGAGGGGCGAACGGTACGCCGATCCCGTCACACGAGACAACAGCCGCGCCCGAACTGGGGTGAAACGGACAGGGTCAAGCTGACAGGGGGACACCACTTGGGGCACTATGAGAAAGACCTGCCTTCCATATGGCTGGACCGACCAGAGCCCCTCGGGGCTGGACCGGCCTCCATGGATGTGTCAGGGGCCGCCCCCTTCGTGAGAAGCGGGCGGACCTGGATCGGGTGGGGGGAGATTTCTCCTCTCCTCTTGATTCCGGTGAACCGCAGGGCCCCCGTCACAGGGCCCCGCGGATCGGCAGGACACCGACCGTTGTCAGCGGTCGGGGTGTTGCTGGAGGCCCTTGTCAAAGGGGCCAACCCGCTTGTCGAAGGCGGGGTATTGCGAGAGAACTGGCTCGATGAGCCGAAGCTCAGGACCGGCGCCAACCGGGACTGAGCAGCCGACTGGGGTGTCAAGCCCGGTCGGAGCGAAGGGCCGCGCGAGGCCGAGTGGATTGTCAGTCCGCTGTCTGGTGCGCGCGGCCGGTGGCGGTTACGTCACGTCGACCCCCTCGAAACCGAAGGTGGAGTCGGCGTACCTGAAACCGGACGCGAGGTCAGTTCGCATGCGGTCCCCCCTGAGCGACGGATGGGTGCTCCTCGGCCAGGCGACGGAGCAGCTCCGCATACTTCAGACGGTTTCCCCGGTGGGGCTGAGTCTGGCCGGCTTCCCACCGCACGACGGCAAGCCGCTTGACGCCGATGGCCTCTGCGACTTCCCCCTGGGTGAGGTTCGCAGCGATCCGCAGCTGCTGCCGGATGTGGGGCGGGGGCAGCGTGTCAGCATCCACAAGGGCATCGATTCGGCGCAGCGAATCTGACATCACAGCCTCCATCCCATCCAACACTTCCCAAAAAGATACACCATTTGATCTCTGGCAGGGTGCAGACACCTGCTGTGCCGTCACGCCAGCCTCCCCAGATGCGCATTGACGGCCTTCGCGGCCGCCATCAGCTCCGGCAGTTCCACTACGGTCACCCCGGCTTCAACCAGCTGTTCGTAGCCAACGCAGTCGTCGACGAACAGGGTCGGTTCCCGCCAGGCGATGACGACGCGCGGAATGCCGGCGGCGAGGATCCGCTGCGCGCACGGCGGGCGGGACGCGCTGCGCTGGGAGCAGGGCTCCAGCGTGCTGTAGAGCGTCGCGCCTGCGAGTCGCGGGTCATCCTTGGGGAGTTGGGGCGAGGGCGACCTCTTCGGCGTGATCGCGGGGGCCGGTTGCACGGGAGTAGCCGGACGCCAGCTTGGTGCCGTCCTCGCCGACGATCACCGCGCCGACCGAGTAGGCCCCCGTAGCTGGAGGGCACAGAGCGGCGAGGTCGATCGCGCGCTGTGTCCAGCGGAGGTCCTGGTCTCGGTCGGGCGCGTACATCAGGCGGTGCGCTCCTTCGGGGCGTAGCGGACGAAGACCACGTCATCGATCGCCCGGACCTCGAGCACCTTCATCCGGGCCGTCGATCCGCCGGGGTAGTCGGCGGCGCCCAGGAATCGGGCCGCCTCCGGCTGACCCACCAGCAGCGGAGCGATGGCCAGGTGCACTTCGTCGGCGAGGTTCGCGGCCATGAGCTGGGTGTGGATCGTGCCGCCGCCCTCCACCATGAGCCGGCCGATGCCACGGCGACCGAGCTCATCGAGGACCAGGCCCCAGTCGAGCTCCGGTCCGACGCTGACGACGTCGGCAAGCCCGTCGAGCGTGGCGCGCACCTTCTCCACCGCGTCATCGACGGTGACGACCAACTTCTCGCCGCCGTGGTGCCAGAAATTTAGGTCAGAGGAAAGGTCCCCGGTCCGGGTGACCGTGACCTTGAGCGGGTAGGCCGGCTTGCCCTCGGCAACGCGCTGAGCCCGTCGCGTTTCGCTGTTGACGAGGAGACGCGGGTTGTCCTTCCGCATGGTCGTCGCGCCGATCAGGATGGCGTCGGACTCCGCGCGGACCTGGTCAACGCGGTCGAAATCGGCTGCGTTGGACAGGCGCAGCCGCTCGGGGCTGGCGTCGTCGAGGTAGCCGTCGACCGACATGGCAGCGGAGAGGATGACGTACGGACGCGTGGTCATAGGTGATGTGATCCGTTCTGCTCAGGATTCGTGGGCGAGTGTGCCGTCGAAGTGCGCGCGGAACTCCGCGACCTCGGGCTGGCGCTGCCAGGGCACCAGCGCCTTGTCGAGACGTGCGAGCTCCCGGACGATCCGGCCCGAGCCCGTGTCATTGGCGACGGTCAGGGCCTGGAGGCCGACCGCAGCGGCCTGGTCGGGCGCGCCAGCACCGACATGAGCCACGGCGGCCCGAGCCAGGTAGACGCCGCGGTCGCGGTGGTAACCGTCGGGCAGTGCCTTGATGGCGCTGGTGAAGACCTCGGCGGCCTCCGCGTGCTTTCCCAGCGCCTCCAGGCTCTGCGCCCGGTGCACCTCCACGTACTGCTCGTTCAGCCACACGCCCCAAGGGGTCGTGTCGCCGGAGACGCGGTCGAGGGCGTTGCGTACGTCGTCGATCGCGCGCTCGCTGTCGGTCGACTCACCGCGCAACGCGTGCCCGTACGACTCGTAGGTCCGGGCGACGGCGGCCAGTCGGCTGCGGGGACGGGCCATGCGCTGCGCGGCTTCGGCGAGGTCGACGGCGTCGACCAGGTCGCGCATTTCGCCGGCGAGCTGTGCCTTGCGGGCCATCACATAGGACGTCAGGTCGCCGTCCCCGACGGTGTGGCTCCACTGGAACGCCCGATCGAGCCAGAACTGCGCGCTGTTGAAGTCGCCCAGGTCCTGGTAGAGCCAGGAGGCGAATTCCGCGTACTGCGTCTGGAGTTCCATGAGGGCGTGGCGATCAACGCCCTTCGCATCCTGACGCAGGTCCTTGATGTCCTCGATGTGCTGGCGGACGGCCGCGATGGCTCGGCTGGGACCAAGGAGATTGTCGCTGTCGATCAGCAGACGACGCGCACGCTGGAAGTGTTCCACCGGCGTGCCACTGTAGGCGGAAGCCGACCGGGCAGGCCGTGTCAGGCCCGGCAGGGAGCTGGCGGCCGCCGGCGTCCCCCCGCCCAGCGCAGCTGCTGCACCGAGCCCCATCCCGCCACGCAGCATCGCGCGTCGATCGAGCGCCACGAAAACCACCGATCCATCCCGTAGACGAGCGGGGACAAAGATCCCCTCATCGTCCGACGTTGCCCGCTGGGATGCGGCTGTGGCCAGGTCCACCGATGATTCGGACACATGGAGCCCTGAAACGGACACATGGCCCTGGGGGGAATCATCCGTGCCGATGCGCTCCCACAACTCGATAAGTAAGCCCTGCGCGTTGAGTACGCGATCCAGCTGTTCGACCTCGGAGCGGTACTTCGGAGCGCGCTTGGCGTTCTCCCATTTCCACAGCTTGGAGTACGAGCAGAAGGTGGCTTCCGCAAGGCCGCGCAAGCTGAGGCCACACCGCTCGCGAAGGTCTCGAACCGTGTAGCCAAAGCGGTCCAGGGGCGATGCCTCTGGGGTCAGAACGTTCGGCTTCTGCCCCACGCTGATCCCCCTCCATGTCTCCTATCGGTGTGTCCAGTGGCTGGACACATGTCATACCTAGAACCAGCTCCGTGGTCGGGCCTACAACTTTGCTAACGAAGTTGGACCGGCCAGGGAGGGACGAACATGCGCAACGAGACGCGAGAAAGGACGTCAGTCGCTTCGACCCTTCTCGATCCGTTCGAGGCGGGCGGCGAGGTCGGCGACCTGCTCCTCAAGTGCCCTAAGAGCACGGGCAGTCGAGTCCTCGCTGGACTCGGAGGCGGTCTCCGTGACGAAGGAGCCGCGTCCTTGGTGCGAGTAGATGAGCCCAGCCGTGCGCAGCTCGGCCAGGGCTCGCTGGACGGTGCCGGCCGCAACGCCGTACTCCTCCGCCAGCTCCCGAGTGCTCGGAAGTTTCGTCCCTGCCGTCAGGCGACCGGAGCGGATCTTGTCGCGGACATCCTGAACGATTCGCTGGTACGGCTGCACGGCCTCGTTGCTCATGAGCGACATCGTAGGTCGACCCCCTCGCCTTAGCTAGCTTCCATAGCTTCCTCAACCAAGTACTTGACACGCCCCGTACTGTATCAGCTAAGTTAGGTATGCCGGCAAGGTGAGCGGGGCGGCAAAGCCCCCACCTGCCACTTCCTGGGATCACGTTGAGCCCGAACTCGAAGGGAGCTCCACCCCATGAACACCACCACCCGCCCCACCGCTGGCCTCGCCACCGAGAACTTCGACGTTGAGACCCAGGAGCTGCTGGACGAGCTGGACGTCGAGCTCCCGGAGTTCGGTGGGGTCGACCTGGACGTCGTGTTCGGTACGCCCCTGGAGATGTACGAGTTCGTGACCCCGGGCGAGCTGGCCCGCTACGACGCCGCGGCCGGCGCGCGGGGCGGCCGCACCAAGGCCCAGGACGAGGTCGGCTCCGAGTTCGCGGCGCGCAGGGACGCGGCGCGGGACATCGTCGCGGCCGACCCGTCGATCACCGAGCGAGTCCGCGAGCGGCTGTTGGAGGCCCTGGAGCCGTCGATCGCCGTGTGGATCCGCGAGGAACTGATGGGCGCGGCCCGGTCCGTCGGCGCGCAGATGCTCCGCCCGATCGCCACCGCCGCCGTTCCGGCCTCCGCGCCGGTGCCGCTCGCGGCCTGACCCCAGACCTTCGGCTCTGACGGCTCCCATCGTCGCCACCTCGAGTGGCGGCGGTCGAAGCGGCCAGATTCACCGACCGCCTAGCCCCCGGAGAAGGTCATTTGCGACTGGCGTCGCGGCCGGACCGGGGAGTGACCGTTCCTTGAGAATCGAAGACGCTACGCCGGGTGACGACTGCCGCCCCTGACCAGGCAACTGGCTGGGTGTTGCGCGTAAGGGTGACCGGACTCCAGTCCTTGCGGGGCTGTCGGATGCGTCAGAAGGGCACGACCGGAGCCAGAATCCCGGTCACCGTGAACGGCGGTGCGAGGCGGGGAAGTGAGAGCGACCCTTCTTCGTGCCACGGAGCGGCAGCAAGGCAGACCTCGGTCTGTTTCGGCTGTCGCGTGGGCCGAGCGATCACCCTCCCCCGCAGCATCTTGCGGCGGTAGCGCGATGACAGCCCCCAGCCGGTATACGGAACATCGCACGACCCGGCGGGTGAGCCAGTGGTCGCGGGCACTCCACCTCCCGGTCGAAAGGTGGTCAGAGCGGAAGGCAGAAGGCCGCGCGCCGCAACACCCCAAGCACTTCGCAGCCCCGCGCTGCCCAGTCGCCCGCCGCCCGGCCTCCGGGCCGTTCGGTGGGCGGTGGAGAGCGCGGTGGACACCGGCTCTACCAACCGCGACAGCCCCAGGGATGAGGCCCCCGGGGCTGTCCAGGACCTGTATGGAGGCCCTGATGCAGCTCAGCATGACACGTCCGGTGCCCCGACCGAACGCCGGGATCATCGACGACATCGAGGACGAGGACAACAAGAAGGGCTTCGAGCCCGACGACCTCACCGCGTTCCACCAGCTCGTCCGCCACCTCATCGCCGACGGCGACCGCCGCGCGGCCAGCGCCGGCCGCAAGGCCCGCCGCACGCTCGCCGAGATGACCCTCGTCGGACAGAGGCGGTGACCGGGATGGACTGGCGCCACCGGGCTTCGTGCCGCGACGAGGACCCCGAGCTCTTCTTCCCCATCGGCACTACCGGCCCGGCGCTCCTGCAGATCGAGGAGGCTAAGGCTGTCTGCCGCAACCGGTGCCCGGTCATCGAGCAGTGCCTGACCTGGGCGCTGGAGTCCGGTCAGGACGACGGCGTGTGGGGCGGACTGTCCGAGGACGAGCGCCGCGCGCTGAGGCGCCGCGCCGCCCGCAACCGGGCCCGGCAGGCGGTGTCGGTATGACGGACGCCGACCACAAGCGCCTGGAGGACGCCCTCCGCCGGACCAACGAGCAGCACGACTTCGGCCGTCGCGCTCACGGTTGAGCGTCCCGCCCCGTAGGACGCAAACCCAACTCAACTCCCGTTCCACGCTGTTTGGTCAGGTCGGCCGCCCGCACCACGGGCGGCCGGCCTTTCGCATCCCCGGATCCGGGCATGGACCCGGGTCGACGTCCTGCAGCCAGGAGGCACCATGCGCACCATCCGCCGCGACGGCTGGACCGCCGCCGACTACGACTCCGAACAGATCCTCCACGAGCTCGGGCACCGTGACGCCGCCGCCCGGGTGAACCGGGCCCGCCGCCGGCACCCGGTCCGCCGGGCCTGGCGCACGCTGCGTACCCGGCTCCACCGTCCGGCCGCCACCGCGACGCCAGCGGCGGGCATCGACTGGGACGCCGCCCGGGCGGCCGCCGACGCCGTCAACCGCGGCGACGTCGACGCGGCCGACCGCATCGTCCAGGCCACCCCCGACCCGCGCGGCACCGCCTTCGCGGCGTTCCGCTTCATCGGCGTCGAGTGACCTCTTCCGACTGGCGGTTGCCTCCTCCGCCCGTCCCCGCCGCGCGCCGGGACGGACGGGGCCGAGGGGAGCCGGACAGTCCGAACGCACCTCACCGGCCACCGCCAGCACGCCGCCGGAGCTGCCCGCTCAGTGCGGCTGACGCACCCACCCCGTACAACCGCCGCCCCGGCCCCGGGGCGGCACCCGATCTGGAAGGAGGCGGCGTGGCCGCCACTCGAACCCGGAACAAGAGGGCCACCGCCCGCACCAAGAAGCCGGCCACGACGGTCGCGCAGCCCGCCGCCTCCACCCTGCCCGCCCAGGCCCCGGCCCCGACCCCCGAGACGGAGACGGTCTCGGAGACGTCGCCGGTGGTGGAGACGGACGGCGAGGTGCTGGCCGGGGTCGCGGACGCCCGGGATCGGGCCGCCGACATCATCGACACCGCCCGCGAGCAGGCCCTCGTCTTGCAGACGCAGGCTGAGGAGCAGGCGGCGCGCACCGTCGCCGAGACCCACGAACAGGCCACCGTCCTGCTGGCCGACGCGCGCATGCGCGCCGAGGCTGTCACCGCCGGCGCCCAGGAGGAGGCCACCGCCCAGCGGACGGCGGCCACCACGGAGGCCGAGACGGTGCGCGAGGAGGCGCAGAAGCTGCGCGGCGAGGCCGACCGGCTCCTGGCCGAGGCCCGTACCCGCGCCGACCAGCTTCTCGCCCAGGCGCGTTCGCAGGTCGCGGAGCTGACCGAGCTGGCCGCCGCCGACCACCAGGCCACCGCGTCCGCGGTCGCCGAGCTGCGGCGCCTGGCGGAGGCCGACCTCACCGAGATCGGCGCCCTGGTCGAGGCCCGCCGCACCGAGGCCGGGCAGATCCTCGCCCGCGCCCGCGAGGAGGCCGACAACCTGCTCGCCGCCGCGCAGAAGGAGGTCGAGCAGGCTCGTGAGCGGCACGCTCAGCTCGCCAAGGCTGCCGCCGAGCAGTACGACGCCCGGCGCACCGAGGCGGAGACGCTGTACGCGGACGCGGTCGAGGCCGCCGCCGAGCGTCGCCGTGAGGCCGACGCCCACGTCGCCGCTGCCCACACCGAGGCGGAGAAGGCCCGCGCCGCACTGCGCGCCGAACTTCGTCAGCTCGGCGAGAAGTTCGACACTGAGGCCGCCGCCAAGCGCCAGGCCCTGACCGAGGAGCTCGCCGGACTGAAGACGGCGTGCGACCAGCAGCGCGAGCGACTGCGGACCGAGGCCACGAGCGTCGCCCAGGAGCTGCGCGCGGCCGCCCAGAAGGAGGCCGAGCGCATCACCGCCGAGGCCGGGCGCAAGGCCAAGGCCGTCACCGAGCGGGCACAGGCCGACGAGGCCCGCGCTCGCCGGCTGCTGACCGAGGCCCGCGAGGCGAAGCAGGCCGCGTCCCGGTGGCGCGGCTGGCGGCAGAACCTCGGCAAGAAGCTGTGGACGGCGGCGCCGTGGGTCGCGCTGGCCGCCGGCGTCGGGCTCGCCGCGTCCGGCGAGTACGAACTGGCCCGCATGGTCGGGATCAACGACTACGTCGCGCCGCTCCTGCCGGTGTCGATCGACGTCTACTGCGTCACCGCGTTCCGCACCAAGCGGGACATCGCGCCGGCGCTGCTGCTGATGGCGTCGGCCAACGTCGTCTTCCACCTCTCCGAGCAGGCGCACCTTGTACCCGAGGGCGGGTCGGCGCCGTGGCAGCTCACCACCTTCGTCGTCCTGATCTTTGTGGCCGTCATCTGGCGCGTCCACACCCTCATGCACAACGACGGGACGGACGGCCACGGCGGGACGAACACGCCGTCCGGTACGGCCACCGCAACGCCGGTCCGTACCGGCACGGACGGCGGAAACGGAACGCCCGACCGTACAGGTACGCACCGCCTGACGGACGGTACGGACAGCGCGACGTCCGGCCGTACGCAGCCCGCTCACAGCGACCTGTACGCCGCGAACAGCGGCGGACGATCGGACGGTACGGGCCCCGGACACGACGGTACGGACCCCGCATCCGCCCTGACTCACCCCTTGCACCACAACGGGGGTGAAGGGGCACTGACCAGGGAGTACAGCGACCGTACATACGGCGTACACACCACCCCGGACGGGGCGGCGCGTACAGGTACGGCGGCCCGAGGGCGTACCGGTACGGCACACGCGGCCGTACAGGGACGCACGGGCACGGTCAGCGTCCGTACACAGCCCGGCCGCGAGGGCGTACAGGGTGGCCGTACCGGTACGGCGACCGCCTCCTCCCGTACAACCGGAACCAGCGGTACGGGCCGTACAGGCGGTACGGACCGACCCGGTACGCCCGCCCGGACGGACGAAGAACTCCTCCCGCTCGTCCAGGCGCTCCCGCGCGACGAGGACGGCTACGTGACCCTCTACCGGGTCCGCACCGACCTCTCGGTCAACCAGCCCCGCGCGGTCCGGCTGCTGAAGGAAGCCGGCCTGCTGCGGCCCGAGGACGCCGACAAGTACCTCACCTGACCCACCGTCCGGCACACACCAAGGAGGGCCAGCCCGCAGGCATCGGGCTGGCCCTCCTCGCGACTGCCGGAAGCAGCCACCCGTCCAGTACAGCACGTTTGCCCAGATCAGAACCCGCTTCCGGCACGCCTGGGCGGGCTCGAACCACCCCGAAAAGGAGTCAGCAGCCCATGTCCGGAATCGACTGGGACAAGGAGTTCAGCCTCATGAACCCGACCCCCCCGACGTCGGAGAAGTCGGAGAAGCCGGAGAAGCCCGCCACCTCGCGTCTGTCCGCCGCGGTCGGCGGGATGCGCCGCAACACCGCGGCGCTCGCCGTGTGCGGCACGATCGCCGTCGTCGCCGTGTGCGGCACGGTCATCGCCGTCACCAGCATGCAGAGCGAGCAGGCCGCCCAGGAGCGTGCACGCGCCAAGGAGCAGGCCGCGAACGCCCTGGTCGAGGCGGAGGCCGACAAGCAGCGGGCACAGACCGAGGAAGCCGCGGCCAAGGTCCAGTACGAGCGGGAGATGACCATCTACCGCGAGTGCATGAAGCAGCGCGCGGCAGCGGTCGCCAAGGCGGCCTCCTACGACATCGCGAGGATCCCCACCTGCGACGCCCCGACCCTCGACGGTGCGGCCTCCAAGTCCCAGGAATCCGCTGGTTCCGGCGGCGGCGCCGGCGCCATCACCTCCAGCCCGTGGCTGTGGGTGGCACTCGTCGGAGGCGGCGGATTCATCGCCTACAAAAAGCTCTCCGCGCCCTCCGGTTCGGGTGCGGTAACTCCCATGAACGACAAGGGATTCACCTTCGAGAAGGGTGCGTGACATGACGCTTCAGTTCTTCGCTCTCGCCCTGTTCTGCTGGGCGCTGTTCTTCACCTTCAAGAAGACGAAGGGGAAGCAGATGGTGATCTGCATCATGCTGATCGTCTCCGGGATCTTCCTGCCGTACACGCCGTTCAGCGAGCAGATCCGGACCACGCTGGAGTCGGTTTTCAACACGGCGAACACGACCGTGAACAACATCAGCTCGTCGTCACGCTGAGTGCACGCCATGAGTTACCGGTTACCGGTTACAGCCCCCAGGACACCCCCAGAACCGCCCGCCAGGCGGCGCGAACCGGTGTCCTACGGGCCTGTAATCGGTAACCGGTAACCGTCCGGAACCACACAAAGTCACAGAAGGGAGGGCCGTGGAACTCCTCGTACTCCTCGCCATCAGCTACCTGTTCGGCGTGGAAAAAACGCACGGGAAATACGAGCAGGCGGGAATCAAGAAACCCCCCGCTAAACCGAAAGATAAATGGAATCCGACCCGGGCTCCAGAAACATTCCGAAACACGCCGTACAACATCGCGGCGAAAACGCATTACGGGCTTCTGGCAGGCGCTCATATCGCCGGTGGCCTGCGCGACGGCTGGCGCTCTGCCTACCTCAAAAAGCCGAGCGGGAAGCCTTCCGTTTCCACTTCTGCCGGGCCCACTCCAGGGCCCTCCGCGACCACCGTGCCGCCCAAGCCCACCGCACCCCCGACTACCCCGCCGACCGCACCGACGGCGCCCCCAACGACCGCCCCGCCGACGGCACCCCCGCCTCCCGGCACCCCGCCCCCGACAACACCCCCACCGCCGACGGCTCCCCCGCCCCCGACGACCCCGCCGACGACGGTGCCGCCGGGGTCCGCAGTCCCCCCGGCGGGCACGGTCCCGCCGCCCCGCACCGTCCCGCTGCCCGAGCACATCAGGAAGGACCCCGCGATGCAGCCCAACCCGCCCGCCCCGCACGCCGCGACCGTCGACGACAAGGGCATCCACGTCACGACCGCCGCCGGGAAGACCCGCACCTACAGCGGCGGCGAGGTCATGACCCTCACCCAGGTCATCGACCTCGCCGAAGGCTCGGCCACCCTGTGCCAGGCCAGCACCGACACCGCCCTGGAACTCATGGACGAGGCCACGGAGCTGGCCACCGACTGCGACACGCTCATCGCCGACATCACCGCGAAGGGCGTCGGCGCGAACCTCATCGCCAAGTGCGAGGTGCTCAAGGAGCAGCTCGACCTCCAGGCCGCCGCCGCCAAGGACGTCCACGACAAGATCCAGGGCGGCGAGGAGGCGTGCCGCACCGCATCCGCGAACGCGGAGCTGCGGCACGGCGGCATCTTCCGGGCCGTCGCCGACTCCCCCCTGACCAAGCCCGCCGAACGCGACTTCTACAACGCCCGATAGAAGAGGAGCAGCCCCGCATGAGCGCCACCGAGACCCTGAAGGACGCCGCGAACTACGCGGCCCTGCGCACCAAGCTGGCCTGGCTCACCCACAAGGTTCACGCGCACGCCCAGACCGTCACCAAGCTCGCCTCCGACGTCGATGACGCCGCCGAACAGATGCTGGACGCCTCCGAGACGATGAAGGCGCTGGCCGTCGACGACGCGACGACCTCCGAGTTCGCCGACGCCGCGCTGACCATGACCGGCGTCAAGGACGCGGCCGGCGCCTACACCTCCGCCGCCGACAGCGCCTCCGCAGCCGCCGACGATGCGAAGACCACCACCGAGAACGACCACGGCGGGATCGCCGACGCGGTGGACTCCTCCCCCGTCGACATGGCCGAAGCCAGCTTCTACGCCCAGCAGTAAGGAGAACGAAGGATCATGGGGCCGACCCGAGCACAGTTCGTCCAGTACGCGCCCGCCGCGCTCGCGGTGGTGCCTCTCGTGGCCGGCCCCTGGTCCGCCCTCGCCGCCGCGGCGGCCGGAGCCGGGGCGTGGGCCGTCAACGTCTCCGCCCCGGTGCTGCGGTCTTTGATCGGGTGCGGGTTCACGGCCACCGGGTGCGGCATCGCCGCGCACGAGGTCCTCGCCGCGGGCGGGAACCCGCTGATCGCCCTCGGGCTCGCGGTCCCGGCCGGGGCGGCCGCCCTGGCCCACCACCGCAACATCGCCGGCCACACCCCTGCACTCACACCCGCGATCACGACCACGGGCGCGGGTGCGGCGGTCGGGCTGACGTCGCAGGCACAGCTCATCACCGCCTGGTGGAAGGAGTTCATCTCCGGCCCCACCCAGACCGAGGACCGCAAGCTCATCCAGCCCGGGGCCAACCTGGAACACCTCGCCCTCGAGGCCGACGACGACCACGTGTCGTTCACCGGGATCATCACCCTGCCCCAGGGGCAGCAGGTACGGGTCCGGGCCGCCGACATCGCCGCCGTCTACCAGATCCCCGTCTCCCAGGTCGAGCTGGGCGACCCCAAGCACTACGCGCCCAACGCCCTGCCCGTCACCGTGCACCTGAAGGTCCCGACGGCGCAGCCGCAGATCGCGGCCGGTACCCCGACGACGCCCGAGGAACTGTGGGACGCCTACGTCGGCGTACCGGAAGGCGCGATGCCCGGCACCACCCTGACCCTCACCCGCTACGACGGGCCGCTGGACTGGGAAGGGATCGCCACCCGCGACCGCAGGGCGATCGGGACCGTCAACCTCCAGGACCTCGCAGGCAATTTGGACCTGGAGACGATCCAGATCGCTCTCGCCCCCGGCGACAAGCCCTCGCAGATGGGGATCCGGGTGATGAAGGAGCACGCGCTGATGCACGGCACGATGCTCTCCTCGGTCGTCAACGAACTGTCGATGGACTCCCGCGGTTACATCCGCGCCGGCACCTACGTCGACGGCCGGGCTGCCCTCCTGCCCCTGGCGCAGCCCGGCTCCGGCGCCCGCCACCTCTACCTTGTCGGCGGGTCCCGGTCGGGCAAGTCGGGGCTGCTGGAGCAGATCCTGCTTTCCGCCCACCGCTCGCGTATCGCGGTGATCCTCGCCTCCCCGCAGGCCGGCACCATCGCCGGCGCCTCGCTGTCCGCCTACCTCGGGGACGGCCTGGACGAGGCGATGGGCGCGCTGCGCCTGGCCTACGCGATGATGCTCGACCGCGAGGCCCGCTACCGCTCCCCCGCCTTCCCCTTCACCGACCCGCTGGTCCTGGTCGTCATCGACGAGGCGCACATGCTGCTGTCGGCCTCCTCGCCGTACCACCTGGAGGCGAAGGCGATCGTGGAGCAGCTGACCCGACGCTCCCTCAAGCGGGGCATCGGCGTCGTCCTGGCCACCCAGACTCCGCTGGCCGAAGACCTCGGCAACTCCACCGTCATCCGCTCCCAGCTCCTCATCGGCGGCGGCGCGGTGTTCCTGCGCTGCGCCAAGGGCCAGGGTTCGCTGGTCGGCGCGAACGCGGTCGAGGGCGCGGAGGGCATCGACCTGTCGATGATCCCCTCGCAGTGGCCGGGCCAGTACGCCAAGGTCAGCAACCGGGACATGAGCGGCCTGGCCACCGAGGCCGCCGCCGCCCCCGAGGACGGCACCTTCGGCCTGGGCTACCTCCTCACCCCCGGCTCGCAGGCCGTCCAGTTCCGCTCCCTGCACCTGGACGTGGCCCCCGTCTCCCTCGCCGGAGGCGAGCCGCCGGTCGGGATCGAGGACTGCGACGCCTGGCGCGAGCGCGACGCGATCACCCAGACCCCCATGGTCGACAAGCGCGGCAAGAACCTGATCGGCAGCCTCGCCGACCTCCTCGCCGCAGCCGAGGGCGCCCCCTCCTCGCAAGAGGCGCCCCACCACCACCCCGGCGGCCCCCAGGCAATCGCCGGATCCAGCAGGCCCGGTGCTCCTGGCGTAGCCGCGGGGGCGCCCGACGGACAGGAGCTGATCAAGCCGCGCATCCTCGAGCTCCTGCGGGAGCAGTCCATCCCGATGACCGCCGAAACCATCGCCCGAAAGCTGGGCACCTCCGCCAAGAACATCAAGCCGCGCCTGTCCGAGCTGAAGAAGCGGGACGAGGTCACCAACGAGAACGGCCTGTGGAGGGCAGCATGAACACCCGCACCAACACCGAGACCAACTTCACCCCCATCGACCAGGACCTGTACGCCAAGGCGTTCCAGCTCCTCGACCCCGGCCCCACCCCGGAGCCCGCCGCCCCCGCCGCCTCGGCGGCTCCCGTGTCGGTCTCCCGCCCCGCCGCCCCGCCGGTGCGCCGGACCGGCCCGGTGGAGAAGACCCTCACCGACGCGCTCGCGCTCCTTGACACCCACGGCTGGGCCAGGTTCACCCTCGTCCACCTCGAGGGCGCCCGCTGCTCCATCGGCGCCCTGCGCGCCGCGGCCGGCGCCCGCAACGCCGCCTACTGCGACGCCGGGAACCTCCTCCTGGACGAGGCCCGCCGCCAGCACGGCAAGAAGTGGGAGACGATCCCCTCCTGGAACGACTCCCACACCGGAGCGCAGGTGCGTAGCGTGTGGGAGGCCGCCATCCGGCGCGCCCACCACATGAACATCTGACCCGGTTGGAGTTGCCCGTGTCGTTCTCGTTCACCAACCCCGAACCGGACCGTGACGACCGGTCGTTCTCCTTCACCGGCTCGCAGCCGGGTCGCGACGACGGCCGTTCGTTCTCGTTCACCGGCTCGGACCCGGCCGACATCGACAGGCAGCTCCAGACGATCACCGACATGGCCACCGAGATCCTCCGCCTCGTCGCAGAGGTCCGCAGTCAGATCAACACCTGACCGCACCCTCCGCCCAGAACGCGGAGGCACCAACAGCCAGCTCGGCATAGCGCCCCGCCCGGACCCCTTCCGGGCGGGGCGTCGCTGTTCCCTGCCCTCACCCACCCAACTCTCCGGAGACCGACCAACGTGCGCCGATACCGCTACCGCTGCACCGTCTGCCGCACCACCAGCCCCGTTGTGACCCAGATCGAGGCCCTGGCCGCCGTGGGCGAGGCGCACCGGCAGACCCTCCACGGCGGGCACTTCCCCGACGACGAAATGGCAGGCCAGATAGACCGCCTCGGCCGCTGGTACGCCGCCCTGCCCCCACTGGCCGCGCTCCACGCCCGCATCGCGGACGCGCTCAGCGACCTGCGCGACATCAAGACCGTGGGCCACTACTGGTGGGCCAGCGCCGGCGCCACCCTCCTGATCGCCGGGACGGCCGCCCTCGCCCTCCTCCTCGTCGCCTCCGCCCTCTGACCACGGCACCGACCGCCCCGCCTGGCCACCGGCACCGGACCGCCCCCGCCCCGGGCGGCTGGTCCCGGTGACCGGACAGGCCGACCGGCCACCACCCTTCACCTCACGCCCCGTCGACGGACCGTCCGTCGACGGGGCGCAGCACTGCCCGCCCTCACACCTGCTGGAGGACAACCCGTGCTCGTACCCCGTCCGCGCCGCCAGATCGGGCGCTCGCGTCCGCAGCGCCCCGGCCTGCGCTACCCGCAGCGTCCCGCCCGGCTTCCTGGCCCCTGGAGCAGGTGATGGCCGACCAGGACGAGGACCTGGTCGACGTCGACCCGTACGACCCCGGCGACGGCTCCTTACCGGTCTTTCGGTGGAAGCAGGCCGGGCGCGAGACCCTCGCGACCCGCCGCCAGCTGCGGGAGATGGGCCTGCGCCCCGGCGGCCACGAGCCCGTCGCCCGGATCGAATGCCGCGGCGGGAAGCGGTGGGCGTGGCTGTACCGGATCGACCTGGCGAAGCCGAAGCTCCCGATGACCCTCGCGAAGGAAGCCGCGCTCGACAAGGCCATGGCAGCCCGCCAGACATGCGGCACCTGCCGCCGACGCTACTTCCACTGCATCCCGCTCAAGACCTTGGGCTCCTGCCTGGAGTGCCACGACGGCACCCCCGCCGACCCGAACAGTTACATCGCGCCCCCGGCCACCGGTGCGCACCGGCTGGCCGCGTGAGACGAACCCCGTCCCGGCGACTTAGGCGGGGACGGGGCCCGCTCAACCCGGGCGGCCGCAGCACCGGCAAAGGCCGGCCGCCCGCTCCTTCACCCCTGCGAGATCAGGAGAACCCAGCATGACGCATCGCTCCGCCCTTTTCGCCGCCGTCCTCGGACTGGGCCGCGCCGGGTCGAACATCGGTGATCATTTCGTTCAGTCCGACTACTGTGCCCGGGTCAAGGGCGCCACCGACGACAAGCCCGTCCACTTCGCGGCCACCCCGGACGATGAACCGACCGTCCACGGCACGGCCGACGGCATCAAGGCATGCGCCTGGCACTGCCTGACCTACACCGCCACCCAGGCCCTCGCGGTCGGGGCCGGCGCCCGCATCCTGGGCATCCGGCTGCACCCCGGTGCCGCCGCGGCCGCGCTCGCCCTGTCGTTCGTCACGCACTACGCCGCGGACCGCCGGGTGCCGGGCGGGCTCCTGGAAACGCTCGCCACGAAGACCGGCAAGGGCAACTTCTGGCGTCTGGCCGATCACGGAATCAACGGCGCGTACTGCCTGGACAGCGCCTGGCACCACGGCTGGGAGACGGCCGCCGCGCTGGTCGCCACCACCGGAGCGACGACCCGGTGACCGGACACCCCCGCGCCGACGACCACGACCTCCAGGACGACGACCACGAGGGCCGCGCCGGCCTGGAAGCGGCAGTGCACCGACGCGGTCCGCGCGTGAGTCGTGCCGCCGACGCTACGCCGAACAACCCCAACCCACAGGGTGCCGGCCGCACCCGGCGCCCGCCGTTACCCCAGGAAGGGCACCCGCGCATGGGCATCACGATCACGAACACGTACGGCACCGCGCACCACGTCAGCGAGACCAACCCGGCCCACGTCACCAGCTGCGACCGGTACCGGCTGCCCCTCGTCGGCGCCATCGCCCCCGGCAACCCCGGCTACGAGGACATGGTCGAGATGCTGCGGGACAACGGCCACGACACCCGTCCCGAGGGTTACGGGCTGATCTTCCTGGAGTCCGAGGAGTTCAGCGCGACGTACTTCGGGTCGATCGAGCAGATCGAGCAGTACAAGCGCGACAACGTCGACGGCAAGGCGACCTTCGACGCCTCGCAGGGCGTCATGTACGCCCAGTGACCCCACGGCAAGGGCTGGGACGACTTCCTTCCCCGCGTCTTCTGGAACCAGGCACAGCGCGGTGGGATCGCGGACGGAGTCGGCCTCGTCACCGCCTTCGCGCACACCGAGATCCCGGGCGCTGAGGTCATCGTCTACGAGTTCGAAGGCACGTGGCTTCCCGGCGGCAAGCCGGAGCAGCTGGTCACCTACCACTGCACCGCCTGCCACATGGACACGTTCCACGACTGCGGGCACGTCCACGAGAACACCGGACCCGACAGCCGCCGCTGGGCCGCCCGCCAGGCCCGCCAGCACATCATCAGCGCCGCCCGGCACGGCGTCGGCGACACCAACAGCGCCTGCCGCCCCAACAACGGCGAGATGCTGCGCGCCGTGAACGCGGTCGCCCGCGACATGTGGGGCACCACGGGCAACGCCCTCCCGGACACCTACGACGCGTACTGCGCCACCAAGGGCCCCTGCTCGATCATCCGCGAACTCCGCGCCGGAGTACGCCCGCCCGTCTACCGCGCCTGACCGCCGACGTGCGCACCCCGACCAACACCCGGTTATCGAGCGGCCCCGGCCGCCAACACCCCTTCGTGGAGGACCGCATGGCCCGCAAGCCTGTCACCTGGTACATCGCCACCCCCGCCGACGGCATCATCGAGATGTCCCGGCACGCCGGCACCCCGGTGAACCTCGCCGCCAACGTCGGCCAGGCCGTCGACCACCCCCAGCCCTGCACCAACCTGTGGTTCGACGAGAGCCCCTTCTCGTACTTCCGCATGGTCAAGCGCGTCGGCGAGGCGCTGGAGGACACCGGCATCTGGCCCATCACCTGGCCCGTGCGGCTGTGGATCGTCCAGCCGCTGGGCGAGACCGGCAACTGGGGCCAGCGCCACTACCCCTACCGGCTGCTCTCCCACCGGATCCGCGTCCTCGAGGAGACCGACGCCCACCGCGCGCTCGGCCCCGCCGGCCGCGACGTCCTGGACGTCGTCCAGCAGCAGATCCCCGAGCAGGCCGTCCGCTGGGCTGCGGACTGGGACGCCGACCCCGAGGGCATGCGCCAGCGGCAGTGGAACTGGGCGCAGTGCGGCGGCCGCACCTACGGCAGCGGACGGTGGGCGGAGTCGGTGGCCCTGACGACGTCGCACGCCCGCCGCGAGTCCGCCGCGCAGACCTGGATCGAGCACCTCGCACGCCGCGCCGTCGACCAGGCCCTCGCCGACACCGACGCCAGCATGTACGCGTACAGCTACGCCTACGGCCGTGCCACCGGCCATGCGGTCGCCGCCCAGCACCAGGCCCGCTTCGACGCGTACGTCCTGGACGCGCTCCGCGGCACCGGCCTCGACTCCCCCGCCGCCGTCGCTGCCTGACGGGCTCTCCGTGCCGCCCCGGCCCTCCCGCACCACGGAGGCCGGGGCGGTCGCGGTGGCCCCTCAAGCACTGACACGGAGAGGAGATGGGCGTCATGCCGCGCACCGAAGAGTTCTATGAGGTCGACGTCCCGATACACGACACCACCAACCCGGCCCGCAAGGGTGACCGCCGGTGACCCCCGCGTGCGGCTGGGACCAGGACGCCCTACCCAAACGCTGACCGGACGCTCTCCGTACGCCCCCGTTCGCCGCGCCGCCCCCGGGCGGGCGACGGCGGGGCCGTGCGGTATCCGTCCGGTCAGCCGAGACCGGACGACCGGCCCTCTCCTGGAGGTCACCGTGTCCCTCGCCCGCCGCTCCCTCATGGAGGCCGCCGCCGCCCGCTTCGGCTGGCGCCGCGCCTACGGCGACACCACACAGGTCGACGCGCTGCTCACCGAGCAGACCGAGACCGCCTACACCAAAGCCGCCGACCACGCCGCGCTCGCCACCGCCAAGAACAGCGAAGCCCTGGCCGTGCAGCCCGGCGTCCTGGACGCCCGCGGCCGGATCCTCGCCGACGTCCTCTACCTGGAGGGCGTCCTGACCGGGGCCCGCAACCGCGGCCTGCCCAGCGAGGTCATCGAGCGCCTGGAGGACGTCGTCGACCACGGCCACGAGCTGACCGTGCTGCTCGCCGACGCCGTCCGCTCCACCGCCGCCGCCCACGCGAGCAGCGGCAACTGAGACGCCCGGGACGGCCGCAGGCCGTCACACCCGGCCGTCCCGGAGCCACCCCTTCCCCCACCAGAGCGCATCCGACAGAAGAAGGAGCACACCCAGCATGCACGCATCCGTACGCCGCGCCGCCATCACCGTCGCCGACGCCGCAACCGAGGGCCTGGACATGATCACCGTCGTGATCGGTGGAGCCATCGGCGCCTGGGCGGGCTACACCTACTCGCCCGACACCTGGTCCGGCGACTGGCGCCTCGCCTTCGCCGGCGGCGTCGCGGTCGTCGCCGCCGTCGCCGTCAACTCCCTGGCCGAGCTGTTCCTGACCCCGCTGCGCCGCCTGCTCAACAAGGCCCGCAGCACCGCCCAGCCGACCACCACGCGCACGCGCACCGCCCCGGCCGCCCCGGCCACCCTGTCCGAGGGCCTGGCGCAGGTCGCCGCCGCCACCGAGAACGACGCCGCCTCCCGTGCCGCCTCGGACGCGTGGCGGATCGACCAGGGCGACGGTTTCCTGCGGGACGAGGACCGGTGGCGCGGCTACAAGGACGGCGAGGCGTCCTTCTTCCTCGCCCCCGGCGTCTGGCTGCACTACCGCAGCGAGAAGAACGAGTTCGGCCACCGCAAGCCCCAGTTCGCGCTGCTGACCGGTGACGGCGACCAGCCGTTGCCGATCAACAACGTCCAGGAGATCCGCCACCAGCTCGCCGCCCGCGCCGCCGACCTTCCCGCCACCCCGGCCGCCGACGCCACCGAGGACCAGGGCGACGTCCTGGACGACGACCTCACCGGCCTGCACGCCACCGCCTGACGGGCTGCCCGTGCCGCCCCGGCCATCCCGGCCGGGGCGGTCGCGGTGTTCCGCCACGACCAGCGCAGGAAGGAGATGGGCGTCATGCCGAACCTGGAGTTCTACGAGGGAGACGTCCCGATACACCGCATTGACCAGCAGCTGCACGGACTGCACGTCTTCACCGGCCAGGCCACCTCCCCCAGCGAGGCCCTGGCCCGTGCCCACCAGGTCTACGACGCGGCGCTCGCGGCGCGGAAGGCCGGACTCGACAAGCCCGGCCGCCAGGACGGCGGCTGGGGAGCGAGCGGGGTCCGCGACGGGTGGGAGCTGGACTGGCGGGCGGCGAAGGCCGGCCGCTGGTCCAACCCGTTCAGCTGGACCAGCACCAGCAGCTTCGAGCTGTAGATACGCCCCGAGGCAGACGCTCACGGCCTGGAAACCGACGCCTGCCTCGGGCCACCCATCCCGTACAAGACGAGAGGGAGCCCCCAGTATGGCCTCCACCGTGCGCGTACACGCCCCGTCCGGGCAACGCGCCCTGTTCATCACCACCTTCGCGGTGCCGCTGACCGGCTGGACCGTCCACGCCGTCAGCCTCCACCGCAAGCTGGCCGCCACCCGGCGCGAGCTCGCCGACCGCCGTGACCCGCTCACCGGACTGCTCGGACGCGACGGCTACACCACCCGGGCCCGGCAGATCACCGACCGGTACGGCGACAGTTCCCTGGTGGTCTTCGTGGACCTGGACCACTTCAAGGAGATCAATGACGGCCCCGGCGGGCACGCCGCCGGCGACCGCGTCCTGGCCGCCACCGCGCAGCGCCTCACCGCCTGGGCGGGAAGCCGCGGCGCGGTCGGCCGGCTCGGAGGGGACGAGTTCGCCGTCACGGCCCGGATCGCACCGACCCGCCGCGAACTCCGGCTCGCCCAGCTGGTCACCCTGCTCGCGCAGCCCGTCCAGGTCGACGGCGGCGCCCTGGTCGACGTCGCCGCGTCGGTCGGCGCCGCCTCCCCCGACGTCCTCGGCACGACGGACCTCACCCTGCTTCAGCGGGCCGCCGACGCCGCGATGTACGCGGGCAAGCACACCGGCCGCGCCGTCCTCGCCGACCGCTCCCACGCCACCGTGCCGTCCATCAACGGCCGGCGCGCCGGGCGGCCCGGCACCCACACCCTCGGAGCCGCCGCGTGAAGACGCCGACGCTCTACGCCCCGGACTCCATCCGGGGCATCACCATCAAGCAGCCCTGGGCGGCCTGCATCCTGCACGGCGACAAGCGCGTGGAGAACCGGCCCCGGGCCTGGGCGCCGGGCTGGCGCCTGCTGCACGCCGGAGCTGCGATCGACCGGTCCGCGTTGCGCGACCCGCTCGTGGCCCGCACGGTCCGCGGCCTGGAGTTGCCCACCCGCGCCGTCCTCGGCCTCGTCCGCATCACCGGCTCCCACACCGACACCGGCGAGCCGTGCAGCCCCTGGGCGCAGACCGAGTGCGTTCACCTGGACCTGGACGACGTCCACCCGCTGGCCCTGCCCGTCCCGTGCGACGGTCAGCTCGGCCCGTGGCGCGTCCCGCTGGGCGTGTACGAGCGCGTCCTCCTCCAACTCCCCCCGCACCTGCACGCACTGCTCCCGGAGGCCGCGTCATGAGCCGCACCGGCGTCGCCAACCCCAGCCACTTCGCCGACCCCGACCCGCGCTTCCCCTTCCCCCACAGCCCCGTCCCGACCCGCTGCCAGACGGAGCCCGCCACGTTCGACTTCGCCAACGGCGACCGCAGCGGCGAGAGCCGGGCGGCGACGGAGCGGCGGCTGGCCAGGGCACGCCGGGCCTGCTCCGGCTGCCCCATCGTCAAGGACTGCCTGCGGTGGGCGCTGGTCAACAAGGACCTCACCAAGGTCAGCATCTTCGCGGCCACCACGCCCAGCCAGCGCACCGCACTGCGCAAGCGCATGGTCGACCGGCTCGGACCCGACTGGATCGACGTCCTCGCCGACCAGGACCAGGCCCGTCGCGAACGGGCCGCCGCCGCCCGGCACACACCGCTGACCATCAGCCAGGCCCGCATCGTCCGCCTGGACCGTGAGGTCAACGGGCCGATGCCCAAGCCGCTCACCCCCGCCCAGCAGCAGCGCAACATGGTGCGGCTCATGGCTGGCCTCAAGGCCGCGTAGGGGGGCTGGGATGTTCACCGACTGGCACGAGGCCCTCGAAGCCTCCGACGGACTGCCCCTTCACCCCACCAGCACCGAGCAGGAAGCCGCCGCGGCCCGCACCCTGGCCCGCAACGCCACCAGCAAGGAGGACCTGGTCCTCCTCCTGGACGCGGTCGGCCTGCCCCGCGGCGACGACACCCTCACCGCCCTCCTCCCCCTCCTGAACAGCCCCGAAGGAGCTCCCGACATGCAGCAGACCCCGGCGGCCACGGGCCCCAACGCGTTCGAGGCGACGGCGCTGTCCATGTTCTACGCCGACCACTCCATGGCGGAGATCACCGAGGCGACCGGCCTGCCCGAGGACGAGATCACCGCCCTCGTGGCCGCCCAGCAGCGCAAGGCCGACGCGGGCGAGACCGATGACACCACCCCGGCCGCCACCGACGGCGCCACCCCGGCCGCCCCGGTGGTCGACGACTCGGTGGAGCAGCTGCTCGCGTGGGCCGAGACGCACCCCACCGCCGGCATCCGTAACAAGGCCGTCCGGGTTCGCGCCGACGTGGCCGAGCTGACCGCCCGGCGCGCCGCCGACGACGCGCAGCGCGAGGCCGAAGAGCGCGTCGCCCAGCTCACGGCCGAGCTGGAGAAGGCGAAGGAGAACCTGCGCGCCGTGAAGGCCGGCGCTCACCCCGCCCCGGCCGCGGCGACCGCACCGACGCCCATCCGGCCCGGCCTCGGCAGCGGACGCACCCGGGAGGAGCTGGCCGCGATCCGCACCTGGGCGCGCGCCAACGGCCACCAGGTCGCCGACGCGGGCATGATCCGCAAGGCCGTGCTCGAGGCGTACGACGCCGCTCACCAGGCCCCGGCCGCGAAGGCCAGCTGACATGGGCGACGCCGACGCGATCGTCCTGGACGGCTTCCTGGACGAAGAGACCGTGCCCGGAGACCTGCACGGGTCGACCGCCCGCTTCCGCCTCACCGTCTCCCCGACGGACGAGCGCACGGACGAGATGATCCTTCCCTGCAGCGTCACCGACTCCGAGCTGGCGCACGCGGTCATCCACGACCTGGCCCCCGGCGACAAGCTCCGCGTCACCGGATACCTCCGGCTCCCCCGCACACCGGACGAGCCGATGTGGCTGGTCGTCACCACCCTCGCCGTGCTGGAGACCGCACCGCAGCTCTCCGACCCGGCCGCCGTTGCCACTGCCATCATCGAGCGGTACGGCCCGTACGTCTGCTGGTTCGACGCCGACACCACCGACGTGGAGGTCTTCACCGAAGGCGGCACATGGGTCGGCACCGCACCCGAGCCGAACGACCTGGGCGAACTGCTCGAAGCCTTCGAGCACCGCCAGGCCGCCGGCGGCGAGTAGCGGAGCCGCCGTGCCCATCCGTCCCGAGAACCTGCACCGGTACCCGCGCGACTGGAACGAGATCAGCGCGCGAATCCGGTTCGAGCGGGCAGGCGGCCGCTGCGAGTGCACGGGCCACTGCGGTCTGACGCACCCGGGCGGCCGCTGCCCCGCCGTCCACGAGCAGATCCACCCCGACACCGGCTCCGTGGTCGGCCTCACCACCGCCCACCTCAACCACACCCCCCGAAGACGTGCGAGACGAGAACCTGCTCGCCGCCTGCCAGCTGTGCCACCTGCGCATCGACCACGGCCACCACCGGATCACCCGCTCGATCACCCTCGCCGCCCGCGCGGCCGCCGCCGGACAGCTCGGCTTCCTCACCGACGCCGACCTCGAGCGCATCGAGCCGCCGACCCCGCCCCGGCCGCCCGCGCCCCGCACAGCACGCCCCGCCCTCCAGCTCTCCTTCACCAGGAGGCTTCCTGATGCCCGACCAGCCCAAGGCCGCGCGCACCGTCCTGGAGCGCTTCCCCGCCGGCGGCCCCCGCGGCTCCTGGCCCGCAGACGAGTACGCCGCCCGGCAGCAGGCCCAGGGGCAGCCCGCCCGGGTCGTCATGGACCTGTACACCGACCAGTTCCTCGTCATCGCTGACAGCCCCGCCCAGGACTGAACCCGCCCCACCGGCCGGGCCCACCAAGGCCCGGCCGCTCCATCTGCCAACCACCGAACAGGAAGGCGCCCACCGTGGCCCGCATCCGTATCTGGATCGACCCCCAGCACTGCGACGGCAGCGTCTGCGAACACGCCATCACCCCCTCCGGCAAGCCCCGCGACGCCAAGGCAGGCTGTACCGGCCGTGCCCGCTACCAAGTGATGTGCAGCGAGCACGCCGCCGTCGGTGAGCCGCAAGGCCTGCGCACGCTCGCCGAGTCCACCCAGACCGCCCACCGCGACAGCCACAAGGCCGCCCTGGCCCCTCCCGCCGCGTGACCGCCTGCTTCCGCCGCTGCGGCCACGGCACCGGACCCCTCCACCCCGGCGACCACCGCGCCGTCGCCCAGTTCACCGCGATGCTCACCGCCCGGCAGAGGCTGGCCCCGTGGACCGGACACGGCGACGTCGCCGTACGGATCACCCGCGACGGCCGCGTGCTGGAGCGCGGACGCCCCGCCGAAGGGCAGCCCGCCGATGCTGACTCGCGGGACCTCCCACTCGACATCGATCTGACCAGCTGAGAACACGAAGCGGCCCCCGCCTCCCGGATTGAGTCCGGATGGCGGGGGCCGCTTTTTTCATGTGTGGATCAAGCTGGCTGCCGCTGACCGAGCTCGATCAGCAGTGCCCGGTATTCCTCGGGGTGCTGCTCGCGCAAGATCCTCATCCAGACGCGTGCACCCTGGACGAAGTTCTCCGTGGTCATCTTCACGTGCATGTGGTGGACGACGTACGGAGCGTCGTCGTACGGCAGCCTGCGAGGCTGACTGTCTCTCCCGTGGGTGGCGGTGGCAGCATCGGCATCCTCGGCGATGTCGTGACGCGGGCCAGGAACCGAAGTCGAATCATGTACTGGAGAGGTTGGGCTCTCTGGCTCCCCGTCCTGGTTTACCGCGGTAAACCGGGTCCCAGGCGTGGCCTCGGTTTGCTGAGAGGGTGCCGTAGCCGTGGGCGCCTGGTTTACCGCGGTAAACACGCCTGCGTTCGGCGGCGCCTGTGGCGGCGTGACCTCCGCATGATGCGATGCCGGTGCCACTGCGGCTCGAGCGCGCAGCTCGGCAGCGGCTTGCTTCTCCAGGCGCCGTCGCTCGAGCTCGTCCTGCCACGCTGCTGCCTGCTCCCCTGACGGCAGACCAGCGATGTCCCGGGCAACCCGGACCGGCATCTCACCGGCGCTCACCAAGTCCTGCAGCTCCGGAATGAGCTTGAGTAGCTTGCGCTGCTGACTGACCCAGCCCTTGGTCTTCCCGTAGTAGGCGGCCACCTGATCCGCGCCGCCAAGTTCGGTGACCATGGTCTCGATGGCGATGGCCCGTTCGATCGGGTCCAGATCCCTGCGGTCGTTGTTCTCCGACTGCACCGCATCGAGGAAGTCCGCCTTGGACCTGGCGATGTCTTCACGGTGGACGACCTCGATGACCGTCAGACCGACAAGCTGGGACGCACGGTACCGGCGCTCACCATTGGCGATGACGTATGAGGCGCTCCCAACGTTGTCAGCCTCAGCCGGCCACAACTTCAGATAGGCGGCGCGAGAGACGACGACTGCCGGCTGGAGCTGGTCTTTCTTCAGCTTCTCACCGAACTCGCGAAGCTCTTCTTCGGTCCCGAAGTTGCGGCGCGGATTGAACCGAGTGCAGTGCAGCCTGTCTAGGGGCAGAGACAGGAGGACTGCATCACTGCGGCCGGGGACATCTTCGACCTTGGCGCCTGCCAGGGTGGCGAGGCTGGTGCGGCGCCCCATCAGCGACCACCGCCATAACCGAGTTCGATGGCAAGGCGGTAGAAGTCCTCGCGTGCCTTGTAAGACGGGCGATTCTCCTCGTACTGGGTGACGACCTTGCCTTCGACTGAGGCCCGGGTGTGCACCTTGTAGCGCCTTATCACCGACTCCAGAGTCGGCCAGCCCTGCGCAGCGATGTAGTCGCGAGTTTCCTCAAGGTCTGCCTTGCCGTCGCGAGGGTCCCAGTTGTTGACGAGCACCCGGTACGGGAGTCCAGTGGGCTCGATGACCTTCGCGATGGTGCGGGCCGTCGGATCGAAAGCCAGCGGCTCCGGCGGCATCGGGACGATCACTTCGTGGGCGTACTTCAATGCCTCACGGAGCAGGTTCTCGTCCTGAAGGCTGCCAGGGGTATCGATGAAGACGTACTGCAGCTGGCCGGAGCCCTTCAGCACGTCGGCTACGACAGCACCGAGGTTGAGGGTGACGGTGGTTTTGCCGACGCCGCCCTTCTGGTTGGCGATGACCACGACCTTGGCGCCAGTGTCCTTGAGGACTGCCAGGTTCTCAGGAGTCTCGTGCTCCTGAGAGAAGTCGAAAGGTAGATCTGTGATCCTGTTCGCCCACCAGACTGTGGAGGCCTGGGGGTCGATGGACACAACGTAGACAGCAGCTTGCATCTGATGCTCCGTATGCTTCCCGTGTGTTCCGGTACTGCGGGCACGAGCATCATTCCAGACGGATACCGCGGCGTTAACGGCGACTCCGGCAATTCGCCCACCGACGCTGTCGGAAGGCGCGTCACGGTTTTACGACATCGGGCCAGTCCGAGCGCTCCTGTCCTCCGAGAGGTTGGACAACACCCTGTCGGGATCGGGAGGACCAGGGGGAGTTACCCGTGTCTTCCTTGTCGAAGGGCCTGCTGTGACGCGACCGTTGCCCCTGGCGATCCGCCTGTTGACTCCGACTGTCGCTCCGCCGACGTGGATCGAGGCGGTGGCGGAGGCGGTACGGTTGCTGGCTCCCTCTTGGGACGGCGGCCAAAGCAATCAGCTGAGCACTCTGGCACTGGCGCTGTTCGCGCGGACGCACACCGGGGACCGGGCGCCCCAGGAGGTCTCTCTGGAGGAGATCCTCACGGCTTTGGGCGTGCCCGAGGACGGCGTGCTGACGCGGGAGCCGGCCGTACGCGGGGAGATCGATTCGGCACTGACCGAGGCCGGACTCACCCCTGGGCTGAGCCCCGAGAGCTCCCCGCTGTGGAGGATCTACTGGAACCTCTGCGAGGTGTACCGGCAGCCCATGCACGATGACTTCGAGCCTGAGGCACCGTCACCGTCACCGTCACCAATGCGGCAATGTGTGCCCGGCCTTGCCCGGCACCTCGCGGGCATGACCGAGGAGGTGCGTAGCGGCTTGGAGCCGGTGTCAGTCGAGGCGGGAGCGCTGCGCGTCGACACGACGCGGGTCATGATGGTCAACCGACACAGCCAGGCACGCCTGGACTGTCCGGACCGCTGCCCGCCGGAGGCAGGCGGGCACCTGGTCGTGGATGGTCCCGACGCGATGTGGGTGTGCGGCAACGACCACCAGACACTCCGCCCGGGCTGGCTGTCGGCAGTGCACGCACGCAACGCCCTGCGCCCGCTGGGCATCGACCCGGCCGTCCAGGGCCGAGTCGATGCCGGCGGCCCCTTCTATGTCCCTGTGGCCGACGCCCCGGAGGACGCCGACCCCGCGAAGCCGTTCGGGCTGCCATGGTTCGAGCCGCTCGAGCCGCTGGTCGGCCGCGACCGCATCGTGGAGGACGTGATCCGGATCGTCGACGAGCGGCAGGGCCGTGGATGACTTTTCTCGCGCGGGTGGAGCACCGCTGGCCGGCGGGCCGCCGTGACCTGCACTGGCTGATCATCCCCGGCGTGGACTTCGCCCGCGGGTGTTATCAAGTTGAGGAGCGGGGGTGTGATGATCTTGGTGGGGATCGTTGTGGGAGGGGCCGTTCGTGGATACCGCTGCACCGTCGTACCGGG
>NZ_JBVJVY010000059.1:0-31078 GCF_055603265.1 Streptomyces sp. NPDC037288
ACCTCCCCCCCCCCCCCCCCCCCCCACCACACCACCTCCCCCCCCCCCCCCCCCCCCCCCCCCCCCCCCCCCCCCCCCCCCCCCCCCCCCCCGCTGCAGTTTTTGGGGATATTCCGTGGTATTTCGCGTATGGGCGCGCCTCCAGCGTGGCCGAAAGTTTTCGGCCGCCTCAGCCGTTCCCCAGTGACCGCAGCACCTCTATCTCGATCACCACGCGCGCCGGATTCGGCCCCGGCGTCCGCTTGTAGCGCTCGGCATAGCGCCGTACCGCCTCCGCCACCCGTTCCGGTTCCGTGCGTACCCGTGCGCGCCCTTCCAGCGTGGCCCAGCGCCGGCCGTCCACCTGGCACACCGCGACCCGGGCGCCCTCGGCCCCGGCCGCGCGCACATGTCCCACCTTCGCGCTGGTCCCGTTGGTGATCACCCTGGCCAGCCCGGCCTCCGCGTCGTACGTCACCCCCACCGGCACCACATGCGGGCTGCCGTCGGGCCGCAGCGTGGTCAGCGTGCACAGGTGGCGTTCTCGCCAGAACTCCAGGTACCGCTCAGAGTGCTTCACCATGCCCCGCAACCTAGCCCCCGCAGGCCTTGCCGCCCACCTTGAGCGGAATAGACTCAACTTTGTGTACGCTGGCTAAGTCAGCAGTGGAGAGTGGCCGAAGAGGAGAACGGACAAGTGGACGCCGAGCTGACCAACAGGAGCCGGGACGCGATCAACGCGGCCAGCAACCGCGCCGTGACCGAGGGGCACCCGGACCTCACACCTGCGCACCTGCTCCTCGCGCTGCTCGCGGGGCAGGAGAACGAGAACATCACCGACCTGCTCGCCGCCGTGGAGGCCGACCAGGCCGCCGTACGCGCGGGCGCCGAGAAGATCCTGGCCGCTCTGCCCAGCGTGACCGGATCGACCGTCGCGCCCCCGCAGCCCAACCGCGAGCTGCTGGCCGTCATCGCGGACGCCACCGAGCGCGCCAAGGCGCTCGGCGACGAGTACCTGTCCACCGAGCACCTGGTCATCGGCATCGCCGCGCAGGGCGGCGCGGCCGGGGACGTGCTCAAGGGGCAGGGCGCCGATGCGAAGAAGCTGCAGGAGGCCTTCCAGAAGGCCAGGGGAGGACGCCGCGTGACCACCGCCGACCCCGAGGGCCAGTACAAGGCCCTGGAGAAGTTCGGCACCGACTTCACCGCCGCCGCCCGCGAGGGCCGGCTGGACCCGGTCATCGGCCGGGACCAGGAGATCCGGCGGGTCGTGCAGGTGCTGAGCCGCCGTACGAAGAACAACCCCGTCCTCATCGGCGAGCCCGGCGTCGGCAAGACCGCCGTGGTCGAGGGGCTCGCCCAGCGGATCGTCAAGGGTGACGTGCCCGAGTCGCTGAAGGACAAGCGGCTCGTCGCGCTCGACCTCGGCGCGATGGTGGCCGGGGCCAAGTACCGCGGCGAGTTCGAGGAGCGGCTGAAGGCCGTCCTCGCCGAGATCAAGGACTCCGACGGGCAGATCATCACCTTCATCGACGAGCTGCACACCGTCGTCGGCGCCGGCGCGGGCGGCGACTCCGCCATGGACGCCGGCAACATGCTCAAGCCCATGCTGGCCCGCGGCGAGCTGCGTATGGTCGGCGCCACCACCCTGGACGAGTACCGGGAGCGGATCGAGAAGGACCCCGCCCTGGAGCGCCGCTTCCAGCAGGTGCTGGTCGCCGAGCCGACCGTGGAGGACACGGTCGCGATCCTCCGTGGCCTGAAGGGCCGCTACGAGGCCCACCACAAGGTCCAGATCGCGGACTCGGCGCTGGTGGCGGCGGCCACCCTCTCCGACCGCTACATCACCTCCCGCTTCCTCCCCGACAAGGCCATCGACCTGGTCGACGAGGCCGCCTCCCGCCTGCGAATGGAGATCGACTCCTCGCCCGTCGAGATCGACGAACTCCAGCGCGCCGTCGACCGGCTGAAGATGGAGGAGCTGGCGATCGGCAAGGAGACCGACCCGGCCTCCCTCGCCCGCCTGGAGAAGCTGCGCCGCGACCTCGCCGACAAGGAGGAGGAGCTGCGGGGCCTGACCGCCCGCTGGGAGAAGGAGAAGCAGTCCCTCAACCGCGTCGGCGAGCTGAAGGAGAAGCTGGACGACCTGCGCGGCCAGGCCGAACGCGCCCAGCGCGACGGCGACTTCGACACCGCCGCCAAGCTCCTCTACGGCGAGATCCCGCAGCTGGAGAAGGAGTTGGAGGCCGCCTCCGAGGCAGAGGAGGAGGTCGCCGAGGACACGATGGTGAAGGAGGAGGTGGGCTCCGACGACATCGCCGACGTCGTCGCCGCCTGGACCGGCATCCCCGCCGGCCGCCTGCTGGAGGGCGAGACGCAGAAACTGCTGCGCATGGAGGACGAGCTGGGCAAGCGGCTCATCGGCCAGACCGAGGCCGTGCGGGCGGTCAGCGACGCCGTACGGCGCTCGCGCGCCGGTATCGCCGACCCCGACCGTCCCACCGGCTCCTTCCTCTTCCTCGGCCCGACCGGTGTCGGCAAGACCGAACTGGCCAAGGCGCTCGCCGACTTCCTCTTCGACGACGAGCGGGCCATGGTCCGCATCGACATGTCGGAGTACGGCGAGAAGCACAGCGTGGCCCGTCTGGTCGGCGCACCCCCCGGGTACGTCGGTTACGAGGAGGGCGGCCAGCTGACCGAGGCGGTGCGCCGCCGCCCGTACAGCGTCGTGCTGCTGGACGAGGTGGAGAAGGCCCACCCCGAGGTCTTCGACATCCTGCTCCAGGTGCTGGACGACGGCCGCCTGACGGACGGCCAGGGCCGGACGGTCGACTTCCGTAACACCATCCTGGTGCTCACCTCCAACCTGGGCAGCCAGTTCCTGGTCGACCCGCTGACGAGCGAGGAGGAGAAGAGGGAACAGGTGCTGGAGACGGTCCGGACGTCCTTCAAGCCGGAGTTCCTCAACCGGCTCGACGACCTGGTGGTCTTCTCGGCTCTGACCAGGCCCGAGCTGGAGCGGATCGCGAAGCTCCAGATCGACCGGCTCGGCAAGCGGCTGGCCGAGCGCCGGCTCACCCTGGACGTCACGCCGGAAGCGCTGGCCTGGCTGGCGGAGGAGGGCCTGGATCCGGCCTACGGCGCCCGCCCGCTGCGCCGCCTCGTGCAGACCGCCATCGGCGACCGCCTCGCCAGGGAGATCCTCTCCGGCGAGGTCGAGGACGGCGACACGGTGCGGGTGGACAGGTCCGGGGACGGCCTGCTCGTGGGACCGCGGACCGGCAAGACCCTGTGACGAGCGGTGCTGCCAGGCCCGTCCACCGGTGACGGGCGGGCCTGGGTCAGTTCTGCAGCTGATTGAGCGGCATGTCCTCCGTCAGCAGCATGATCACGACGACGACGAACCAGACGGCGACCACCAGGCACACAAGCCACATTCCCCACAGCAGCCACCGCAGCTCTCTCTTCATGCGCATGCCGCGATCATGCCGCCCGCTGGTCATGACACTGTCACCGGCAGACGACTGGATCGTGTCCGCCCAAGGCTGACAAGGGCGTCGGGGCTTGCCTCCCCCCTCCCCGCATGGGGGAGGATGGCCAGATCCACCATGAAGGGAAATACACGGTGAGCATCGACCCGTCCTCGATTCCGAACTTCGGGGGCCAGCCCGAACCGCAGCCCCAGGGACCGGCCGGCCCCGTCCTCCCGGATCAGGACCTCGTGAAGCAGCTCCTCGACCAGATGGAGCTGAAGTACGTCGTCGACGAGGAAGGCGACCTCGCGGCTCCGTGGGAGCAGTTCCGCACCTACTTCATGTTCCGCGGGGAGGCCGAACAGGCGGTCTTCTCGGTGCGGACCTTCTACGACCGCCCCCACCCCATCGACGAGAAGCCGCAGCTGCTGGAGTCCGTCGACGAATGGAACCGCCGCACCCTGTGGCCCAAGGTCTACAGCCACACCCACGAGGACGGCACCGTCCGTCTGATCGGTGAGGCCCAGATGCTGATCGGCACGGGCGTCGACATCAACCACTTCGTCTCCTCCACGGTCAGCTGGGTGCGGGCCGCTATCGAGTTCGACAAGTGGCTCGTCGAGCAGCTCGGCCTGGAGCAGGAGGTCAACGAGGCGGACAAGCCCGAGGACGACGGCGACGGCGAGTAAGCCCCGCCGCACGGCCTACAGCGGCTCCCGCGCGTACACCACCAGGTACGCGCCGTAGAGACAGCTGAGCCCGGCCAGGCTCACGACCAGCACGGTCGCGTGCCAGGGCCGGGCTCTCGCCATGCGCACCAGCCCCCGGGCGAGTGGCAGCAGCAGCGGAAACGCCGGCAGCAGGAACCGCGGCTTGGACTCGAAGAAGCCCGACCCGCCGAGCGCGATCAGCAGCAGCGCCCCGCTGTGCACGAGCAGCGGCAGCGGAGCGCGGTCCAGGCACAGCAGCGCGTACAGCACCGTCCCCGCCACGACGAGCGCCAGCGCCACCGGGAACACGAACCGGCCGCCGTGCAGCAGCATGGCGCGCACGAACTCCAGCGAGCCCCGCCCGAAGTCGAACCGCGATCCCCACAGCCGCTGCACCTCGAAATAGCCGCCGAGCGGATCCCCCTTCCACCGGCCCACCCACAGCACGTACGCCGTCCAGCCCAGCGGGGCGAGCGCCGCGCCCGTCCACAGCCTGTGGGAAACCCTTCCGCGCCGCCGCCACACCTCGGCCCCGGCCGTGGCCAGCACCGCGGCGGCGACCGTGAACCCGTTCGGCCGGGCCAGCCCCGCGAGCGCCGCGAGGACACCGGCCCACAGCCAGTTCCCGGCCAGCACCGCGTACAGCGACCAGGCCGCGAACGCGGTCAGCACCGGCTCGGTGTACGCCATCGACAGCACCACCGAGTGCGGCAGCACCCCCCACAGCAGCACCAGCGCGATGCCGGTGGTCCGCCCGTGCAGCCGGGAGCCGACCGCGTGGATCCCGGCGGCGGCCACGGCGGCCCCGGTCCACGAGATCAGCAGCCCGGCGAGGCTCCCGTCGAGCGGGGTCAGCGCGGTCACCGCCCGCAGCAGCGCCGGGTACAGCGGGAAGAACGCCAGGTCGCTGTGCGGGCCGGGGTCGTGGGAGGGCAGGTCGTGGCCGTAGCCGTGCGCGGCGATGCCGAGGTACCAGACCGAGTCCCAGGACCGGCCGAGCAGTGTCAGCGGGTGCCGGCCGGCGACGTGCGCGACGAGGGCGAGTACGGCCACCCCGGTGAGCCGGGCCCCGAGGAACAGGCCCACGGCGACCCCGCTCGCTCGCACGGTGCGGGTTCGCTGCGCTTGCTTCGGTGTGGTGAGGGGCGGGGCGAGGATGGTGCGGGCGTAGGTCACATCACCGCACCCTGCAAGTGCGGGGGCGCGGGCGCGAGCAGGTGACGGCCATCGGTGTCACGGGTTCACCTGTGTCGAGTAAGCGGACAGGCGCCGTTGGGTCTTCGGCTGCGGGGCGCTAAAGCGCCCGCAGCCTCTCCGCGGCCTCCCTCAGGACTTCCTCGCGCTTGCAGAACGCGAACCGTACGAACGGTGCCCCGGCCTCCCTGTCGTCGTAGAAGACGGCGTTGGGGATCGCCACCACGCCCGCGCGTTCCGGCAGGGCGCGGCAGAAGGCGAAGCCGTCCTTCTCGCCGAGGGGGCGGATGTCGGTGGTGATGAAGTACGTGCCGGCCGGGACGAAGACCTCGAAGCCCGCCTCCGCCAGGCCCTGCGCCAGGATGTCGCGGCGGGCCAGCATGGACCGGCGAAACCCCTCGAAGTAGGAGTCGGGCAGGGCCAGGGCCTCGGCGACCGCGTACTGGAAGGGGCCCGAGGAGACGTACGTCAGGAACTGCTTCACCGAGCGGACCGCGCTCACCAGCTCCGGTGCGGCCGTGACCCAGCCGACCTTCCAGCCGGTGAAGGAGAACGTCTTGCCGGCCGAGCCGATGGTCACCGTGCGCTCGCGCATGCCGGGGAAGGAGGCGAGCGGCAGGTGCCCGGCGTCTTCGAAGACCAGGTGCTCGTAGACCTCGTCCGTCACCACCAGCAGGTCCCGCTCGACCGCCAGCTCGGCGATCGCGGCCAGCTCCGCGCGCGTGAGGACCGTACCGGTCGGGTTGTGCGGGGTGTTGATCAGCAGCAGCCGGGTGCGGCCGGTGACGGCGGCGCGCAGCTCGTCCAGGTCCAGGCGGAAGGAGCCGTCGTGCGGGCGCAGGGTGACCGGTACGCGTGTGCCGCCCGCCATCGCGATGCTCGCCGCGTAGGAGTCGTAGTACGGCTCCAGGGCCACGACCTCGTCGCCCGGCTCCACCAGCGCCAGCAGCGCCGCCGCGATCGCCTCCGTCGCGCCCGCCGTGACCAGCACCTCGGTGTCGGGGTCGTACGACAGGCCGTAGCGGCGCAGCTGGTGCGCGGCGATCGCGGTGCGCAGCTCCGGGATGCCGGGGCCCGGCGGGTACTGGTTGCCGCGGCCCTCGCGCAGCGCCCGCACCGCCGCCTCGCGCACCTCCTCGGGGCCGTCGGTGTCGGGGAAGCCCTGGCCCAGGTTGATCGCCCCGGTCGCCACGGCGAGCGCGGACATCTCGGCGAAGATCGTCGTCCCGAACTCGGCGAGCCGGCGGTTGAGGTGAGGACGTGCGCTGGAGGTCATGCCGGTCATCCTGCGCCCAAGCTCTGGAGTTCCTCAACTCTGCTTTGAGCCCTGAGACGGCCGGGCATTCCCCGGTCACCGCGGTCCACGGGGGGCCGCTTCGGGGGAACGGAAGGAGGGTGACGCCATGGACGCCGGCATCATCTTCATCCTGTTCGTGGCCGGGTTCGTGATCCTCACGGCACTGGCGGACGCACGGACCGGCAAGCGGCGGCGCAAGGTGTCGCTCGGCAAGGGCGCCCGCGGCCGGTCCGGGTCGTACCGCTCGTCGTCGTCCTCGTCGTCGTCCTTGTACGACGGCAGCAGCAGCTGGTGGGCCGGCGGCACCGACTCCGGCTCGTCGGGCGGGCACCACGGCGGGCACCACGGCGGCCACTCCTCCTGTGGAGGCCACTCCTCCTGCGGCGGGGGTTCCTCCTGCGGGGGTTCGTCCTGCGGCGGAGGTTCGTCGTGCGGCGGCGGGGGCGGATGCGGCGGAGGCAGCTGACACGGGGCAGCTGAGCTTTCGGGGGAACCGCATACGGCCGCACAGGGGCGCCCGCCGGCGAAGGCAACCGGCGGGCGCCCGCCGTCTCGTTCTCGCGCCCGGCGTACGCCATGGTTGAACAGTTGAACAGTGGAGCCCCCTGAGGGATGGAAACCCCATGAAGTTGGGTAAAAACGCTGTGGGGGCGCCTCTGTTCATGATTCCCTCTAAACCGCCAACGCAGCCCCTCGGACGTCCCTGAGACTCCCCACCCGGCCGAGCCGGCTGGGCTGACATGGCCGATCTCCCCCCTCATCGCGTGTTTGCGGAGCCGATCCATGCTCACGACCCTGAACACCTCCTACACCGATACGCGCGCTGCCGACCTAGCCTGGGCCCTGGGACGCGAGCCGCTGCCGGCCCTGGCCACCCTCGATCTGGAACTCACCGGCACGAAGCTCCAGTTGAGACTGCTCGGCGCATCCCACCAGGTCCTGCTGGAGGAGGAGCGCGGCCTGTGTTCGGAGACGGTCGCGTGTATCCCCGGCTCCAGCACCCCGCTGCCGCTCGGCGTCGCCAAGCGGGTCGACGACTGGGAGTACGAGTTCGCCGCACGCGTCGAGGTGCTCACCCCCGGCTCGTTCGCGGGCCGCGCCCAGGAGTTGCTGGCCCTCGTCTCCGACCATCCGCACGGCCTCGCGGGCGTCTTCCCGGGCAGCCCGCACGCCTTCACCGCGATGCTGGCACAGCGCCACGAGGGCCAGGTGCACTGGCGTACCTGGCACGCCTACCCGCAGGACGGCCAGTTGGTGGCCACCCGTACCCGGGTCGGGGCGCGGGTGAAGGGACCACAGCCCGCCGAGCACACCGCGCCGACATAAACCCGCCGGGTGTCAACCGCCCCCGGTTCCACACGTGTGGGTGACGAAGCGTACCGCGCATGTGACGTAACGTCGCAACGTGATCGAACCGCACGCCCCCGCGCCCCCGGGCGCCCCGCCCCCCTGGGCGGGCCCCGCCCGGCTGCCCGTCCGGCCCGGCACCGGGCGGTTCCTGGTTCTCGTGTGCGTCTTCGTCTGCGCCGCCTGCGGACTCGTCTACGAACTCGAACTGCTGGCGTTCGCCTCGTACTTGATGGGCGACTCGGTCACCCAGGCCTCCGTCGTGCTGTCCGTGATGGTGTTCGCGATGGGCATCGGCTCCCTCGGCGCGAAACGGCTGCGCTGGCACGCGGCGGCCGGCTTCGGCGCGATCGAGACCGTCCTCGCGCTGGTCGGCGGCTGCAGCGCGATGGCGCTGTACGCCGTCTTCGCCTGGACCGGCGACTGGGGCGGGCTGTGGGCCCAGGGCCCGCGCTGCCTCCTGGTCACCTTCTCCCTCGCCATCGGCCTGCTCATCGGCGCCGAAGTCCCGCTGCTGATGGAGCTGATCCAGCGCATCCGCCACCAGGACGCGGGCGGCGCGGTCGCCGACCTGTTCGCCGCGGACTACGTGGGGGCGCTGGTCGGCGGCCTCGCCTTCCCCTTCCTTCTCCTGCCCTTCCTGGGCCAGTTGACGGGCGCGCTGGTCACCGGCACGGTCAACGTGGTGGCGGGCGGTGCCCTGGTACTGGGCCTCTTCCGCCGTGACCTGACCTGCCGGGCCCGCTGGACCCTGCTCGTCGGCGGCCTCGTCGTCCTCGGCGTCCTCGCCTCCGCCGCCGCGCTCGCCGACGACTTCGAACGCGCCGCCCGGCACGCCGTCTACGGCAACGACGTGCGCGTCGCCGAACAGACCGGGGTCCAGGAGGTCGTCCTGGCCGGCGGCACCGACGGCAAGCCCCTCGACCTCTTCCTGGACGGCCGGCTCCGCGTCGGCGGTCGCGACGAACGCCGCTACCACGAGGCCCTCGTGCACCCCGCGCTGTCCGGCGGGCCGCACGCGCGCGTCCTCATCCTCGGCGGCGGCGACGGCCTCGCCGCCCGTGAGGTGCTGCGCCGGCCCGGAGTGCGCCGCGTCGACATCGTCGAACTCGACCCGGCACTGATCCGCCTGGCCCGCCACGACCCCGGCCTGGCCGCCGCCAACGGCCACGCCTACGCCGACCCCCGTCTCCACACCACCGCGGCCGACGCCCTCGGCTGGCTGCGCGGGGCCCGGAGACGGTCGTACGACGTCGTGATCGCCGACCTCCCCGACCCCGGGATCACCGCCAGCACCAAGCTGTACTCCCAGGAGTTCTACGGCCTGGCCCGCCGCGTCCTCGCCCCCGGTGGGCGCCTGGTGGTGCACGCCGGTTCCGTCACCACCCGCCCCCTGGCGTTCTGGACGGTCGCCGCGACCCTGCGCACGGCCGGCTTCGCCGACTCCCCCTACCGGGTCCTCGGCCACGACTCCGGCTTCCCGGCCGGCCCCGACCGCTCGGCGGGCGCGTCCGGTGCCCCGCACGACTGGGGGTTCCTGCTGGCGGCTGCGGGACACACCCCGCCACCGCTGCGGCTGGGGTCCTGGCATGCGCACACACTGACCCAGCGCGACCTGACGGCGGACGGGAGGGCGGCGGCACGGACGCGGATCGGGGGTCTGCCGGCTTCGACGCTGGTGCATCCGCGGTACTGAGAGCCGGCACCGAGGAGCCGGTTTCCGTGAGGGTACGGTCACACCTGGGTAGGCTCAGCGGACATGGAGCACCAGGTCTTCGTCCCGGTCCCGGTCGAACCGCTCAGGGCCGCCCTCGCCGATCCAGCCCAGGTCGCCCGCGCCATCCCCGGCCTGCAACAGGACGCCGGTGCCGAACCCGTCGCCGGACGCCTGAAACTGCGCGTCGGCGGACACTCCGTCACCTACCGGGGCACGGCACGGGTGGTCGCCCGCGAGAACGGCACGTACGCCGTCGAGGCCGACGCCACCGAGGCCCGCGGCACCGGCGCCGTGAAACTCACCCTCACCCTGCGCCTCGCGGACACCGAGGGCGGTACGACGGTCACGGCCGAGGGCACGGTGGCCGCGGACGGCCGCATCGCCGAGCTGCCGCCGGACGCGGTGAGCGCGGCGGCGACCCGCCTGCTGAACCGTTTCGTGGAGAACCTGGCGACGACGGACGCGCCGGAGGAGCAGGGGCCGGCGCCCGAAGCCGAGCACCCCTCCGTCTTCGACACCGAGGTCCCCGCGCCCGCCCCGGACACGGCGGCCGACCGTCTCGCGGAGGACTTCGCCGACACCGGTGAGCCGCCCGCCGAGGCCGCGCACGCGCGCCGGACGATGATCGGCCGCAGCGCCGAGGAGGTCGACCACGCACCCCCGCGCGGCCGCTACGCCCCGGTGCCGGCCCCCCAGACGGTGACGGCGGTGTCGGCACTGCGCTGGGCGGCCCCGGCGGCGGCCTTGGCCGTGGCGTCGGCGATCGTCGTGAGCAGGGCGCTGCGTAAACGCCGCTGAGCGAAGGCGCCCCTTCAGGTGACCCGTTCCCCAGTAGCCTCTTCCCGTGAGTAACGAAGACATCACGCTGACCGCAGGTGACGCAGAGGTACGTGTCAGCCCCGCCGACGGCGGTCGTATCGGCAGCCTCAAGCTCGGCTCCCTCGAACTGCTGAGGCAGGGCCCCCGCTTCGGCTGCTTCCCCATGGTGCCGTGGTGCGGCCGCATCAGGGACGGCCGTTTCCTGGACGGCGGCACCGTCCGTCAGATGCCGCTCAACTCCCCGCCGCACGCCATCCACGGCACCGCCCGCGACGGTGCCTGGCGCACCGCGCGCGTCTCGGAGAACGAGGTGGTGATCACGTGCGAGCTGGCCGACCCGTGGCCGCACCCCGGCCGCGTCACCCAGAGCGTCCTGCTCGCCGGGGACAGCCTGACGCTGTCCATGTCCGTGGAGACGTACGACGACTCCTTCCCGGCGCAGATCGGCTGGCACCCCTGGTTCAACCGAACCCTCGTGGGCGAGGACGGTGCAGTCGGCGAGGCCGTGACGCTCGGCTTCGAGCCCGCCTGGCAGGAGGAGCGCGGGGAGGACCAGCTGCCCACCGGGAACCGGATCGCCCCGAAGCCCGGCCCCTGGGACGACTGCTTCGGCATGCCCGGCGGCGTCGACGTCACCCTCACCTGGCCCGGGCAGCTGGAGCTGAAGGTGGCCAGCCGCGAGGAGTGGGTGGTCGTCTACGACGAGCAGGCCGAGGCCGTGTGCGTGGAGCCGCAGACCGGCCCGCCGAATGGGCTCAACACCCTTCCGCGCCTGGTCACCCCGCTGGAGCCGCTGGAGGCGACGACGACCTGGAGCTGGCGGCGCCCTTAAGCTGGTCGGCATGACGGACGTTCGCGGCGCGCTGCTGCAGCAGATCAAGGACAAGGCCGTGGTGCACGGCAAGGTGACCCTCTCCTCGGGTCTGGAGGCCGACTACTACGTCGACCTGCGCCGCATCACCCTCGACGGCGAGGCCGCCCCGCTGGTCGGTCAGGTGCTCCTGGATCTGACCGCGGACCTGGAGTTCGACGCGGTGGGCGGGCTGACCATGGGCGCCGACCCGGTCGCGGCGGCCATGCTGCACGCCGCCGCCGCGCGCGGGAAGAAGCTCGACGCGTTCGTCGTGCGGAAGGCCGCGAAGGCGCACGGCCTGCAGCGGCGCGTGGAGGGCCCGGACATCGTGGGCCGGCGCGTGCTGGTGGTCGAGGACACCTCCACCACCGGCGGTTCCCCGCTCACCGCCGTGGAGGCCGTGCGCGAGGCCGGCGCGGAGGTCGTCGCCGTGGCGACCATCGTGGACCGGGCGACCGGTGCCGCCGAGAAGATCGAGGCCGGCGCGGGTGTTCCGTACCGGTTCGCCTTCTCGAAGGATGAACTGGGTCTGGACTGACGACGCGGATTGACCTGGACTTGACCGGCGCATGGACCAGCGGTCCATGTCTGGAAAGATGGGGCCGACGACGACGTCACCCCCTCAGGTCTAGGTCAGGGCCGTAACGCAGAACCTCTCACCCGCAACACAAGGAGCGGACAGATGCCCATCGCAACCCCCGAGGTCTACAACGAGATGCTCGACCGGGCGAAGGCAGGCAAGTTCGCCTACCCGGCCATCAACGTCACCTCGAGCCAGACCCTGAACGCGGCGCTGCGCGGTTTCGCGGAGGCGGAGAGCGACGGCATCGTCCAGATCTCGACCGGCGGCGCCGAGTTCCTCGGCGGCCAGTACAGCAAGGACATGGTGACCGGCGCGGTAGCCCTCGCGGAGTACGCGCACATCCTCGCCGAGAAGTACCCGGTCAACATCGCGCTGCACACCGACCACTGCCCGAAGGACAAGCTCGACGGATACGTCCGTCCGCTGATCGCGGTCTCCGAGGAGCGCGTGAAGGCCGGCCGGAACCCGCTGTTCCAGTCGCACATGTGGGACGGCTCCGCCGAGACCCTCGCCGACAACCTCGCCATCGCCCGGGAGCTGCTGGAGCGCACCCGCGCCGCCAAGATCATCCTGGAGGTGGAGATCACCCCGACCGGCGGCGAGGAGGACGGCGTCTCGCACGAGATCAACGACTCCCTGTACACCACGGTCGAGGACGCGATCCGCACCGCCGAGGCCCTGGGCCTGGGCGAGAAGGGCCGCTACCTGCTGGCCGCCTCCTTCGGCAACGTCCACGGCGTGTACAAGCCGGGCAACGTCGTGCTCCGCCCCGACCTGCTGAAGGAGCTGAACGACGGCGTCGCCGCCAAGTTCGGCAAGCAGTCCCCGTTCGACTTCGTCTTCCACGGCGGCTCCGGCTCCACCGAGCAGGAGATCCTGACCGCGCTGGACAACGGCGTCGTGAAGATGAACCTCGACACCGACACGCAGTACGCCTTCACGCGTCCGGTCGCCGCCCACATGTTCCAGAACTACGACGGCGTCCTGAAGGTCGACGGCGAGGTCGGCAACAAGAAGGCCTACGACCCGCGCACCTGGGGCAAGCTGGCCGAGGCGAGCATGGCCGCGCGCGTCGTCGAGGCCACGCAGAACCTGCGCTCGGCGGGCAACAAGATCAAGTAAGCAGTGCTCCACGGTGGGCCCGGCGGCTGTCTACGGCGCCGGGCCCGCTGTATACCTGGGTACGTGCCCGACGTCCGGCTGGCCTCGCCCCAGGGCAAGTGGATCCTGCTCACCACGGTCCTCGGCTCCAGCATGGCCATGCTGGACTCCACCGTCGTCAACGTGGCGCTGCCGCGCATCGGCCGCGACCTGGACGCGAGCCTGGCCGCGCTGCAGTGGACCGTCAACGCGTACATGGTCACGCTGGCCGGTCTGATCCTGCTGGGCGGCTCGCTGGGCGATCGCTACGGCCGCCGGAAGATCTTCGTACTGGGCGTGGTGTGGTTCGCGGCGGCGTCCCTGCTGTGCGGTCTGGCGCCGAACCCGCCCGTGCTGATCGCCTCTCGTGCCCTGCAGGGGGTCGGCGGCGCGCTCCTGACCCCGGGCTCCCTCGCGCTCATCCAGTCGTCCTTCCACCCCGACGACCGGAGCCGGGCCGTCGGCCTGTGGTCCGGCTTCGGCGGGGTCGGCGCGGCGGTCGGCCCGTTCCTGGGCGGCTGGCTGGTGGCCGGCCCCGGCTGGCGCTGGGTTTTCCTGCTGAACGTCCCGCTGGCGCTGCTGTGCGTGCCGGTCGCGGTGCGGCACGTGCCGGAGTCGTCCGCCGGGGATCGCGGGGGCCGCTTCGACGTCCTCGGCGCGTTCCTGGGCGCCCTGGCGCTGGCCCTGCTGACGTACGCGCTGATCGAGGCGCGGTCGGGCTCCCTGGCGGTGCCCCTGACGGGGCTGGCGGGTCTGGGTGCGGCGGTGGCCTTCGTGTACGTCGAACGCCACCGCCCCGATCCCATGCTCCCGCCGGACATCTTCGCCTCGCGCCAGTTCACGGCGGTCAACCTGGTCACCCTGTGCGTGTACGCGGCGTTCGGCGGCTTCTTCTTCCTCACCGCGCTGCAGCTCCAGGTGGTGGCGGGCTACTCACCGCTGGCGGCCGGTACGGCGTTGCTGCCGACCACGGCCCTGATGCTCCTGTTCTCCGCCCGCTCCGGCGCCCTGGCCGACCGCACGGGCCCGCGGCTGCCGCTGACCGTCGGCCCCCTGCTGTGCGCGGCGGCGATGCTGCTGATGCTGCGGGTCGGGCCGGACGCGGACTACCTGACGGACGTCCTGCCCGCGCTGCTGGTGATGGGCGCCGGCATGGTCACCCTCGTCGCCCCGCTGACCGCCACGGTGCTCGCCTCGGTGGACACCGCGCGGGCCGGCCTGGCCAGCGGCATCAACAACGCGGCGGCACGGGCGGCGGGCCTGATCGCGGTCGCGGCGCTGCCCCTGCTGGCGGGGATGGGCCCGGAGGCCTACCGGTCGCCCACGGCGTTCGACGCGGCGTTCGACCGGGCGATGCCGATGCTGGCCGGGACGCTGCTGCTGGGCTCGGTCCTCGCGTTCACCCTGGTCCGCCGGCCGGCCCCCGGCTGCCCGCGCCCGGAGTGCCGTACCCACGGCAATGTGGCGACGCCGCCGCTGGAGGGGGAGCGCAGGGGGTAGACCGGGGTTCGCAGGACGAGCTCGCATATGCGCCGGTGCGAGAGACTGAACCCATGACGATTCACGAGAACCTCCTGGGCGGCCCGCCCCCCACCCACCTCCCCGACGACCCGGAACCCCGCGAGCTCCTCGCGCAGGGCACCGCGCCGGCGGACGTCGCCGCCAAGTACCCCGCCTCCTCCCTCGCCTGGGCCCAGCTGGCCGACGAGGCGTTCGAGCGCGGCGCGGTCGTGGAGTCGTACGCCTACGCCCGTACCGGCTACCACCGCGGCCTGGACGTCCTGCGCCGAAGCGGCTGGAAGGGCCACGGCCCGGTCCCCTGGGAGCACGAGCCGAACCGCGGCTTCCTGCGCGCCCTGCACGCCCTCGCCCGCGCCGCGCAGGCGATCGGCGAGCAGGAGGAGTACGAGCGCTGCTCGCAGTTCCTCAAGGACTCCTCCCCGCCGGCGGCCCAGACCCTGGGCTGACCCGGCCCACGGCCCCACCGGTGTGGCCCGTCTGGCAGCAGACGGGCCTTGCCGTATCCGAGGCGATTGCGGAGGATTCCGGGTGGGGACCGGGGCCCCCGTGCCGGAATCGGCAGGGGCGGACCGCTACCCGGAGTAACAACAGGAGACAGCGATGTCCCAACAGGCTCACCCCCTTCCCGAGGCCGAGCCCGAGACCCCGCATCTCGACTTCGCCGGTACGACGCCGTACGAGGACTACGTCAAGGCGGACGTGCTCACCCACCTGCAGCACACCCTCTCCGACGATCCCGGCGAGATGGTCTTCCTGGTGACGACCCAGGTCATGGAGCTGTGGTTCACGGTCATCGTGCACGAGTGGGAGACCGCGGCGAACGCCCTGCGCGCGGACGACGTACCGGCCGCGATCGCCGCGCTGAAGCGTTCCGTGCGGGAGCTGGAGGCGTTGAACGCCTCCTGGAAGCCGCTCGGCCAGCTCACCCCGGCGCAGTTCAACGCGTACCGCAGCGCCCTCGGCGAGGGCTCCGGCTTCCAGTCGGCGATGTACCGCCGCATGGAGTTCCTGCTCGGTGAGAAGTCCGCGTCCATGCTCGTCCCGCACCGCGGTGCCCCGCGCGTCCACGCGGAACTGGAGAAGGCCCTGCACGAGCCGAGCCTGTACGACGAGGTCGTACGCCTGCTCGCCCGCCGCGGCCATCCGATCCCGGCCTCGGTCCTGCACCGGGACGTCTCCGAGCGCTACGCACCCTCGGACGCCGTGGAGGCGGCCTGGGCCGCCGTCTACGCGGGGGACGAGAGTGATGAACTCGCCCGGCTCGGCGAGGCGTTGACCGACGTGGGCGAGCTGGTCTGGCGCTGGCGCAACGACCACCTGGTCGCCACCCGCCGCGCGATGGGCGCCAAGCCGGGCACGGGCGGCTCGGCCGGCGTGGCCTGGCTGGAGAAGCGCGCCCGCAAGAACGTTTTCCCGGAGCTGTGGACGGCGAGGTCCCATGCCTGAGCTCGTCCTGCGGGCAGAGAAGCTGGACGCGGCGGACCGGCTGGCGCCGCTCAGGGACCGCTTCCTGCTGGATGACGTCATCTACCTGGACGGGAACTCCCTGGGTGCCCTGCCCGCGCAGGTACCCGACCGCGTGGCCGACGTGGTCCGCCGCCAGTGGGGCGAACTGCGCATCCGCTCCTGGGAGGAGAGCGGCTGGTGGACGGCGCCGGAGCGGATCGGCGACCGGATCGCCCCGCTGGTCGGCGCGGCGGCCGGGCAGATCGTCGTCGGCGACTCCACCAGCGTCAACGTCTTCAAGGCACTGGTCGCGGCGGTACGGATGGCGGGCGAGGACCGCACCGAGATCCTGGTGGACGCCACGACCTTCCCCACGGACGGCTACATCGCCGAGTCGGCGGCCCGCCTGACCGGCCGCACCCTGCGGGCCGTGACGCCGTCGGAGGTGCCGGGGGAGCTGGGTGATCGTACGGCCGCGGTCCTGCTCAACCACGTCGACTACCGCACCGGCCGCCTCCACGACCTGCCGTCGCTGACGTCGGCCGTCCACCGTGCCGGCGCCCTCGCGGTCTGGGACCTGTGCCACAGTGCCGGCGCGCTGCCGGTGGGCCTGGACGAGCACGGCGTCGACCTGGCGGTCGGCTGTACCTACAAGTACCTGAACGGCGGCCCCGGTTCACCGGCGTACCTGTACGTCCGCAGCGAGCTGCAGCCCCGCTTCGACTCCCCGCTGCCCGGCTGGAACTCGCACACCGACCCCTTCGGCATGAGCCCGTCCTACGCACCGGCGCCGGGCGCGCGGCGCGGCCGTGTCGGTACGCCGGACATCCTCTCCATGCTCGCCCTGGAGGCGGCCCTGGACGTCTGGGACGGCGTCTCCGTCCTTGCCGTCCGGGCCAAGTCCCTCGCGCTGACGGACTTCTTCCTGCACTGCGTGCGGGCGTACACCGAGCCGGGGCGCGTCGAGTCCGTGACTCCGGAACGGCACGGGGAACGCGGCAGCCAGGTCGCCCTGCGCTGCCCGGACGCCGGTGATGTGATGAAGCGCCTGATCGCCCGCGGCGTGGTGGGTGACTTCCGCCACCCCGACGTCCTGCGCTTCGGCTTCACGCCGTTGTACGTGACCTTCGGCGAGACCGAGCGGGCGGCCCGGATCCTGGCCGAGGAACTGGCGTAGCGGGGAGCAGGGGGCGGGGCCACATACCCCAGCCCCCGGCTCCCCCGGCCCGGCCGTCGGCTCACCCGACGGGCGGAGAACCGTTTACCCTAACCCTCCGTCACATCCCCGTGTCCCCGCACGTCACCGGCCTGATACCGTCCCCGCCAACGGCGAACGACGATTCTCATCCGGTCCGTCAGACGCCGCACACGTTCCATCGCTGAGAGGTTGGAGCATGCCGGACGACGCCGCAGCAGCCCGCGCCGCCGCCGAAGAGGAGTCGGCCTTCTCGCACCCCCCGGTCGACCCCGACGCCACCTCCGTGTACGGCAGCCACCCCGACCAGGTGATCGACTTCTACGCCCCCCGGACCGCCTCGGACTCCCCGGCCCCGGTGGTCGTGGTCCTGCACGGCGGCGCCTGGCGCGCCCGCTACGACCGGCGCCACATCACGCCCTTCGCGGACTACCTGGCCCGCAGGGGCTTCGCGGTGGCGAACGTCGAGTACCGGCGCGGCGGCGAGCCCCTGACCCCCGGGCAGAGCACGGGTGACGGCGGTGACGCCCCTTCGCCGGCCGGCCGCTGGCCCGACACCTTCGACGACGTCGCGGCCGCCCTGGACGCCCTGCCCGCCCTGATCCGCGAGGCGCTCCCGCAGGCCGACCCGCGCCGCACCGTGCTGACGGGCCACTCGGCCGGCGGCCACCTCGCCCTGTGGGCCGCGGCCCGCCACGTCCTGCCCGCCGACGCCTCGTGGCGCACCGGTCAGCCGGCGCCGCTGCGCGGGGTCGTCGCCCTCGCCCCGATCGCGGACTTCGAGGTCGCGGAGAAACTGGACGTGTGCGGCAACGCGAGCCGGCAACTCCTCGGCGGCCACGACGCGTTCGCCGCGCGCCGCCCCTACGCCGACCCCGTCCTGCTCCTCCCGACGGGCATCGCCACGACGCTCGTCCAGGGGCGTACGGACCGGGAGGTGCCGCAGGCGGTGGCCGAGTCCTACGCGGACGCGGCGGCGAAGGCCGGGGAGGTCGTGGGCCTGACGCTGCTGGAGGACGTGGGCCACTTCCCGCTGATCGACCCGGCGGCGGACGCGTGCGCGGTGGTGGCGGAGGAGATCGCCCAACTGGCGTGGTGACGGGTCGTCTCCGGAACCCGGTGATACCCGTAGTACCTGAGAGCTACCCCGCAGGACAGCCCCCTGGCGGGACGCCGACGACGGTCTCCGATCCCTAACTTCCTTCTCAGACAAGCCCGATGGCCGGGCCATCTGAAAGGAACCCGCCCATGGGGCATGCCACCTCCCCAGCCCATGCACCGTCGCCCCGGACCACGGCCTCCCTTTCCACGGACCGGCAGTCGCCGTCGGCGGGGGCGTCCCACGGGGGGCGCCCGAAGACCGACGGCTCCCACCCCGCCCGCCGCCCGGAAAAATGGCGCCGCGCCCTGCTCGCCGCCCTCCTCACCGCAGCCATAGCCGCCCCCCTCTCCGGCGCGGCCCGCCCCCAGATCCCCGCTCCCACCCCCGCAACCCTCCCCCCGCTCACCGCAGACACCCTCCCCACCACCTACGAGACCAACCGGGCCGACGCCGCCCGGGCCGCCCGCATGGCCGCCACCCACGGCGACACCCACCGCGCCACCGCCGACCAGGCACTCGCCTCCCCGTCCCGCCACCTCCTCACCTTCGACGGCCGCGGCGCAGGCCAGGCCACAGAGGTCCTCGGCGACCTCCGCCACGCCGACCACCTCGCGGTCCTGGTCCCCGGCTCGGACACCTCTCTGGACACCTACGCCCGCTTCCACAAGGCGGCCACGGCCCTCTACACGGACCTCGACCGCCGCGCCCCCCGGCACACCCACGTCGCCGTCATCGCCTGGCTCGGCTACGAGACACCGGCCACCGTCAGCACCACGGTGACCACGACCACCCGCGCCGACGAAGCCGCTCCCCGCCTGCGCGCCTTCGTACGCCACCTGCGCGCGGCGACCCCATCCCGGACACACATATCCCTGCTCTGCCACTCCTACGGCTCGGTCGTCTGCGGCCGTGCCGCCCCCGGCCTGGACGCGGACGACATAGCCCTGGTCGGCAGCCCCGGAACCGGCGCCGACTCGGCCGCCGCCCTGCACACCGGCGCCCGGATCTGGGCGGCCCGGGGCAGCGACGACTGGGTGGAGCACGTGCCGCACGTCCGCGCCCGCCTCTTCGGCACCACCCTCGGCTTCGGCACCGACCCGGTCTCCCACGCCTTCGGCGCCCGGGTCTTCGACGCGGCCGACGCCGACCACAGCGGCTACTTCACCCCGGGCTCGGCCTCCCTCGCCAACTTGGCCCGGATCACCCTCGGCGAGACCTCGGAGGTGACCCGTGCCTGAGCAGACCGCAAGCGCCCCCCGCACCACCCTGCACGCCCCGCGACCCGCCCTCCGCACAGCCCTCCGCGCGCCTCTCCACACCCTCCGCCGAGCCGCCCACCAGGTCGGCACCGCCACGCCCGCATCCCGGGACCGTGCGATCGACGCCCTGCGCGCCCTCGCGATCCTCGGTGTGGTCCTCGGCCACTGGCTGGTGACGGCGCTGGTCGCGCAGGACGGCGGTCTGCACACGGCGAGCCCGCTGCAGCACATGCCCCGGCTGGCCCCGGTCTCCTGGGTCTTCCAGACACTGGCGGTGTTCTTCCTGGTCGGCGGCCACGTGGCGACGCGCGGCCTGGCCTCGGCCCGCGACCGAGGCGACGGTTACGCCGCCTGGCTGCGGGCCCGTCTGACCCGCCTCCTGCGCCCGGTGGCCGCGCTGCTCGCCCTGTGGACGGTGGCGACCGTGACCCTCCTGATCAGCGGCACCCCCCTGTCCACGATCCACACGCTGCTCAAACTGGCGCTGTCCCCACTGTGGTTCCTGCTGGTCTTCGCCGCGCTCACGGCCGCCACCCCGCTGGTCGCGCGCCTCAACCCGCTCTGGCCGCTCGCCGTCGTCCTGCACGTGGACCTGCTCCGCTTCGGCCTGCACCTCGGCCCGTCCTGGCTCGGCTGGCTGAACCTGCCGGCGGGCTGGCTGGTCCCGTACACCCTGGGCGCCGCCTGGGCCCGGGGCGAGCTGACGAGCCGCCGCTCGGCCTGGACCCTGCTGCTCGGCGGTACCGCGGCCACGGCCGTGCTCATCGCCTGCGCGGGCTATCCGGCGTCCATGGTCGGCGTCCCCGGCGCGCCGATATCCAACCTCAACCCCCCGACCCTGGCGGCCGTCACCTTCGGCCTGGCCCAGTGCGGCCTCGCCCTCCTGCTCCGCGACCGCCTGCGCCGCGCGATGACCCGCCCTGTGGCCTGGGCGGCGACGGCCTTCGTCAACCTCTCCGCGATGACGGTCTTCCTCTGGCACCAGACGGCCATGATGGCCACCACGGCGACGGCCCTCCTGGCCGGCCGTCTGCCCGGCCTGCACACCACCCCCGACTCCCTTGGCTGGGTGGCGTCCCGCCTGCTCTGGCTCCCTGTCTTCGCCCTGGCCCTCGCCCTGTGCTGGACCGCCTTCCGGCACCACGAGCAGGGCCCCCGCCGCCCCCGTAACCGTACGTCGCACGTGGTCCGCCGCCATGTGCCGCCAGCGAGGTCCGCGCACCATGCCTAGAGTGACGTCCGTGATGTCCGCGGAACCCGAGAACCCGACCGAGCACTCCGACGGCGCCCGGCCCGTGACCTCACCCGACTCCCCGATCCCGGCCGAGGACGAGTCCGGCCCGGCCACTCCTTCCCGTGCCGCCCGCCTCCGTGCCTGGCTCGGGGACAAGCCCTCCTCCCAGTCACCCCCCTTCTCCAGGTACCGCTGGCTCCGCCTCCTCACCTACCTGCTCACCTTCTACGCGGCCCTGGCCATCATGGGAGCGGGCGCCGAAGAGCTGTCCGACAGCTACGGCCTCGCCTTCGGCGTAGCCGTGTGGTGCACGTTCCTCCAGGCCGCCGCCCTTGTCATGGCCCTCAGGCTTCCCGTTCCCGCCTGGGCGGTGTCCCTGGCCGCCGCCACCGCCCCCGCGCTGCTCGCCCGCCCGCACCTGGACTCGCTCGCGCCTCCCGGCCCCAACTGGCCCTGGTCCGTTCCCGTTCTGCTGGCCCATATGGGCGTACTCCTGCTCCTGGCCCTGCGCGTCCGCCTCCGCCGAGCGGTCGCCGCGCTCGGTGTGACCGCGGTGATCACCTTCGCCGTGCAGAGCAAGAGCGGCGTGGGCGCCCAGCACTACTCCGCGACCGGTGTCGTCGCCGTCGGGCTGTTCGCCGTCGCCACCGTCATCGGCGCCGCCCTGCGCAGTCGGAGCGAGGCCCGTACCGAACTGGTCCAGCAGACGACGATCACCGCCGAGGAGCGGGCCCGCCGCACCCTCCTGGAGGAGCGCAGCCGCATCGCCCGGGAGCTGCACGACGTGGTCGCCCACCACATGTCGGTGATCTCCATCCAGGCCCAGGTGGCTCCCCACCTGGTGGAGAACCCCACCGAGGAGCTGAAGGAGAACCTCGCGGGCATCCGCAACAACGCCCTGGAGGCCCTGACCGAGCTGCGCCGCGTGCTCGGCGTCCTGCGTTCCGAGAGCCCGGACGAACCGGAGGCCCGGGACACCTCTCGCCTGTCCGCTCCCGGCACCGGCCCGGCCCCCGACGCCCCGCAGCCGGACCTCGCCCGTCTGGACTCCCTGCTCGAGAACACCAGGGCGGCCGGCGTGGACGTCGTGAAGGCCGAGGAGGGCGACCCGCGTGGCTACTCGCCCGGGGTGGAGCTGTCCGCGTACCGGATCGTCCAGGAGGCGCTGAGCAACGTACTGCGGCACGCGCCGGGCGCGAAGGTGCGCGTGGACATCGCCCACTTCCCCAACGGCATATACCTGAGTATCAGCAACTCCCGCCCCAGCCGTCCGGTCCAGCCGACCCCGGGCAGCGGGCACGGCCTGCTGGGCATGCGGGAGCGTGCGGCGATGCTGGGCGGGAGCGTCGAGGCGAAACCGACCCGCGACGGCGGCTTCCTGGTGGCGGCGTTCCTCCCCCGGGGCGGCGCCCCCGGACCGACGGAACCGACACCCGCCGGTCCGCCCTGACCCGGCCCTCACCCCACCGCCGACCCGCAAGCCCCGAGCCCCGAGCCCCGAGCCCGAGCCCCGACAGGAGAACCGACCCCCATGACGAGCGGTGCCGGCACCATCCGCGTACTCATCGCCGACGACCAGCAGATGGTCCGGCAGGGCTTCACCGTGCTGCTCAACACCCAGCCCGGCATCGAGGTGGTCGGGCAGGCGGTGGACGGCCGCGACGCCATCGCCCGCACCGCCGAACTGGCGCCGGACGTGGTGCTGATGGACATCCGGATGCCCGAACTCGGCGGCATCGAGGCGACCCGCCGGATCACCGCCGACCACCCGGCCGTCAGGGTGCTGGTGCTGACCACCTTCGACCTGGACGAGTACGTGTACGAGGCGCTGCGGGCCGGTGCCTCCGGCTTTCTGCTCAAGGACGCCTCCGCGGACCAGCTGGCCGAGGCGGTACGGGTCGTGGCCGCGGGTGATGCCCTGCTCGCGCCCGGCGTCACCCGTCGCCTCATCGCCGAGTTCTCCCGTCTGGACGGCAGTCCCCGGGCCCCGCTCAAGCAGCGCGTGGGCGATCTCACCGAGCGGGAGACGGAGGTCCTGGCGCTGATCGCCCAGGGCCTGTCGAACGCGGAGATCGCCGAGCGGCTGGTCGTGGCCGAGCAGACCGTGAAGACGCACGTGGGCCGGATCCTGGTCAAGCTGGGCCTGCGCGACCGTACCCAGGCGGCGGTCTTCGCCTACGAGTCCGGCCTGGTCCGCCCCGGCGGCCGTTGAGGCCACCGGTCCCTCACCGGGCCCCTGCGGAGACCCGTAGTACCTGAGAGGGACTCCCGGGGGCCCCTCTGCAAGGTGACGACCGAGACCTCCGCCCCCGCCTACCGTTGCGTACGTGACCCAGACGACGCACACGCAGACGACACCGCCGGGCCCGGCCGGCCGGCCGCGCAGCCCGGAGTTCCGGCTCGCCGCCGGCGCCCTGCGCGGGCTGCGGCAGGACCTCTTCCAGCATGCCTTCGCCTACCGGCCGCTGCCGCCCATGTCCGTGGACGGCCCGCTCGCCCGCCGGCTGCCGGGCCGAATCAGGGAGTACGCGGCCTGGGCCCCGCACGCGACGGTGGCGGCCGTGGGCGTGCTGGCGGCGCTCGTCGGCCTCGCGGACAACGAACTGGGGGCCACGGCCCTGCTGCGCGCGCTGCTGGCACTGGTCCCGGTGCTGCTGACCCTGGCGCGTCCGGCCGGAGCGTTCTGGCTGTCGCTCGCGGCGACCACGGCCACCTCGCTCAACGGCGGCGACTGGGACAGCTGGCCGTGGCTGCCGAGCAGCTTCATCTCCCACCTGACGGTCCTCACCGTCGTGGCGCTCCGCACCCGCCCGCGCACCGCGGCCTGGATGTGGGTGCTCACCGCGGTGTACGGCGTCTGGTCCGAAGCCGCCTTCGGCTTCGACCACTACGAGACCGACGTGTCCGCCATGCTGATCCTCTCGGCACTCATCCTGTTGGCCGTCACGGTCCGGCACATACGCCGGCAGGCCGAGCGGGAGGTGACCGCGCAGCAGACGGTCACCGAGCACGAACGCTCGCGGCGCACGCTGCTGGAGGAGCGCACGACCATCGCCCGTGAGCTGCATGACGTGGTCGCCCACCACATGTCGGTGGTCGCCATCCAGGCGGAGGCCGCGCCCTACCGGGTGGAGAACCCGCCGGAGGAGCTGGAGAAGGCGTTCGTCACCATCCGGGAGAACGCGGTGGCGGCCCTGACCGAGCTGCGCCGGGTCCTCGGAGTGGTCCGCGCCGAGGACTACGAGGCCCCGGACGCCCCGCAGCCGACCCTGGCCGACCTGGACGGGCTGCTGGCCAACGTGCGGGAGGCCGGCCTCCCGGTCGACAAGGTGGTGACCGGCGCGGTACGCGAACTGCCGCAGGGCGTGGAGCTGTCGGCGTACCGGATCGTCCAGGAGGCCCTCAGCAACACCCTGCGGCACGCACCGGGAGCGAGTGCCCGCGTGGAGATCGGCTATGTCCTCGGCGGCCTGGGCCTGCGCATAGTCAACGGCCCACCGCCCGCGCCACACCTGATCAAACCCTCGCCGGGAGCGGGCCACGGCATCACCGGCATGCGGGAACGCGTCTCCATGCTGAACGGCGAGATGACGACGGCCCCGACCGAGGAGGGCGGTTATGAGGTGACGGCGTTCCTGCCGGTGCCGGCCGCCGGTCCGGCGAACGAGGGCGGGGCATGACCATCCGCGTACTGATCGCGGACGACCAGATGATGGTCCGCGAGGGCTTCTCAGTCCTGCTGAACGCGATGCCGGACATCGAGGTCGTCGGCGAGGCCGTCAACGGAAGGGAGGCGGTGGGGCGGGTCCGTGAACTCGCCCCGGACGTCGTCCTGATGGACATCCGCATGCCCGAGCTGAACGGCATCGAGGCGACCCGGGAGATAGTGGCGGCGGACGCGGCGGCGAAGGTGCTGGTCCTGACGACCTTCGACCTGGACGAGTACGTGTACCAGGCCCTGCGCGCGGGTGCCTCCGGCTTCCTCCTGAAGGACGCCTCGGCCCGCCAACTGGCCGACGGTGTCAGGGTGGTGGCGGCAGGCGAGGCACTCCTCGCCCCCTCGGTCACCAAGCGCCTGATCACGGAGTTCTCACGCCTGTCGGAGACCCCGCGCCTGATGCCCGCGGCCCAGGCGGCCTACGGCGAGCTGACGGAACGGGAGACGGAGGTCCTGGTCCTCATCGCGCAGGGCCTGTCGAACGCGGAGATCGCCGAGCGGCTGGTGGTGGCCGAGTCGACCATCAAGACCCATGTGAGCCGCATCCTGGTGAAGCTGGGCCTCAGAGACCGCACCCAGGCAGCTGTCTTCGCCTATGAGGCCCGCCTGGTGACACCGGCATGAGGGGGAAGCGATGGAACTGGTGCTGGACCCACCGCACGGAGTCGCCCCGCTGCGTCTGGGTATGACGCTGGACGAGGTGATCGCGGCGGCGTCCGGCTGGGGCGAGCCCGGAGTGTTCACGCGCCGGAATTCGGCGCGGGCCTCGTGGTCCGTGGACGGGGTGGGCGTACAGGCCCTCCTGGAGAGCGGCCCCACGGTCACGGCGATCGAGCTGTGGTGGCCCGGCGAGGGCCGGGTGTCCGGTACGCGGGTCCTGCTCGACGGGGACGACGTGTTCGGCACACCGGCGGAGGGACTCTTCCGGCGGGCCACCGCCCGGGGCTGGACCGTCGACACGTCCCGCCCCGAGCACCCGGTGATCCCCGGTGTGTCCCTGGGTTTCACCCGGCAGACCTCCCAGGAGATCCCGCGCGGCACCGGGGGCCTGCCGCTGTACGTCACGTCCGTCCTCGTCGGAGGGAAGGAGTACTACGACTTCCGCCACGAAGGCGGCGGCTGAGTACGTCACGGGCCGGCACCCTGGTCAGGCTCTGGTCCGGCGCGCTAGCGTCCCCGCATGGCAGGCCCTACCGACCTCGCGTTCGACCCGTGGGACCCGGCGTTCGTCGCCGACCCGTATCCGGCCTATGCCGAGCTGCGCGCACGCGGCCGGGTGATCCGGTACGAGCCGACCGATCAGTGGCTGGTGCCCCGTCACGCGGACGTCTCGGCGCTGTTGCGGGACCGCCGACTGGGACGGACGTATCAGCACCGGTTCTCGCACGAGGAGTTCGGACGGACCCCGCCCCCACCGGAGCACGAGCCGTTCCACACGCTCAACGACCACGGGATGCTCGACCTGGAGCCGCCGGACCACACCCGGATCCGGCGTCTGGTGTCGAAGGCGTTCACACCGCGCACGGTGGAGCGCCTCAAGCCGTACGTCCGCTCACTGGCGAGCGACCTGGTGGCCGCGCTCGTCCGCGACGGGGGTGGTGATCTGCTGACCGACGTGGCGGAGCCGCTGCCGGTGGCGGTGATCGCCGAGATGCTCGGTATCCCGGAGGGGGACCGGGCGCCGTTGCGGCCGTGGTCGGCGGACATCTGCGGGATGTACGAGCTGAACCCGTCCGAGGAGACGGCGGCGCGGGCGGTGCGGGCGTCGGTGGAGTTCTCGGAGTATCTGCGCGAGCTGATCGCGGCCCGTCGCAAGGAGCCGGGGGAGGACCTGATCTCGGGGCTGATCGCGGCGCACGACGAGGACGACGACCGGCTGACCGAGCAGGAGATGATCTCCACGGCCGTGCTGCTGCTCAACGCCGGCCACGAGGCGACGGTCAACGCCACGGTCAACGGCTGGTGGGCGCTGTTCCGCGACCCCGGCCAGCTGGCGGCCCTCCGCGCCGACCACTCCCTCGTCCCCTCCGCGATCGAGGAGCTGATGCGCTACGACACCCCGCTCCAGCTCTTCGAACGCTGGGTGCTGGAGGACATCGAGATCGACGGCACGACCGTCCCGAGGGGCGCGGAGATCGCCATGCTCTTCGGTTCCGCCAACCACGATCCGGCGGTCTTCCACGACCCCGGCCGCCTGGACCTCACCCGCCGGGACAACCCGCACATCTCCTTCAGCGCGGGCATCCACTACTGCATCGGCGCCCCGCTGGCCCGTATCGAGCTGGCGGCTTCGATGACGGCCCTCCTCCGGCAGGCCCCCACGCTGAGTCTGGCGGTGGAGCCGGAGCGGAAGCCGAACTTTGTGATCCGGGGTCTGGAGGGGCTGAGCGTCGAGGTGAGGTGATCACCGTCTGCTCAGCGTTCCTTCGTCTCCTCCAGCACCGTCCGCCCCAACAGTGCGTACCGCTCCGGAGACCGCCGCTTCAGGTACTGCGCGTACCCGACCCCGATCGCCGCGACCAGGCCCACCAGCCACGGCGTCGCCTTCAGCACGATCGACCCGGACTCCGGCCCGGCCGCCACACCCATGTTGGACACCAGCAGCACCACGACGGCGAGCATCGCGACGCCTCCGACGAGCGGCGCGGTGAAGGTGCGGAACCAGTGCCGGCTCTCGGCGTGGTGGGAGCGGAAGTACGCGAGCACCGCGAAGGAGCACACGGCCTGGACCACGAGGATCGCCATGGTGCCGAGGATCGCCAGCAGCACGTACGTGCCCGTGTACGGGTCCTTGCCCGCGATCCAGAAGGCGCCGATCAGCACCGCGCTGACGACGGTCTGCACCAGGCCGGCGATGTGCGGCGAGCCGTGCCGGGCGTGGGTGCGGCCGATGGTGTGCTTCAGCGACGGCAGGACGCCTTCCCTTCCCAGCGCGTACAGGTAGCGGGCGGCGCAGTTGTGGAAGGCCATGCCGCAGGCCAGTGAGCCGGTGATCATCAGCCACTGCATGACGTCGACCGCCCAGTGGCCGACATAGCGCTCGGTGGGGTGGAAGAACATCGCGAGCGGGTTCGCGGAGGAGGCCGCCTTCACGGCCTCGGCCTCGCCGTTGCCGGTGATGGCCATCCAGGAGACGAAGACATAGAAGACACCGACGCCCAGGACGCTGATCATCGTCGCCTTGGGGATGATCTTCTTCGGGTCGCGGGACTCCTCGCCGTACATCGCGGTCGACTCGAAGCCGACCCAGGACCAGAAGGCGAAGAAGAGCCCGAGACCGGCGGACGTGCCCTTGAAGGCGTTGACCGGATCGACCGGCGCGAAGGTGAACCCGTGCGGGCCGCCGCCGTGGAAGGCGACGGACACCGCCATGGCCGCCAGTACGGTCACCTCGGTCGCCAGCAGCGCCACCAGCAGCTTCTCGGCGACGCTGATCCCGAACCAGGTACCGGCCGCGTTGATCGCGAGCATCAGGACCGCGAAGGCCCACCAGGGCACGTGCAGCCCCGTCTGGTCCTTCAGTGTGGTCGTCGCGAAGGTGGAGAAGATCCCGATCAGCGCGGGCTCGAAGACGACGTACGCGAAGGTCGCGAGCAGCCCGGAGGCGAGACCGGCGGTCCGGCCGAGCCCGTACGAAATGAATCCGTAGAACGCGCCGGTCGACGTGATGTGCTTCGCCATCGACGTGAAACCCACGGAAAAGATTGCCAGGACGACCATTGCGACGAGATAGCTCGCGGGTGCCCCGATCCCGTTGCCGGCCGACACCATGAACGGCACGTTGCCGGTCATGGCGGTGATCGGCGCGGCGGTGGCGACGGCCATGAACACCACGCCGAGCAAGCCCACTGCGTTGGGCTTCAGCCGGTGAACCGTTTCGCCGTCCTCTGTGCCCGCCGCCGGAGCGACGCCCTCGTCCACTGCCATCGGGTGGCCCCCTCAGTATCCGGTCGCTGGGTCCTGATGGAGCAGGATGGTGGACGACACGGGTGCACGGGAAGGGGTCGGCGCAGTTAAATATTTGTCACCAGACCATTGGGGGCGTGGGGCGACTCACGCGGGCGGGCTCAGGGCGAAGGGAGCACCAGTCCCCAGGCGTCCTCCACCACACGCCACGTACGCCGCCGTACCGGCCCCGACACCGCCGCGTCCGCGCGGTAGCGGAAATCCGTACCGACCACCGTCACCATGCGTCCGCAGGCCCGGAGCGGCGTCGCCTCCGCGCCCACCGACAGCGGGCGTACCTCCACCTCGGCCACGCCGCCCGTGCCCGGATTCACCGACACCGCCGCCACGGGCTGGCCCAGATCCACCACGGTCTCCCCGTCGACCTCGACACGCAGCCGGGACGGCCCCGGGGCCGGAACGGCGGACAGCCGGGGCGGGCGGGGGGCGAGGGTGCGGACCAGGGAGCGGTACCAGGCCCGGCCCGAACCCACCGGCACCGGCTGGGCGGCAGCCGCCCGCACCGGCTCCGGCGGAATGCCCAGCGCGCCCAGGACGACCCCGTCGCTGTCGTCGACCAGCAGGTCCAGGCGCCGCTCGGCCCCGTCCAGCACCGCCCGCGCCGCCGCCACCGCCCCGCCCGGCACGCCCAGGGACCGAGCGACGGACGTCTCACCCACCGGGACCACCGACAGGGCACATCCGGCCAGCTCCCGCCGCCGGTGCAGCAGGGTGACCGCCCGGACCAGCGCACGGTCGTCCCCCACCACCACCGGCCGCCTCGAACCCCTGCGGCCCAGTGCGCGGGCGAATTCCTCCGGCCCGTCCGGCAGGCACACCTTGGCCGCCGCACCCGCGCTGAGCACGTCTTTCGCGATCCGTACGGACTCCCCGTCCGTCTGCCGTGCCGCCGGATCGATGATCACCAGCAGCTGTTCGGACATCGCGAAAGTCGCCACCTCGGTCCTGCCTCGCTTCCTCGGGTAGCATCTTTGTGCAAGAGCCCCTTGCGCTATTGCGCCAGGGGCTTCGTCTATTCCGGGGCATCCGGTCCGACGGTTGTGCGACCAACGGCGGTCGCTGTGGCACGCGGCGGTGAACCTTACGCCCACGCCCCCGACCATGGACATGCCCCGCCCGGAAGGGGTGTACGCGCGTGCCCGCACTTGTGCTGCTCGGTGCTCAGTGGGGTGACGAAGGCAAGGGAAAGGCGACCGACCTGCTCGGTGGCTCCGTGGACTACGTAGTGCGATACCAGGGCGGCAACAACGCCGGCCACACGGTCGTCGTCGGCGACCAGAAGTACGCACTCCACCTCCTCCCTTCCGGAATCCTCTCGCCTACTTGTGTTCCGGTCATCGGCAACGGCGTCGTCGTCGACCCGTCGGTCCTGCTCTCCGAGCTGAGCGGTCTGAACGAGCGTGGCGTTGACACGTCAAAGCTCCTGATCAGCGGCAACGCGCACATCATCACGCCGTACAACGTGACCGTCGACAAGGTGACGGAACGCTTCCTCGGCAAGCGCAAGATCGGCACCACCGGCCGCGGTATCGGCCCGACCTACGCGGACAAGATCAACCGCGTCGGCATCCGGGTGCAGGACCTGTACGACGAGTCGATCCTCACCCAGAAGGTGGAGGCGGCCCTCGACGTCAAGAACCAGATCCTCACCAAGCTGTACAACCGGCGCGCCATCGCCGTGAGCCAGGTGGTCGAGGAGCTGCTGGGCTACGCCGAGCAGATCGAGCCGTACGTCGCCGACACCGTGCTGGTCCTGAACCAGGCCCTGGAGGACGACAAGGTCGTCCTGTTCGAGGGCGGCCAGGGCACGCTGCTGGACATCGATCACGGCACGTACCCCTTCGTGACCTCCAGCAACCCCACCGCGGGCGGCGCCTGCACCGGCGCCGGAGTGGGCCCCACGAAGATCAGCCGCGTGATCGGCATCCTCAAGGCCTACACCACCCGCGTCGGCGCCGGGCCCTTCCCGACCGAGCTGTTCGACGAGGACGGCGAGGCGCTGCGCCGCATCGGCGGCGAGCGGGGTGTCACCACCGGCCGTGACCGCCGCTGCGGCTGGTTCGACGCGGTCATCGCCCGCTACGCCACCCGCGTCAACGGCCTGACCGACTTCTTCCTCACCAAGCTCGACGTCCTCACCGGCTGGGAGCAGATCCCGGTCTGCGTGGCGTACGAGATCGACGGCAAGCGCGTCGAGGAGCTGCCGTACTCGCAGTCCGACTTCCACCACGCGAAGCCGGTCTACGAGACGCTGCCGGGCTGGTCGGAGGACATCACCAAGGCCAAGTCCTTCTCGGACCTCCCCAAGAACGCCCAGAACTACGTCAAGGCGCTGGAGGAGATGTCCGGCGCCCCGATCTCCGCGATCGGCGTGGGCCCGGGCCGGGACGAGACGATCGAGATCAACTCGTTCCTGTAAAGGCGACGGCCGTGGGGGGGGGGGGGGGGGGGGGGGGGGGGGGGGGGGGGGGGGGGGGGGGGGGGGGGGGGGGGGGGGGGGGGGGGGGGGGGGGGGGGGGGGGGGG